>JBOGVK010000054.1:0-10533 GCA_050692375.1 Actinomycetota bacterium
GGCCTGCACGACGGCGTCCTGGCCGGTCATCGCGTCGCACGCCATCAGCACATGGTGCGGCTTCGTGACATCGCGGATCCGGCGAGCCTGTTTCATCATGTCCTCGTCGACGTGCAGCCGTCCCGCGGTGTCGATGATGACGATATCGGCCTGCTGACGCTCCGCTTCCTTCACGCCGGCCTTGGCCACTTTCACCGGATCACGTCCCTCCGAGAACACCGGGACTCCGATCTCCGAGCCGAGCGTGCGCAGCTGCTCGACGGCCGCCGGTCGCTCCAGATCGGCAGCGACCAGGAGCGGTCGACGGCCCTTGCTCTTCAGCAACAGGGCGAGCTTGGCGCAGGCGGTCGTCTTCCCCGACCCTTGAACGCCCGCCATCATCACGATGGCCGGCCGCGCCTGGGGGAGCATGAACGGCCGATGCTCCCCGAGCGTGACGGTCAGCTCCTCGTTCACGACCTTCACGATCTGTTGTCCGGGGGTCAGGCTCTTCATGACCTCCTCGGAGAGCGCACGGCCACGCACGCGCGAGAGGAGATCATCCGCCACCTCGACGGCGACGTCGGCCTCGAGCAAAGCCGTGCGCATCTCGGCGAGGGCATTGTCCACCTGCTTCGGGTGGAGCTTCCCCCGCGAGCGAAGCTTCTTGAAAACCCCGTTCAGGCGGTCCGTTAGGGTGTCGAACATGCTTACGTAGGGCAGAGCGGTTGGCCTGGCGGAGCCGCTCGCGCCGAGGATTCTATCTGCCTTCGGAGACGAGACGCCCATGCGGCGAGATCTCGAGCAAGCGAAACACCTAGAGCTCGGCCTCGTCAAGGTCCGTTGGCTGCTCATCGCCTACGGGATCGTGCAGACGTTCGTCGAACGGGTCGATCCGAACGCCCCCTCGTTCGCCTTCACGCTCGGCCTCATCCTCACGACGGGCATGTTGCTCAGCAATCTCTTCTTCACGCAGTTCATCCAGCAGGCCCGCAAGCTCTCGGACGTTCGATGGGTCGGCGCGGTGGCGTTCTTGCTGGACACGGTCGTGATCCTCGAGTGGGTTTGGGTCGCGGCCCACAAGCCATCCGACCCGGCCTGGGTGATGACGTATCTCCTGCCCATCGAAGGAGCCATGCGCTACGGCATCCTGGGCGCGTTCGCGCCGCTGCCGATCTTGCTGGTCTCCGAGATCGCGCGGGAGATGTACCTGTCCGAAGAGTTCCCCAGTTATCACTTCGTCGGCCCAGCGGTCGCGTTCCGCGTCGGCATGGCGGCCGTCATCGCATCGGTGGCCGGCATGTTCGCCAACTCGCTCCGTCGGGAGTCCGACCGAGCGACCGAGCGGACCGTCGCTGCCGAGGAGGCGGCGCAGCGCGCGGAAGACGCCGCTCGGCGGGAGGCCGAGGCGAGGCGCGACCTCCACGCCTTCCATACCGCGATCCTCGCAGGCGTGGCTTCCGAAGACCCGGCCCAGGGGATACAGGAGATCGCCGAGGCGGTAGGACGCGAGATGGAGTGCGCCGCGCTCGGGGTGCTGTTGCTCGAGCCCGGCGAGGGGGGGAGCGAGGTCCTCGTGTCGGCCGGCGTCTACGGCGACCCCGGGTACCGGCGCGGGACCCGCTTCGTTGCGGGGAGCGAGCCGTTCGGATCGGGAGCGGACCTGGCGCGGCCGAACCTCCAACAAGATCCCGCCGAGGCGGTGGTACCACTTCGCGCCGGCGACATCGTCATCGGGATCCTCCACGAGCGAGGGGTCGAGCCGGGCTCGATCGATCGCGAGCGTCTCTTGCAGCTCGGGCGCCTCGCCGACCAGGTCGCGCTCGTCGTACAGGCGGCCCGTCTTCGCGCCCGCCAGGAGGAGATGCTCGTGCGGCTGCGCGAGCTGGACGAGCTGAAGTCCGACTTCGTGGCCATCACCAGCCATGAGCTCCGAACCCCCCTCACCGCCGTTCGCGGCTTCGTCGACTCGCTCCGGCGACGTCACGACGAGCTCTCGACCGAGGAGGTGCAGGAGTACCTGTCCATCATCCACCTCCAGACCGACCGGCTGATCAGGCTGGTGGAGGATCTCCTGCTGATCTCTCGGATCGAGGCGGGCAAGCTGACGTTCATGCCGCAGCCCGTCGAGACGGCCGAGCTCCTCACGCAGGCGTGCCAGGCTCTCGGGGTGGTTGGCTCTCGCGTCGAAGTCGTGACCGATGCGAGCACCCCGGCGGAACTGGTCGTCGACGCGCAGCGGCTGATCCAGGTCCTCACGAACCTCCTCATGAACGCGATCAAGTTCTCCCCGGCAGATGAGTCGGTCCAATTGCGTGCGGACTCTCGCTCCACCGGAACGGTGACGTTCGCCGTTCGCGACCGAGGGCCTGGGGTTTCCCTCGAGGAACGAGACCTGATCTTCGACCGCTTCCATCAGACGGAGTCCTCGGCCGCGCACTCGGAGGGCGCCGGCCTCGGTCTCTACATCGCGCGACAGCTCGTCGAGGCGATGGGTGGTTGGATCGGCGTCGAGTCGGAGTCCGGCGATGGCGCCACGTTCACGGTCACGATCCCGTCGGCCCGGAACCTCGAAGTACCCGCTCCACTGTCCGGAGCAGGGCGAGCGGGCTGAACGGCTTCGTGATGTAGCCGTCGGCGCCCTGCGCCAGGGCGCGTTGCCGACCCTCTTCCCCCGTTGCGGTGACGATCACCACCAGGACCCCCGCCGTCATGGGGTCGGCCTTCAGGGTCTCGAGGACCACCGCACCGGAGACGACGGGGATATTCAGATCGAGCAGCACGATGTCGGGCGGTCGCTCACGCACCGCCGCGATCCCGGCCTCGCCGTCCGTTACCTCCTCGACTTCATACCCGTCCTCTTCGAGCACCAAGCGCATCGCGTCCCGCATCGTCGGGTGATCCTCGACGATCAGGATGCTCGTCATCCTTCGTTCCTGAGCAGACCGTCGGCGAATACAGCAGCGCGGAACGGGCGGAGGTCCTCGGCGCCCTCCCCGACGCCGACGAACCGGACCGGCACGCCGAGCTCCTCGCGGACCGCCAGGACCACCCCGCCCCGGGCCGACCCATCCATCTTCGTGAGGACCACGCCCGTGAGCTCGACCGACTCGGTGAACGCGCGCGCCTGCGCGATCCCGTTCTGCCCGGTGGTCGCATCGAGGACGAGCAAGGTCTCGTCGACCTCGGCCCCGGCCTTCTCGATCACGCGCTTGACCTTGGCAAGCTCGTCCATCAGCGGCGCCTTCGTGTGGAGACGCCCCGCGGTGTCGACGATCAGCACATCCGAGCCGCGGGCCGTTGCGGACTTCACCGCGTCGAACGCGACCGCTCCGGGATCCGCTCCCCGTTGCTGCGAAACGATGTGCGCGCCCGCCCGCTGCGCCCACACTTCGAGCTGCTCTCCGGCGGCCGCCCGGAACGTGTCGCTCGCCGCCAGGCTTACAACGCGTCCCTGCCCGGCCAGGCGTTTCGCGAGCTTCCCGACGGTGGTGGTCTTTCCTGATCCGTTCACGCCGACGATGAGGAGCACCGCCAACTTGCCTTCCGCGAGATGCAGATCCCGGTCCTCACCGAGGACGGCGAGGATCTCCTCCTGAAGCACCCTTTCGGGATCGGCTCCGTTCACGAACCGCCCGCGGACGCGTCCCACCAGGTCCCCGGCTCCCCGAGGACCCACATCCGCTTTGATCAGGAGATCCTCGAGCTGCTGCCAGGTCTCCTCGGACGCGCCGCCCCCGAAGAGCGCACGCACACGCGAGCCGAGACCGGCCCCGGGGCCGCGTGTGAAGGGTGGAATGGTCGCGACATCCGGCTCGCCGATATCCGGTGCCTCATCCAGGCGAAGAACCGTTCTGCGCCGACGGATCACGACGAACCCGGCGACGATGCAGAGGAAGGCCAGGAGGACGAACAGCAGCGGGGACGTCACCGGCCCAGGCTAGTGGACCGGTTCGCTTTCCGGCACCTCGAGCGCGTCGGGCTCGTCCGCCGAGGACTGGGCCGAGAACGCCGATCCGCCGCGCTCTCGTTCGGCCTCCCGGCGCGCCTCCTCTTCGTGCGCCTTGCGGGGCTCTTCCATCTGCTGGCACACCACTTTCGTGGTGCCGTCCTTCGAGAGGGAGACGCCGTACATCATCCCGGCGATCTCCATGGTCCGCTTCTGATGGGTCACGATCATGACCTGCGATTCCTTCGCGAACCCGTCGACCAGACGGAGGAACCGGTGCAGGTTCACGTCGTCGAGCGCCGGCTCCACCTCGTCCATCAGGTAGAAGGGGCTCGGCCTCGCCGTGAAGATCGCGAAGAGGAACGCCATCGCGGTGAGCGAACGCTCGCCTCCGGACAGGAGCGAGATCCGCTTAACGCGCTTCCGCCCGGGGCTCGCTTCGATCTCGATCCCGCTCGTCAGGGGTTGAGCCGGGTCGGTGAGGATGAGCCGGCCGGAGCCGCCCGGGAAGAGGTCCTCGATCAACCGCTCGAACTCGCGCGCTACATCGCGATAGGCGGTATCGAACGTCTCGGAGATCTCGTGATCGACCTTCACGATCACCTCGAGCAGGTCGCGCCGAGCCTTCCGGATGTCGTCCAGCTCACGGGTCATGAAGTCGTGACGCTCCTGCAGTGCTTCGAACTCACCGGTCGCGAGCAGGTTCACCCGACCGAGCAACGCCAACCGGCGTTGGACCAGCTCCGATCTCTTCTCGAGGGACTCGACCGAGTCGTCCTCGGTGAGCTCCGTCAGGGCATCTTCCGGCTCGCGGCCGTGACCCTCTCGCAGCAGGCGCTCCGCCTCGGCGATCCGCCGCTCGATGTCACCGCGCAGCCGATCCTCTTCTTCGTACGTCTCACGGAGCCGGTCGAGCTCCGTGGATGCGTCCCGCCACGAACGGTTGACCTCGGCTTCTCGCTCGGCGGCCGCGCGCTCGGCTTCCGCAACACCGTCGCGGGCGGTCGACGCGTCGAGGGCCGCCTGGTCCGCCTTCAACATCGCCTCCTCCGCCCGGGTTCGAGCGGCCTCGGCCGCCGCGAGCGCCTCGCGCAGCTGGACGGGATCGTGGGCGGCGAGCACGTCCCGTTCGGCCCGCAGCTCGGCCAGTCGAGCATCGAGCGCCGACCGGTCCCGGCGGAGCGTCTCCACCGCGACACGCGCCGACACGGGCGGCTGCGGCGTCGACGGGAGCTCCGGGATCTCGTCGGGCATCGGCTCGGCCTCGGCCAGTCGTTCGCTCCAGACCGCCATCCCGTCGGCGAGCGAGACCTCGCGCAGGCGCAACAGCTCCTCTTCCTTCCGCAGGCCGGCGAGCTCCGCGCCGAGGGTCGAGAGGCGCTCGGCGGCCGACGTGATGTCCGCATCCGCTGCATCCACCTGCTCCTGCAGGAACGCCGACTCCACCGCGATCTCCTCCAGGCGCACGCGCTTCGGCTTCAACGCGTGGCGGGTCGCGGCCAGATCGTGATCCAAGATCTTGAGCTCGGCGCGGATCTCGCGCGCCCGCGCGTCGGCCTCCTTCGCGGTGTGGATCACCGCAGGGCCGATCAGCACGCCCTCGGGCGTCACGAACGAGGCCGAGGGGTGCGCAGCCTGCCTCTCAACGGCTTCCTCCACGCTAGAGACGAGATAGACATCCCGCAGGATCGTGCTGGCGATCCCTCGCGCGGCGGGCTCGGCCTCGACGACGGACAGGAGCGCCCGTTCGCCGCGCAGGCCGATCGCGACAGGCCCTCCTTTCGCGATCGCGAAGATCGCCCCGTCCCCGTCGGGTGCGTCGGCGATCGCCCGATCGCCATCGTCGTACACGACCGCGTCGGCGAGCGGACCCAGCGCGGCGACGAGCGCGCGTTCCAGGCCAGCCTCGATGCGCACGAGGTCGCGGAGCAGGCCGATCCCCCGGCCCTTGTGGGTCGAGAGGAACCGCGAGCCGGCCGTCTCCTCGATATCGCGGCGCCGAGCGTCGAGCAGGTCGATCCTGGCCTGGTGCCGGCGTTCGATGTCATCGAGCTCCTCGATCTTCTCGATCAAGGTGCGCCGCTCCCCTTCGAGCTGCGTCCGGCGATCGGCGAGCGGCGACGTCTGGCCATCGACGCGCTCGATGTCGGCCTCCAAGGCGCCCCGCTCGAGCTCCAATACGTCGATCCGGGTCGCGACGTCTCGAAGATGTTCGTCCAAGCGCTCTCGTTCGCGCTCGGAGGATGAGAGGCTTCGACGGAGCGCCTCCATCTCGGCGCGCCGGCCTGCCGCCTCCTCCCCCATGCGCCGGCGGATGTCTTCCACCTCACGGCGGCGCTCCTCGTCGGCCCGGAACGCACGCTCCGCGCGATCGAGCTCGAGTTCGCTCGCCTCGAGCTCGGTCAGCACCCGTGCGATCTCTCGTTCGGCTCGCCCCAGCTCCCGGTCGACGCTATCCAAACGGGCGGTCCGCGAGGCTTCGGCGGCCAGATCCTCCCTCGCCATCGATTCGCGCTCGACGGCGACGCGGAACGACTGGTCGGCGTCGGTCCGATCGATCTGGGCCGCCCGGAACGCTCGTTCGGCCTCGTCCAACTCGCGCGCGGCGGTCGCGCGCTCGTCCGCCGCCTTGAGCACCTCGTCGTCGAGACCATCCAGTCGCTCCCGGGCGGTCTTACGGGCCTCCAGACCCTGATCCCAACCGCCCTTGCGCCGCGACCGCTCGCGCACGAGCGCCCGAAGCCGTGCCGCAGCGAGCTTGCGCGAGAGCTCCTCCGCCTGCTCCGACAGCGTCTCGTGCTTCTTCGCCATCTCGGCCTGCTGCTGGAGCGGCTTCAGTTGGCGCCGGAGCTCCGCCAGCACATCCTGCAGTCGTAGGAGGTCCTGGTCGAGCCCCGACAGCTTGCGCTCCGCGCGTTCCTTCCGCCTGCGGTGCTTGGCGATACCCGCGGCTTCCTCGATATATTTCCTGCGCTCCTCGGGTCTGGCGAGCAGGACCTCCTCCAGCTGACCCTGCCCGACCACGGTGTGCAACGCCCGCCCGATGCCGGTCTCCGCGAGCAGCTCCTGCACGTCGAGCAACCGGACGACCTGACCATTGATCCGATACTCGCTCTCGCCGCTCCGGAAGATCGTGCGGCTGACCTCGATCTCGGACATCGGCACGGGGATCTTGCCGGCCGAGTTGTCGATCACGAGCTTCACCTCGGCCATGCCCAGCGCGGGACGCGAGGGCGTGCCGGCGAAGATGACGTCGGCCATGTGCCCGCCGCGCAGGGCCCGTGCGCCCTGCTCGCCGAGCGCCCAGCTGATCGCGTCCACCAGGTTGGATTTGCCCGACCCATTGGGACCGACGATCACACTGACGCCCGGGATGAACTCCAGGACGGTCTTGTCCGCGAACGACTTGAAGCCGCGGATCTGGATCTGACGCAAGAACATGCTTCGCGATGCTAACAGTGGCTCTCCGCCGAACCCCGGAAGCGTGCGGAGTTTCCTCCGCTAACGCCGGGAACCCGCCCGCCGCGGAACGATAGGCTGGCGCGGTGACGACGTACGACGAGCGGACGGCGCTGCTGGTCGTCGACGTCCAGAACGACTTCGCCGATCCGTCGGGAAGCCTGTACGTGAACGAGGGCGAACAGGTCGTGCCAGTCGTGAACGCGGAGATCGCGCAGGCGGTGGTGGCCGGCGCGCTCGTCGTCTACACGCAGGATTGGCACCCGCCGGATACCCCGCATTTCCAGAAGGACGGCGGCATCTGGCCGGTTCACTGCGTCGAGAACACGTGGGGTGCGGAGTTTCATCCTGACCTCGTCGTGGCCGACGGCGAGATCGTTCGCAAGGGTCATGAACGGGGCGACGGCTACTCCGCGTTCAGCGTGCGGGACCCGACGAGCGGGCACACGTGGTCGACGGCCTTGGAACGGATCCTGAAGGACCGCGAGATCACGCGGATCGTGGTGGTCGGCCTCGCCACGGACTTCTGCGTGGCCGAAACGGTTTGCGACGCGCGCGTGCTTCGGTTCCCGGTACAGGTCGTTTCCGCGGGGATCCGCGCGGTCGAGCTCGTCGAAGGCGGGGGGGCGAACGCGATCAGTCGCATGCGCGACGCTGGCGCCGAGATCATCTAGTCTGCATCAGACTAGATGCTCCCCAGGGATCACCGTTCAGGACTGGCACTGCGGGCAGAAGTACGCGCTGCGGCCTGAGATCTTCACGCTCTGGATCGCCGTTCGACATCTCCTGCACGGAAGGCCGTCCCGGCCGTAGACCTTCAGTTCGCTCGTGTACTCACCGGGCTTGCCGAACAGGTCGACGTAGGCTTCGTCGTCCAGGGTCGTCCCCCGCGCCTTGATAGCCTCTTGCAGGATCTCCTGGATCGATCGGTACAGCCGGCGAACCTCCTGCGAGGACAACGTGTCGGACATGCGGTCGAACCGGATGCCCGCTGCGAACAGCACCTCGTCGGAGTAGATGTTGCCGAGCCCTGCGATGAATTTCTGATCCATCATCAGTTGCTTCATCTTCGACGCCCGCTCGGCCAATAGGTACTGGAACGTCGGCCACGTGAACACCTGATCGAGCGGATCGATCGCCAGGTGCTGAAGCTCCTTGATCTTTCCGACCTCGTCGGCCGTCGAAACGAACATCTCTCCGAAGGTCCTGGGGTCGATGTAGCGGAGATCACCCCCCTGCTGGAAGGTCAGGACCACGTGGGTGTGCGGCGGCATGGCCACGCGACCGGTTCCCCGTTGGAACTGCCCGCTCATGCCGAAATGGGTCACGAGCACGTCCCCCGAGTCGAGCGGCATGACCAGATACTTCCCGCGGCGTTCGACCTTCGTGATCTTGCGACCCACGAGTCGCGAGGTGAAGTCCTTGCGCTTCGGGTGGCGACGGATGATACGCATCGCGTTCTTCGAGGGCTTGACCTCGGCCTCTTTGATCCGGCGGCCGACCACGTCTTTCTCCAGGTCACGGCGCATCACCTCGACCTCGGGTAGCTCCACTACCGTCCCCCTTACGAACCCGCTCGAGCGAGGCGTTCGGAGATGCGCGCGTACGCCTCCCGTGCCGCCTGCTGTTCGGCTTCCTTCTTGGAGCGCCCCGTTCCACTGCCGAGCGCCTCCCCGGCCAGGAAGACCAGCGCCGTGAACTCCTTCTCGTGGTCGGGGCCGCGTTCGGCCAACCGGTACTCGGGCATCGCGCGCATCTCCTGCGACGCGAGCTCCTGCAGGATGGTCTTGTAGTCGCGTTCGCCCTCGCCGCGGACGTAGGCCTCCATCCGCGGTCGGAAGAGTCTCTCGATCAGCTCGCGTGAGACCTCCAGGCCACGGTCGAGGTAGACAGCGCCGAAGACGGCCTCGAGTGCGTCGGCCAGGATGCTCGCTTTGTCTCGCCCGCCGGAGAGCTCCTCGCCCTTGCCCAGCAGCACGATGTCGCCCAATCCAAGTGAACGAGCGACATCGGCGAGCGCCACCATGTTCACGATCGCTGCGCGGAGCTTCGCGAGCGCTCCCTCCGGCAGCTCGGGGAACGACGCGTAGGCCATGTCGGTGACCACGAGCCCCAGTACGGAATCGCCCAGGAACTCCAAGCGCTCGTTCGTCACCTCGGTGGCGTGCTCGAACGCGTACGAACGGTGCGTGAGCGCGGCCTCGCGGAGCGCGGGGTCGTGGAACGGCACGCCGAGGGCCCGGTCCAACGACTCGAGCGACGCCTCGACGGGGTCGGAGCTCACGTCGTTACTCGACCTCGACGGCCTGCCGGCCGGCGTAGTAGCCACAGTTGCCGCACACCCGATGCGGGAGCTTGGGCTGATGACACTGCGGGCACTCCGCGTAGGGCGGGGCCTCGGCCTTCCAGTTCGCTGCCCGTTTCGCACTGCGGGCCTTGCTCTGTTTCTTCTTCGGGACGGCCATCGGTCTCCTTTTCGTCTTCCGGCTTCGATCTTCGGTTCAAGCTCGGTCTTCCAGGTCGTGGAGCACGAACTCGAGGTCGGCCCAGCGCGGGTCGACCTCCGGGTGATCGCCCGGGCATTCCCCCAGGTTGCGGTCGCCGCCGCAGACGCTGCACAGACCCTGACAATCAGGGCTGTGAAGCGGTGAGAACGGCAGCTCCACGCCGAACGCATCGCGAACCATCTGTTCGGGATCGAGCCATCCCAGCGGGTCGAGCGGGTAGACGTCCTCATCGTCACTCGCCGGGTTGGACGAGAACAACTCGTGGATGTCGACCTGGGCCTCCTGCTCGAATTCCTTCAGACAGCGAGCGCAGCGCAGCGCGAACGTGCCCCTCAAGCGACCGGTCGCGAGGATGCCCTCCACCACCGACTCCCACAGCAGGTCTCCCTGGATGGGCTCGTCGGTCTTGAGGGTGGCGACCTCCGTGCCCAGGTCCTCGAGCGTGCCCCGGACGTGGACCGTACGCGACGTGCCGGGATGACCCACCAGGTCGCGGAGATCGATCGGCTCGAAGCTCACGCGCCCTCCTCTGCATCGAAGAGCTGCCCCTCGGGGTCGCCGCCGAACTCTTGTTCGGCGGCGGTGGACGGCGCACGGAGCCGGTCGCGACCCACCTCCACCTGTTCGAGCGTCTTCGCG
>JBOGVK010000055.1:0-3262 GCA_050692375.1 Actinomycetota bacterium
CGCGCGTGCGGAAGATGAAGTTCCCCGGCGTGATCTCGTTGCGGAAGGACTTGCCGATCTGCGCGATCCCGAACGGCAGCTTCTTGCGTGCGACGGTCTGCACCTGCGGGAAGTCGACGAACATCCCTTGCGCCGTCTCGGGTCGCAGGTAGGTCACCCCGGCGCCGTCCTCCACCGATCCCATGTGGGTCTTGAACATCAGGTTGAATCGCTTCGGTTCGCCGAACACCGTGCCGCTGCAGTTGGGGCAGACCGGTGGATCGTCGAGGTGGTCGGCCCGGAACCGCCGGTGACAGCTCTCGCACTCGATCAGGGGGTCGTGGAACCCCTCGACGTGGCCGCTGGCTTGCCACACCTTCGGCGACATGATGATCGCGGCCTCCAGACCGACGATCTCGTCACGGAGCTGAACCATCGAACGCCACCACGCGTTGCGGACGTTCCGGCGGAGCTCGACCCCGAGTGGGCCGTAGTCCCATGACGAGCGCAGCCCACCGTAGATCTCGGACGACTGGAACGCGATCCCTCGGCGTTTCGCGAGGGAAGTGACGGCCTCCATGAGGTCGGTCATGTGCGGTGACTCCTCTCCCGGCCGCTGGCCGCGACCGCTGGCGTGAAGCCCATGCTACCGGGGCGGCGTCCCAAGACAGCAGGTCACAAGGGCTGATCACACAAGCTCCACAGCATCAAGCGGGCGGCCGTCGGGTCCGATACCTGCATGGAAGGGAGACGCCATGCAGACATGTCCGAGCTGCGGCGCCCACGTCGTGGACGAGCTCGAGTGGTGCAACCAGTGCTACGGGGCGTTGAAACCTGCCCCCGTCCCGGCACCCGCGCAGGCGCCCGCTCCCGGCGAACGCCCTCTGTGGGTGCGCTCCAACATCGGACCGCCCCCGCTCAAGATGACGCACGAGTTCTCGCGGTGGCGCGGTGGAACGACGAGCTTCGGTCCGATCGGTCGCCTGCTGCTCACGCTCGGGGTGTTCATCCTCCTCGCGGTCGGCTATCCCCTGCTGCGCGGGCTGGTGTTCGCGGTGGGCGGGATGGACATCCCCGGGATGGGGTTCCTCATCATGTACCTCTGCGTCGCGGTGCCCGGCGGTGCATATATGCTCAGCTGGGTCTGGAAACGCGAACGGGTCGCGTGATCCCTCCGGCAGCTACCTAGTCTGAGACAGACTAGTCATCCTCGACGTTGCCGAACCGGCGGCTGCGCTTCTGGAAGTCGCGGACCGCCTCGTAGAGGCACTCCCGGTCGAAGTCGGGCCAGAGCACCGGTGTGAACCAGAGCTCCGCGTAGGCCGCCTCCCAGAGCAGGAAGTTCGAGATCCGCTGCTCGCCGCTCGTGCGGATCAATAGATCGGGATCGGGCATGTCCGGGAAGTAGAGCCGATCGTGGATGGAGTCCATCGAGATCTTCTCGGTGCGGAGCCTGCCGGCGTCGTGATCACGCACGATCTGCTTCACGGCATCGACGATCTCGACGCGACCGCCGTAGTTGAAGGCGACCGTGAGCGTCATGCCGGTGTTGTCGCGCGTCATCACCTCGGCGGCCTCGATCTCGCGGAGCACCGATCGTGGGACCCGCCAGTCGCGACGCCCCGTGAACCGGATCCGGACGTTCAACTCGTGGAACCGGTCGCGACGGCGGCGCAGCAGCGTTCGGTTGAAGTTCATCAGGTAGAGGACCTCGCCGGCCGGACGGCGCCAGTTCTCGGTGGAGAACGCGTAGACCGTGAGCCATTTCAGGCCGACCGCGACACCGCCCTCGACGGTGTCCGCGAGCGCCTCCTCACCCGCCGCGTGCCCCTCGGTCCGCTGCAGGCCGCGCTGGGTCGCCCAACGCCCGTTGCCGTCCATGACGATCGCGACGTGCGCGGGGACGCGATCGGGATCGATATCCGGCAGGAAGCTGCTCACGGCGCGGTCCTCGCGAGCATCGGGAGGGACTTCATCCGGCGCTCCAGGTAGTACTCGGCGAACCCGTACAACAGGCCGCGCGACTCCTTGCGGATCCGCTGATCGGCCTCGATGACATCGCCGGCATCGTTCAGGTCCACGACCGCGAGCTCCTGCAGATAGCCCAACGCTCCCGCCGAGACGTGCGCCACGCCACCCTCCGCGCAGCTCGGACAGACCGCGCCGCCCATCGCGGCCGAGAACAGCTGCGGGTCCTTCGCTCCGCACACCGCACACGCCGTCAGGCTCGGGTGGTATCCCGAGAGCGAGAGCAGCTTCAACATGAACGACTCGGCGACCGCGCCCGGGTCGCGGGGCCTCGCGTCGAGCGCGCGCATCCCGCCCAGCAGCAGGAGCACCAATCGCACGTTCTTCTCGTGCTCCTGGGCGACCTTGTCGACCGCCTCGAGCATGGTCTCTCCGGCGGCGAACAGCGCGAGATCCTCGCTGATCGCCGAGTGCGGCGCGATGATCTCGGCCTGCGTGATCGTGTCCAGCTGCCCACGACCGCGGTAGAGCATCAACGACACGTGGGTGAACGGTTCCAGGCGCGCCCCGAACCGGCTGGTCGTCTTGCGGATACCCTTCGCCACCGCTCGGACCTTGCCGGATCCCTGGGTCATGACGGTCACGATCTTGTCGGCCTCGCCGAGCTTGATCGAACGCAGGACGACGCCTTGCTCTTTGTACGGGGGCATAGGCGAATCGTACTGTCCGGACAGTCGCGCAACCCTGGTTCGACTTGTGGCGTTTCCGTTGCGGTCGGTCTCCCGGCGATCGGTGATGAGAAGCACCGCCGCCCGGTGGCCGGTGACACCGACCCTCGCTCCCGGCGGGGATAGCGTCGCCCCCACGACCAGCAAGAGGGAAGGGATGGTGGGGACGATGGCAACGCGCGAGATGCAGATGCCGCAGACCGCAGCCGGCTCGCCCACTCTCCGCCGGACAACCGCGATCCTGGCGGTGGCCGCGGCGTTGACGATCGGAGCCGTGATCGGTCGCGAGACGGCGGGAACGTCGAAGACGAGGGCTGCCGTTCAGCCGGCCTCGTCGATCTCGTTCGTCGGAACCGACTCGTCCGACGCCGTGAGGCGCGCGGATGTCTACCGGGCCCTTGGGGCGATGGACCCATCGATCACGCTCGTCGGAGGGAACTCGGCCGACGCCGCGAGGCGCGCGGAGGTCTACAAGGCTCTGGCGGGACTCGACCGACCGACCGCTTCGACCGCGCCGCGGCTGACGGACGCCGAACGGCGAGCACTCGTCTACCGGCTCGTGGCTGAAGAGGGGAAGACCCCGTAGC
>JBOGVK010000056.1:0-7312 GCA_050692375.1 Actinomycetota bacterium
ATCCAGGTCCGACATCACGAACCTCCCGGCGGGGCGAACGTCGACCAGATGCGGCACTCCACGCGAGATGCGATCGAAGTCGTCGAGCTCGAGCGGCACCTGCGCCTCAAGGGCGATCGCCAGCAGGTGGAGCACGGCGTTCGTGGAGCCGGCGAGCGCCATCACGACGGCGATCGCGTTCTCGAACGCCTCTTTCGTCATGATGTCGCGCGGACGCGGGCCGTCTTCAGCCAGCAGGCCGGCCGCACGGCGCCCCGACTCTCGAGCGAAGACCTCGCGCCGGTAGTCGACCGCCGGCGGCGAGGCCGCGCCGGGGAGGGACATGCCGAGCGCTTCGGCGGCGGCCGCCATCGTGTTCGCGGTGTACATGCCCGCGCATGACCCGGTCGTCGGGCAGGCGGCACGCTCGATCTGGAGCAATTCGTCGTCCGTGATCGTTCCCTGATTGTGCGCACCGACCGCCTCGAACACGTCCTGGATCGTGACGTCGCGATCCCGGTACGTGCCGGGAAGGATCGTGCCTCCGTACAGGTAGACCGACGCCAGGTTCAGCCGGGCCATCGCCATCAGCATCGCCGGCTCGGACTTGTCGCAGCCCGCGATGCCGACCAGCCCGTCGAACCGCTCCGCGTGCATGACGAGCTCCACCGAGTCGGCGATGACCTCGCGGCTGATCAACGACGCCTTCATCCCCTCGTGACCCATCGCGATCCCGTCCGAGACCGCGATCGTCGTGAACTCGATGGGAACGGCTCCACCCTGCCGCACGCCTTCCTTCGCGAGCGCGGCGAGCTTGTCCAGGTGATAGTTGCAGGGTGTGACCTCGTTCCACGACGATGCCACCGCGATCTGCGACTTGCCGAAGTCCTCCTCGGAGAACCCCACGGCGCGGAGCATCGCGCGGGCCGGAGCACGCTGAGGTCCTTCGGTAACCTCCCAGCTGCGGGGGCGGTCGTCTGCCATCCGGGCCGAACCTCCTGGGGTGGGGGTGGAGGGACACACCGTACCAACCGATACAGGAGGTGCGACCGGATCCTGAAGGGCTCCGCTATCCTCCGACGATGAACGCGCCCGAGATCCCATCGGACGCCGGCCGAAGCTGGTGGTTGCGGGACGCGCTCGCCGCCGATCCCGGCGATCCGGCTCCTCCACTCGTCGGTGACACGACCGCGGATGTCGTCATCCTGGGCGGGGGATACACGGGGATGTGGACGGCTTGGTTCCTGAAGGAGGCCGAACCCGATCTCGACGTCGTGATATTGGAGCAGGACATCTGTGGGGGCGGCCCGAGCGGTCGCAACGGCGGCTTCGTGAACAGTTGGTGGAGCGGACTCGGCGAGCTCGCACGCCGTTTCGGCGACGCGCAAGCCCTCGCACTCTGCCGTGCCGGGGAAGAGAGCGTGCACGCGATCGGCCGCTTCTGCGACGAACAGGGGATCGACGCTTGGTTCCGTCCGGATGGCGACCTCGGCGCCGCCAGCTCGGAGGCGCAGATCGGGTACTGGGCAGACAACGTCATGGCGGCCGAGCGCTTGGGCTTGCACGATCTCTTCCGCGTGGTCGATCGCGACGCGATCCGCCAGCTGATCGACACGCCGCGTCTGCACGGCGGCATCGTCACGCCGATGGGGGCGACGGTGCAGCCGGCGCGCCTGGCTCGAGGTATCCGTCGCGCATCGCTCGAACGCGGCGTGCGGATCTTCGAACAGACGCCGGTCACACGCTTCGGGGCAGGATCATCGTCGGTCGCCGAGACGCCCAACGGCACGGTCCGCGCCGGGACGGCCGTCGTCGCACTGAACGCCTGGGCCGCCCACTGGAAGCGGTTCCGGCGCCTGCTCACGGTGCGCGGCAGCTACATCGCGCTCACCGCGCCCGCACCCGACAAGCTCGAGGCCCTCCGGTGGACGAACGGCATGGGACTGTGGGACCACCGAGCCGCGCTGCACTACGTGCGGACGACGCCCGACGGACGGATCGCGTTCGGCGTCGGCGGGATGCAGCCGGGTCTCGCCCGAACGATCGGGCCGCGCTTCTCGTGGGACGCCCGCGCCGTCGGCATCGCGGCCGACGATCTCTACCGGATGTTCCCGTCGTTCGCGGACGTGCCGATCGAGGCCGCGTGGGGAGGTCCGATCGATGTCGCCGGTCATCACCTGCCGTTCTTCGGATCGCTCGAGTGCGGCAAGGTGCACTACGGGCACGGCTACACCGGCAACGGCGTTGGACCGTCGCACCTGGGTGGCCAGATCCTGGCCGCGATGGCGTTGGAGCGCCCGAGCGAGCTGTTCTCGCTACCGCTCGTCACGCAGCACCCGATGAGGTTTCCACCCGAGCCCGTCCGCACCCCAGGGGTGTTCGTCGCCAACCACGCGATCTGGCGGAAGGACGAGCTCGAGGATCGCGGCGAGGAGCCGAGTCCGATGGTCGACTTCGTCGCGCACCTGCCACGGCGTATGGGCTACAACCTCGGCCCCTAGGCTCGGCACGTAGACCCGTCGTCAAGGGGTCGTTCGCCGGGTGGCGACCCCGCGCGGCGTGGAGTTACATGTGGGTATGAGCTCTCGAGAGGCGCCGCACCCGATGACGGGCATGGACGCGTTCGCCCCTCAGGAGATCGCGCAACTCGTCGAGACCCGAGGTATCGCGAAGGCGAACGCGCCGATCGTCACCACGTTCGTCCTGGGGGTACTGGCAGGGGCGTTCATCGGACTGGGAGCGGTGCTCTCGACCACGATCGCGACTGGCTCCTCCCTGGGCTACGGACCGACGAAGTGGCTGGCAGGTCTCGGCTTCTCGCTCGGACTGATCCTGGTGGTCGTCGCCGGGGCCGAGCTCTTCACCGGGAACAACCTGATCGTGATGAGCCTGGTGAGCCGTCACATCACGATCGGGCGGCTGCTTCGCAACTGGGGGATCGTCTACGTCGGGAACCTGGTCGGCGCGCTCAGCATCGCCGGCATGGTGTGGGTCGCCGAGTGGTGGAAGCAGTCCGACGGCGCGATCGGAGCGACCGTGCTCGCGACCGCCGCCACGAAGGCGGGCCTGCCGTTCGGCGTCGTCGTGGTCCGTGGGATCCTCGCGAACGCGCTCGTCTGCCTGGCCGTGTGGCTCGCCGCAGGCGGGCGGACGGTGATCGACAAGATCCTCGCGATCGTCTTCCCGATCAGCGCCTTCGTCGCCGCGGGGTTCGAGCACAGCGTCGCGAACATGTACTTCATCCCCGCCGGGATGCTGATCAAGCACGAGCCGGGACTGGCGAAAGCGGCCGGACTCACGAGCGACAAACTCGCGAAGCTCGACCTCGGCGGGTTGCTGACGAACCTCGCCGCCGCCACGCTGGGCAACATCGTCGGTGGCGCGGTCCTGGTCGGGGTCGTCTATTGGTTCGTGTACCTGCGACGGGCGCCGTGAGCGCCGATCAGGCGATCGTCACCCAGCGGTTGACGAAGTCGTACGGCTCGAGCCGCGGGATCGTCGACGTCTCGATGACGGTCGAGGCCGGCGAGGTGTTCGGGTTCTTGGGGCCCAACGGCGCCGGGAAGACGACGACGATCCGAACGCTGCTCGACTTCATCCGGCCGACGACCGGGCGCGCGACGGTGCTCGGACTCGATCCTCACCGCGACAGCATCGAGGTCCACCGACGCGTCGGCTACCTGCCGGGCGAGTTCGCGGCCTACGAGCACATGACCGGTCGCGCCTACCTGGAGTATCTGGCCGCCCTTCGCAAGGGTGCCGGTCGAGCTGACATCGACGCCCTCGCCGAGCGGCTCCAGGCAGACCTCTCCGTGAAGATCTCGTCCCTCTCCCACGGGAACCGGCAGAAGCTCGGACTGATCCAGGCGTTCATGCATCGACCGCCGTTGCTGATCCTGGACGAGCCGACGCAGGGGCTGGATCCGATCGTGCAGCAGGCGTTTCACGCGCTGGTGTTCGAGGGACGCGAGGCCGGCCGGACGGTGTTCCTCTCGTCGCACGTGCTCCCGGAGGTCGACCGGATCTGCGATCGCGTCGGCATCATCCGGGAGGGTCGGCTGATCACCGTCGAGGACGTCGGTGCCCTCAAGTCCCGGGCCGTCCGAACGGTCGAGCTCCACTTCGCGGCGCCGGTTGCGGCCGAATCCTTCTCCGGGATCCCGGATGTTCGCGACCTGGAGGTCCACGGAGATGTCGTGCGGTGCACGGTGACCGGATCCATGGACCTGCTCGTGAAGGCGGCCGCGCGCTTCGAGGTCCTGGACGTCGAGAGCCACGAACCCAGCCTCGAGGACATCTTCCTCACGTTCTACGGAGACGACGGAGGCGATCCTGCGTGATCGTCGCGAGGAAGACCATCCGCGACCAGCGGCGCGCGCTGACGGGGTGGGCCGTCGGGATGGCCGCGTTGGTGCTGATGTACTCGGCCTTCTACCCGAGCGTGAAGTCGAACGCCGCGAAGTTGAACCAATACATCCAAACCCTTCCGGAGGCCTTGCGGAACGTCATCGGGCGCTCCGGCGACTTCTCGAGCCCCGCGGGATACGTGCAGAGCGAGCTGTTCAGCATCATGGGACCGCTGCTCCTGCTGATCCTCGCCATCGGGGCGGGAGCAAGAGCACTCGCCGGCGAGGAGGAGGCGGGGACGCTTGACCTGCTGCTGGCCACTCCGGTGGCCCGGCGTCGCGTCGTCGGGGAGAAGTTCGCGGCGATGATCGCGGCGGGCGCCGGTGTCGGGGTGGTCATGTGGATCGCGATCGCCGCGTTCGGGCCGCTGTTCGGACTCCGCGTTGGTCTGACCAACGTGGCCGCGACCGTGCTGTCGGCCGTCCTGCTCTCGATCGGGTTCGGCGCCATCGCGCTCGCGATCGGATGTTGGCGGGGCCAGCGAGGCCTGGCCGTGGCGGTCGCCGCCTCGCTCGCCGTCGCGACGTACCTGCTGGACATCTTGGCGCCCTCGGTGAAGAGCATCAGCGGGCTGCAGAAGCTCTCGCCCTTCTACTACTACATCGCGAACGACCCACTTCGTCACGGACTCGACCCGACCCACGCCGTCGTGCTGGTCGCCATCTCGGTCGTCGGTCTCGGTCTCGCCCTCGTCGCGTTCGAACGTCGGGATCTGACGGCCTAACGAACGCTTCAGATCGCGAACGGTTCGTAGCCCGGGGCCACGAGTGGCCAGGGGTTCGCGCGCTCCCACGCTTCGCCGACGTTCAGCACGAGGTCGTCGCGGAATCGCGGACCGGTGATCTGCAGCCCGAACGGGATCCCGTTGGGGCACAATCCCGCGGGCACCGAGAGCGCAGGATGTCCGGTGAGGTTCTGCGGGTCGGTGTTGTAGGCCGAGCTGTCGGCGGGCGGCTCGCCTGAGGCCCCTCTTCCGTCCGCCAGGAACCCCTCGACGCACATCGCCGGCGTCAGGAGGACCGCGTCGTCGCCGAGCAGCCGATCGAGGTCGAGGACGTAATCGAAACGCCGGCGTCTCGCCGTCATGTACGCATCGAACGAGATCGCGAGCGCCTGCGTCATGGTCCAGCGGAAGTCGGGCGAGAACCGCTCCATGTTCGTCGCCACGAGGTCGCGGCCGAGATGGTGCAGATGCTCGACGGCGCAGATCGTGAACCAGTCCTCTCCGGTCGAATGGGTGCGGAAGACCGAACCGGGCTCGAGCCGCTCGACGGGAAGTCCAAGGTCGCGCTCCACGGACGCGAGCGCGTCGTCGAACGGCTGTTGCACGCCCGGCGGGAGAGGCTCGGGACCAGCCAGTCGACCCACGGCGAACGCGCGCCGGGGCATCCGTCCTTCCATCTGCAACGGAGACGGAAGCGCCGACGGATCTCCCGGAACCGGACCGGCTTCGATCGAAAGCAGCAACCGAAGATCCTCCATCGACGTTGCGAACGGGCCGAACGTCGAGAGGTCGATCCATTCGGGGATCGGATCGCGCCCGATCACGCCGTTCGTCGGCTTCAATCCGGCCAGGCCACAGAACGCGGCGGGGATCCTGATGGAGCCGCCGCCATCGGTCGCGGTCGCGATCGCAGCCATGCCCGACGCGAGCGCCGCTGCCGAGCCGCCGCTCGATCCGCCGGGCGACCACTCGGTCCCCCAAGGGTTCGTCGTCATCCCGTACACCGTGTTGCTCGTATATCCCGCGAACGCGAACTCCGGCTGGTTCGTCTTCCCCACGACGATCGCTCCCGCTGCCCGAAGCCGACGAGGGACCAGCCCGTCGTGCTCGGCCGGCGCGGCGTCCGCGAAGACGGCCGAACCGTACGTCGAGGACATGCCCGCAACGTCTTCCATGTCCTTCACCAGGAGGGGAAGTCCGGCCAGCGGCCCCACGTCCCCGCCGGCCGCGATCCGCGCATCGATCGCCCGCGCGTCGCCGAGTGCCTGTTCTCGGATCTTGATCACCGCGTTGAGTGCGGGGTTCAGTCGCTCGATCCGTTCGAGTGACATCTGGGTGAGCGAGACAGCCGTCACCCGGCCATCTCGCACCGCCGACGCGAGGCCCGACAGCGTCACGACGTCCCCCGGATCACTCGGGGAGCCTACACGTCGTCGGATCCCAGCCGTTCATCCGATCTTCCGATCCGGTGACGAGGTGGCCAGCAGAAGAACGACTCAACCTCTCCCGCATCCGACCTCCACCCTGGCGTTGAACATCGAGGACGACTGATCCGGCCTTTCGCCCGATGGGGAACCTTTCCTCGCTGGACATCTGGCCATCCCCGGGCGTTCGCCTTCGGTTCACCTCACCGCGACAGAGTTGCGCCGAGAAGGCAGGAGTCCGGAACGATCCGGGCGATCGGAAAGGGGATCACCACGTGATGAAGAAACTCGAGACGGGCAGCGGACGCGTTCGCGCCCGCGCGCTCAGGCTGGGTTCCGTCGCACTTGCGGCAACCGTGCTCGTCATGATCCTGGCGGGCCCCGGCGTCGCCGGACAGCGGGTCAACGTCACGCTCACCGGGGCCGGGTCGTCGTTCGACAACCCCCTGTTCACGAGCGCGTTCTACACCTACCACGCGACCCACCCGACCGTGTCCGTGAACTACGCATCGGTGGGCAGTAGCGCGGGGATCACGCAGTTCCAGGCCGGCACGGTGAACTTCGGCGCCAGCGACGTCCCGATGACCTCCGACCAGATCGCCGCGGCACGCGGCGCCACGTTGCAGGTCCCGGTGGCGCTCGGTGGCGTGTCACTCATCTACCACCTCCCCGGCGTGCAGCGTGGCCTCCACCTCGACGCCCCCACGATCGCCGGCATCTTCCTCGGAACGATCCAGTACTGGGACAACGCGGCGATCAGGAACCAGAACCCCGGCGT
>JBOGVK010000057.1:0-3381 GCA_050692375.1 Actinomycetota bacterium
CACACAGGGCACCTCGCCGACCGTGATCGGATCCTCGCTGCAGTCCTCCGGCCTGGCGACCACCGCCGACGGCTTCTTCCAGGGCCAGATCGACGAGGCGCGGATCTGGAACGTGGCGCGTTCGCAGTCACAGATCCAGTCGACGATGAACCTCGAGATCCCGGCCGCGCAGAACCTGATCGGCCGGTGGGGCCTGAACGAGGGGACCGGTACCTCGGCCGCAGATTCGAGCGGTTCGAACGTCAACGGGACGCTCGTCGGTTCGCCCACCTGGGTCGCCGGCGCGCCCTTCAATCCGGACAGCTCGCCGCCGGCGCCGCCACAGAACCTGGTCGCGATCGCGGGCGGAGGGAACGTCTCCCTGTCGTGGACCGCGAATGGGGAGCCCGATCTCGCCGGCTACAACGTCTACCGTGCGACCTCGCCGGGCGTGCCCGTCAGCGGGACCCCGTTGAACGGAGGCTCACTCGTCGCGGCGGCGACCTTCAGCGACAACTCGGTCGTCGGCGGCACGGACTACTACTACGTCGTCACAGCGGTGGATACCTCCGCCAACCAGTCGAGCGCCTCCAACGAGGTGCTCGCGACCCCGACGGCCGGTGACCCGGTGATGGTCGGCGCGGGCGACATCGCCGACTGCGGGAACACGCGGGACGAGGCGACGGCCGAGCTCGTGAACCAGATCCCGGGTCAGGTGTTCAACCTCGGCGACAACGTCTACCCGGACGGTACCCTGACCGAGTTCCAGAACTGCTACGGCCCTTCGTGGGGGCAGTTCCTGGCTCGGACCCGTCCGGTCTCCGGGAACCACGAGTACAACACCGCGAACGCAGCGGGGTACTTCGCGTACTTCGGTGCCGCCGCCGGCAGCCCATCGACCGGCTACTACAGCTACGACGTCGGGGACCACTGGCACGTCGTCGTCCTGAACAGCGAATGCGCACAGGTCGGCGGGTGTCAGGCCGGCTCCGTCCAGGAGCAATGGCTGCGAGGCGACCTGGCCGCGAACGCCGACAAGAACGTGATCGCCATGTGGCACAAGCCGCTGTTCAGCAACAACGCGAACAACTCGTTCATGCAGGACATCTGGCAAGCGCTCTACGACTACGGTGCGGACGTCGTCCTGAACGGTCACGCCCACGGATACGAGCGCTTCGCCCCGCAGACCGCGACGGGCGTCCTCAACACGACCTACGGCGTGAAGGAGTTCATCGTCGGGACCGGCGGTGAGAGCAACCAGCCCTGCAATGGCAACCAACCCAACACGGAGGTCAAGAACTGCCTGGTGTTCGGTGTGATGAAGCTGACGCTGCATCCCTCCAGCTACGACTGGCAATTCATCCCCAGCCCGGGAACGACGTTCACCGACTCCGGTACGGCATCGGTCCACGGCCCGCCGGTGAACGGCCCGCCGGTGGTGGACACCGTCGTGGTGAATCCAGCGGCTCCGACGACCAACCAGACGTTGACCGCGACCGTGACGAGCCACGACCCCGATGGGCAGTCGGTCACGCTCTCGTACCAATGGTTGAAGAACGGCTCCCCGATCGCGGGCGCGACCGGTTCGACGCTCAACCTCTCGGTGGCAGGGAACGGCGACCGAGGCGATCAGCTCAGCGTGCGGGTGACCGCGAGCGACGGCATCTCCTCGTCGGCTCCTGTCACCTCAAGTGCGGTCACCGTGCAGAACAGCACTCCGACCGCCACGGTGTCGCTCAGCCCGACGCCGCCGTCGACCAACCAAACCCTCACTGCCACGGCAACCCGCTCGGACCCCGACGGTGATCCCATCACGTTGACCTACGTGTGGAAGGTGAACGGGGCGGTCGTGAAGACGACCGCGGCGACGGCTTCGCTCACCGACACCCTGGACCTGAGCCTCGCCGGGAACGGCGACAACGGCGATGTGGTCTCGGTCGAGCTGACACCGAACGACGGAACGATCAACGGGACGCTCGTCTCGGCCAGCACGACGGTAACGATCCCTGTCGTTTCCTCGCTCCCGGACAGCACCTTCCAAGTCAACGGACGGGTGAACGCGATCCTGCGTGTCGGCAACCGTGTGTATCTCGGCGGGGACTTCACGCAGCTCCTGGGGCACAACGGAGAGATCGTGCCCCGTCAGTACCTGGCCGCGATCGACGCCACCACCGGAGCGCCTGTGGCGTGGGACCCGGGTGCGGACGGCGTCGTGAACGCGCTCGCCGCCTCTCCCGACGGTTCGACGATCTACGCCGGTGGGACGTTCCGGCACGTGGCGACGCTGACGCGGACCAGGATCGCCGCGATCGACGCATCCTCCGGGGCGGTTCGCGCATGGAACCCGTCGATCAGCGCGATCGTTCGCGGCATCGTCACATCGGGGAACACCGTGTACGTGGGCGGTGGGTTCCAGTTCATCTCGGGCCAGCCGCGCTCCTACCTCGGTGCGATCGATGCCACGAGCGGCGCTGTAGCCGCTTGGGCCCCTGCTGCGAACGGCACGGTGCAGAACATGGTTCGGTCCGCCGACGGTCGGATCTTCGTCGTCGGCACGTTCACCACCATGAACGGATCGGCCAGCAACTACCTCGCGCCGCTGGATCCGAGCAGCGGGGCCCTGCTCCCGTGGGCGGGTCACCCCGGCGAGGCGAGCGAGGGCCTCGCTGTCAGCCCGACCCAGCTCTTCGTGGGCGTCGGCAACGGCGCCGCGGGCAACCAAGTGGTCGCGTTCGATCTGACCACGGGTGCGCAGCAATGGATCAAGACCGGTGACGGTGACGTGGTCGCCGTGCAGTACTTGGATGGCGTCCTGTACGCCGGAGGCCATTTCGACAACATGGCCGGCTCCCCGCGTGGTCGGTTGGCAGCCTTCGACCCCGGCACCGGCGCGCTCCGTGCCGACTGGACACCGACGGTGAACACGACCGTGGCCATCGTGACGATGGCGACGGGGACGAACCGGCTGTACATCGGGGGCGCGTTCACCCTCGTGAGCGGCGTCGGCCAGCAGCGCTTCGCGCAGTTCTCGGGCGCGCCTGCGCCGAACACGCCACCCGTCGTCGATTCGGTCGCGATCGATCAGACGTCGCCGGGGACGAACGACGTCCTCTCCGCCACGGTCACGTCGCACGACGCCGACGGCAACGCTGTGACCTACACCTACCAATGGACGCGCAACGGCGTGGACATCGCGGGTGGGAACACACCGACCCTGAACCTGTCGGGCTCCGGTCACGGCGACCGGGGCGACCTGATCCGGGTGCGCGTCAGCGCCTCCGACGGTATGGCGACATCCAACGCGGTCACCTCATCGCCGGTCACCGTGGTGAACACGGTGCCCTCGGCCACCGTCTCGTTGGACAACCACGCCCCGGCGACCGGCGACACCCTCACCGCGAC
>JBOGVK010000058.1:0-9245 GCA_050692375.1 Actinomycetota bacterium
CCCCCACCTCGAGGGGACCCTCTCCGCCGGGCAGCCGCTCCTGTCGCGTCGTGCCACCCTCGGCCATGAAGCGACCGATCTCGACCGCGTCCGGATCAGGCTCCGCTCCGTTGCGGAATGCCGCCAGGAACGAGTCCCACACATCCGGAAGCGCCACGCGATCTTGCGGCCTCTTGGGTCCCGCCAGGGACGGCACGATCGCGGACAGGTCGAGGTCGAGCACCTCCGTGAGCGTTGGGTCGGGATCCCCGTCGCGACGGAAGAGCCCCTGCTCCTTGGAGTAGCGCTCCACGACGTCGACGCGATCGCCGCGGCCGGTGAACGTCAGGTACCGGAGCGTCTCTGCGTCGATCGGGAAGTACGCGGCCGTCGCGCCGTACTCGGGACACATGTTCGAAAGCGTCGCGCGGTCGGCGATGGAGAGCGTCGACAGTCCGTCGCCGAAGAACTCGACGAACCGCCCGACCACTCCGTGCCTGCGGAGCATCTCGGTAAGCGTGAGCACCAGATCGGTTGCGGTCGTCCCGGCGGGGAGCGCCCCGGTCATCCGCACGCCGGTCACGAGCGGCTGCGGCAGGAACATCGGCTGACCGAGCATGGCCGCCTCGGCCTCGATGCCTCCGACGCCCCATCCTAGGATGCCGAGGCCGTTGATCATGGTGGTGTGGGAGTCGGTTCCGACGAGCGTGTCCGGGAACGCGATCCCATCCCGCACCGTGACGACCTGTCCCAGGTGTTCGAGGTTCACCTGATGGCAGATACCGGCGCCGGGCGGCACGACCCGCAACCCGTCGAACGCCTGCTGCGCCCAGCGGAGCAACGCGTATCGCTCCGCGTTGCGCCGGTACTCCCATTCGATGTTGGCGGCGTAGGCGCCTTCGGTTCGGAACAGGTCGACCTGCACCGAGTGGTCGATGATCAGGTCGGCGGGGACAAGCGGATCGACCTTCGACGGGTCGCCCCCGTTGCGAGCCATCGCCGAGCGCATCGCGGCCAGATCTACGACGGCCGGGACGCCCGTGAGGTCCTGCATCAGGACGCGGGCGGGCATGAACGCGATGTCGCCGGCGGGGCCGGGCCACGCAGCCAGCGCACGGACGTCGTCGTCGGACACGTCGCGGGAACCCGTGCGTCGCAGCAGGTTCTCCAGCAGGATCTTGACGGTCTTCGGGAGGGTGTGGATGTCGCCCAGCGAGTCGAGTCGATAGATGTCGATGGCGCCGTCGGCGATCTCGAGCGAACCGCGGGCGCTGGCCAGATCGTAGGTCATCGTTGCTTCGATTCCTTCCTCGGGGCGGTTACCTCCATCCTCCCAGGTGCCCTGGGTCTCGCTGGGGTTGAGCTCCTCCGTTGATATGGACTCCGACAAGTCTGGCACCGATCCGGAACGAATGGTCGACTCCCACGGTCTCATCCGGCAATGACGCGTCTGATCCGAATAGCGATCGGAGTCCTCTTGGCTGCGAGTGCGTGGACCGCCACCGTGTTCGTCATCGTCGCGCTGGGGCAGCCCCGTGCCCCGTCAGCCGCGGAGTGCGTCGATGACTGGAACACTCGAGCAAGGCAGCCGCAGAGGGATCAGATCGCGGCCGGTGAGTTCCAGTCCGCGATCGTGCAGGGCTGGCTGGCGAAGCGCGACTACCCCGGATGCGGCATCGTCTTTGTCTCGCAGACGGATCAACCTTGGCTGTCCTGCGTACGGACCTTCTCCGCGGCCGTTGCCCGGCTTACGGAGTGGAGCTGCGAGGGAGACCCGAAGTTGGGTGCGGGACGCTCCTCCGGTTTCGATGTCCTTCCGAACGCGGCGGTCGGAGCCGATCGCAAACTCATGCTCATCGGAACGTCATGAATCCGCGTTCGCGGCGGTGCGAGCCGCTTTGAGTGCCTCCTTGTGGGCCATGCGCGTCTGGCGGCGGAGCTTCGCCTCACGTTGACGACGGAGTTCGTTGTCGCTCTCGGCGATCAACGGCGGAACCGGGCGCGGATGTCCTTCGCTATCGACGGCGACGAAGACCAGGTATGCGCTCGCGGCGTGCAGGCGTGCGCCGGTGATCGGGTTCTCGGCCTCGACGCGAACGCCGCACTCCATCGATGTGGTGCCGACGTCGTTCACCGCGGCGTGCAGGGTCAAGACGTCGCCGATGTGGACCGGCTCCAGGAACGACATCTCGTCGAGGGAGACGGTGACCGCCAGCCCGCCGGCGTGCCGGATCGCCGCGAGCGCTGCCGCCGTGTCCACCAGTCGCATGATCACGCCTCCGTGGACGTTGCCTGCGACGTTCGCGTCGGTGACCTCCATCATCTGGGTGAGCGTCACGCGGGAATCTGCACCGCGCTTGGGCGTGAGGTCGGGTTGCGTCATCCGGGCATCCTACGTCGGCGCGGATAGCATCCCGCTCATGCGGAGACGAGCGCTCGTGCTGCTGGTGATGGCGACGTTCGCGGCCGCGGCGTGTGGGGGAAACACGCCGAAGCCCTCTCCTGCGACCTCGCGTTCGCCCGCCGCGAGCCCGACCGCGGTGAGCCCATCGGTCCCCCCATCGTCGTCGCCGTCGTCATCGAGCAAGCCGGTCGATCTTCCGGCGGGGACCCCTGTGTCGTACGCACAAGACGTCAACGCGGCCGATCTCCCCGCGGAGGCACTCGTTCCGGCGGGGACGACGCCCACCGACAGCTGGCCAGCGATCGCACCCGACGGCACGCAATACGCGCTGGTCGCGTTCGCGGCGCCCAGCGATGATCCCCTCCGGCAGGCACGCGGCTTGATCGTGTGGCGTCGTTTCCCCGATGCGCCGCCGTGGCGACCCGTCTACGGCCTATCCGATCCGGCGGACGCGGGCGTCGTGGGGATCCATACGTTGATCGGCGACGCCACGGGCGACGGATCGCCCGACGCGCTCACGTTCGAAGACACGGGTGGATCCGGCGCATGCGGCACCTGGCGTGTGCTCGACCTCGCGGCGAACACCGATGTGTTCAAGAAGAAGACCTGCGACGCGACGATCGACCTTTCCCCCGACCCGGTCGGACTTGTCCTGCGAGAGGCGGTTTTCGGTCAAGGCGATGCCCACTGCTGCCCGAGCTCCACGAGGATCTCGATCCTGACCTTCGATGAAGAATCGGGCTGGACCGTCTACTCGACGACCGAACAGCCGGCCTGAGCGTTCGTCGACCTCGGCGTTCGCAAGACGGCCGTAAGCTCGCACCATGCGCGGGTTGCTCATCGCTTTGGGCATCGGCGTCGGCGTCTGGCTCGCCGCGATCCTCGCTCTGGTCGTGCTCGGACGTCGCTCGGCAGCACGCGAACTGGCCACGGTGATCCCCAACCTCATCGTGCTCTTCGGAGGGCTGCTCCGTGACCCGTCAGTGTCTCGCGGTTCGAAGCTCTGGCTCTGGTTCGCGATCGTGTGGCTCGTTTCGCCGATCGACCTGATCCCGGAGTTCATCCCCGTGATCGGGCCGCTCGACGACGCGATAATCGCCGCGCTCGTGTTGCGTCACGTCGTGAGGCGGACCGACGCACGCGTCCTGACGGAGCACTGGCACGGCGACCCCGCCACGCTCGCGAAGATCCTCCGCATCGCGAAGGTGCCCGGTTGACAGGTCCGCATCCGGCTCATTACATTCAACCTGTCGGTTGAATACAGGTGGGAAGGTGGACAGGATGGCGACGGCGATCGATCAGCTCAGCGACACCTTCTCAGCGCTCGCCGACCCGACGCGGCGCGCGATCCTCGCGCAGCTTGCCCAGGGTGACGCGACGGTCAACGAGCTGGCCGAGCCGTTCCCCGTGAGCCTCCAGGCGGTCTCGAAGCACCTCAAGGTCCTTGAGCGTGCCGGGTTGATCACCCGCGGGAAGAGTGCCCAGTGGCGGCCGTGCCGTTTGCGCGCGGCGCCGCTCGGGGAGGTCACCCATTGGTTGGAGGGTTACCGGCGCCTCTGGGAGCAGAGCTTCGACCGCCTCGACGAGCACCTGCGAACGATTCCAGGAAGGAGCGAAGGATGAGTGACACGACTCCGCCGGAGGGGGTGGTCTCCGCCGCGAGCGACGCGGAGGGGATCGTGATCGTCCGCGTCTTCGACGCGCCGCGCGAGCTGGTCTTCAAGGCGTGGACCGAAGCTGAACGCTTCGCGACCTGGTTCGGCG
The DNA here is from genome assembly GCA_050692375.1 of Actinomycetota bacterium. Lineage (GTDB taxonomy): Bacteria > Actinomycetota > UBA4738 > UBA4738 > HRBIN12 > JBBQVZ01. The sequence continues at coordinate 4,148 of JBOGVK010000058.1, forward strand.
AACACGGCTCGACCATCCCGTTGGACAAGGTGTCGATGGATGCACGGCCGGGTGGCGCCTGGAGCGCGACCATGATCTACGGACCCGACGAGGTGGAGCTCTCGTTCTCCGGCACCTTCCTCGAGGTGGTGGAGCCCGAGCGTGTCTCGCTCGCCTTCGAGGATCCGGAAGGCAGCGGCTTCGCAGAGATCCTTACCGCGGTTCTCAAGGATCTCGGTGATGGGCGGACGGAGATGACCTTCACCCAACGTGGCGGGAACCTGCCGGCCGACGAGTACTCGCGGGCGTTGCGGGGCTCGCTGATCTTCTTCGACCGGATGGCGGAGCACCTCTCCGCGAGCCTGAAAACGCGACACGATCAGGAGCACGAGGGCGACAACGATCGGCATCCGCGTCCGACGTCTTGACGATCACTTGACCCGCGTCTTCGCAGGGGGCGTCGGAAGGCCGGGCTACGATAGGCGCCATGGCGCGGATGTTCGTCGAGGGGTGGGCTCCCGAGTACGGCGCACCCTTCGATCCGGACGAGCAGCTGGCCCCGGCCGAGGGGACGGTCGACGCGACGATCGAGCTGACCGACTGGGAACCGCTCGAGGGCGTCGACGACGGCTGTGATCAGGTTGCATTCGTGGACGGTGTCCGTCGGGTCGACGCCCGATTGCTCCTGGACGACCCGGCGAACGGGCCGATCCCGGGGATCTGTGGGACGTTCGCGGTCGGCGCGACGTACTGGCACCGAAGTGATCGCTGGTCCGAGGTCACCGATGTCCGAGTCGAGCGGTGGGCGGTCTTGGCCGGCGGTCACGCCGACGAGCTACCCGCGGTCGACCTGGAGCCGCCATACCGCTCGACGACCACGGCCTCCGACGACCCTTCGCACCTGATGGCGGAGCTCCATACGCGGATGCGTCGCGCAGAGGGCGAGCTCGCCTCCGCCCTCGCCCTCGGCGCGTTCGTCGTAGCCGACGGGCCGTTGAACAAACCGCTCGCGCCGCTGCCGGTGGTCGGCTACATCAAGAGCCACCGCGTGACCTACCTACCGACCGAGCAGAACGCCGTGATCGCCGAGCTCGCACCGGGGCAACGCACGCCCCTGTTCACGATCTCGGCCGACCGTCCCGACGTCTGCCGCTACTCCTGGTACGTGCGCTTGGCGATGTTGCAAGGGGGCCACTCGTGGACCGGCATCGTGCGCTGCGAGGCGTCGGGCCGCCTGCCGAAGGACGTCGTGAAGACGATCGCCGATCGCACCGCGGCGATCCTGCCTCACGTCGCGTCGGAGCCGCACCTCGACCCGCGTGCGCCGCAGAACCTGGTGCCGATCGGCGCGCTCGAACGAGAGCTCCGTCACCGGATGGGCGATCCGGGTTTGGTGTACCGCGCCTTGCGGCAGGCCGTGATGCAACGGGAGGCCTCGTGACGGGAGACGGCGTCGGACGGGTCCTCGGGTCCGAGCACTCGACGACCAACGAGTTCCGCGTGGTGCTCGACGACGACGACTATCTGCAACTCGACGATCTGGTGGTCGTGCGGACGCAGGTCCCGAAGGCGGGAGAGGTGGGCACGTACGGTGTCGTGACGGAGGCCGAGTCCGTATACGAGGGCGCGACCTACGAGTCCGACACGCATCGCGTCGCAGAGCTCGGCATCATGCCCGCAGCGAAGGTTCGGTCGGCCCGCGTCGCGGTGACGCGCGTCGATCCCGAGATCTGGGTCGCGCCCGATCCGGGCGAGGTCGTGCAGCGCGCCACCGGCGACGAGCGCGCGAAGGCGCTCTACCTGGACGAGATGGGCCGCCCGCTCCCGATCGGGATCGGACGCGACGGCGAACCCGTCAGCGTCGATCTCGACTTCTTCGACGGGCGCAAGGGCGGCCACATGTCGATCAGCGGGATCAGCGGCGTCGCCACGAAGACGTCGTTCGCGCTGTTCTTCCTGCGGATGCTCACCGGGCATCCGGACGTGGTCGGTGAGGGCGCGTCCAACCTCCGCGTGCTGGTCTTCAACGTGAAGGGCGAGGACCTGCTCTGGCTCGACAAGCCCAACCGGTTCTTCAACGAGGAGGCCGCCGCCGGGTGGACGACGCTCGGCGTCGAACCGCGACCGTTCCCATCAGTGCGCTTCTGGGCTCCCGCGCGCCGTCGGTCCGGCGACGTCGTCATCCCCGACACGGGTGGACGGCAGGAAGGGGTCGACGTCTTCAGCTGGACGCCGCGCGAGTTCGTCGACGAGGATTGCCTGCAGTTCCTGTTCACCGATGCGAACGACTCGAAGAACCAGATCCCGTTCATCCGCGAACGCGTCCAGTCGCAGCTGAAGCGGTTCGCGGTCGATGTCGTCGGGATGCCCGGCGCGGTCGTGCTCCGGGATCCTCGCGATGCGACGGACGGGAACTGGCGCGGACAACAGATATCGGCGCAGGCCGGCGAGCGGATCGTCACCGATCTGCTCACGCTCGTCGACGCCCTCGGCGAGTTCCTGGAACCGGAGGATGGCGGCGAGCCTGATCTCGGATGGAGCGGCCGGGTGCAGGCCGGCACGGTTTCGGCGTTCATGCGTCGGCTCCACGCGGGCGCCGCGCGGATGGGACAACTCGTGCGAGCGGGCGAGGGTCGCCGCATCGATCGATCGAAGGCGAGCGTCACCGTCGTGGCGATCCAGTCGCTACACGATCAGGCGCAGCGGTTCGTGGTCGGCGCGCTGCTGAACGAAGCGTTCCTCGAGAAGGACGAATCGGGGCAGCGGCTGCCGCTGTCGGTCGTCGTCCTGGACGAGCTCAACAAGTACGCGCCTCGCGAAGGCACGAGCCCGCTGAAGGACATGCTGATCGACATCGCGCAACGTGGTCGGTCGCTCGGGATCCTCCTCGTCGGCGCGCAGCAGACAGCTTCGCGCGTGGCCCCCGAGGTCCTGGAGAACGCCGCGATCCGCGTGAGCGGTCGGCTGGATGCCGCCGAAGCGGAACGCGCCGAATATGGATGGATGCTCCCGTCCACGCGCGCCCGCGCCCGCCTGTTGAAGCCGGGAACGATGGTCGTTTCGCAGCCGGCGATCCCCGTGCCGCTCGTCGTCACGTTCCCGTTCCCGCCGTGGGCCACCAGGAAGGAGGAAGTGGCGACGGACGCCGACGGCGATCCGTTCGCGGGCCTGTAACGCGCCCGCATCGCCCTCCCCCCCGAACATGAAGATCCTTCACACGTCGGACTGGCACATCGGCAAACGCCTGGGCCGCCACGACCGCATGGAGGAATCCCGGGAAGTCCTGGCCGAGGTCGAGCGGATCGCGGACGAGCGCGACGTCGATCTGGTGATCGTTTCGGGCGACGTGTGGGACAGGCCGATCCCGCCGATGGACGCCCTCACGCTGGGGCTCGAGACGCTGCTGCGCCTGGCCGAGCGCCGTCCGGTCGTCGCAGTCGCCGGGAACCACGACTCCCCCGAGCTGTTCGAGGCGCTGGCCCCGCTTCTTCGCCCCCGCAACGTGTTCCTCACCGGGGTCGTGAAACGACCCGACGAGGGCGGACTGCTCGGGCCGGAGGAGCTGGGTGTGCCGGCAGTCGTCGCATGCTTCCCGTTCCTGCGCGAGGGCCGCGTCGTCGATTTCATGAAGGACGCGGGCGAGTGGTACGGCGCGTACGCCGGGCGGGTCGCCGGCATCAACAGCCATTACAACGGGGCACTCGTCGCGCGTGCCGGAGCCGACCTGGTGCCGATCCTCGTCGCGCACTTCCTGGTGAACGGCGTGAAGATCGGCCGCGACGCGCCCCGCGGCGAGCGCGAGCTCCACATGGGCGACGCCTACGCGGCCACTTCGCAAGCGATACCGGCGGGGCCGCAATACGTGGCGATGGGCCACATCCATGCGCCGCAGAAGGTGCCGGGCGCGCCCGTCCCCGCGGAGTACGCTGGCTCGCTGCTCGCGCTCGACTTCGGCGAGGCCGGCGAGCAGAAGCGCGTGGTGATCGTCGACGCCGAACCCGGACGGCTCGCGGTGGCGGAGTCGGTGCCGCTCCAGGGCGGACGTCGCCTCGTCCGCGTGACGGACACGTGGGACGCGATCGAGTCACGCGCCGACGAGCTGGCCGATGCGTTCCTGGACCTCACAGTGAAGACGAGCGGGACGGACACGTCGCTCGGGGAACGCGCTCACGAGATGTTCCCGTTCCTCGCGAAGGTTCGCCCGTTCCGCGCCGGTTCCGGCGAACGCGAACGCGTGGCGAAGGCCGCCAGGTCGTGGCCGGAGCTCTACGGGACGTTCTATCGACAGGAACATCCGGGCGAGGAACCGCCCGACGCGCTCCTGGCGCTCTTCCGCGACGTGCTCGAGGAGGTGGGCGATGCGACCGCATGAGCTCACCGTGGAGGGGTTCCGCTCGTATCGAGAGAAGACGACGTTCGACTGGCGGGGACGCCGCCTGGTCGGCATCGTCGGTCCGATCGGGTCCGGGAAGTCATCCATCATCGACGCGATCTCGTTCGCGCTGTTCGGCAAGACGCCCGCCGTCGAGCGCGACACGAAGTCGCTGATCCATCAACTGTGCGACCAATGCCATGTGGAGCTCGTGTTCGAGCTCGACGGCCAGGTGTGGCGAGCCCAACGTGCGCTTCGCCGCAGGGGCCAGCCCGGATCCAAACTCGAGCTGCTGAGCCAGGACGGAGCCGACCCGGTGGTCTCGGAGATCGTCACCGGCGAGCGTGCGATGAACGAGCGGATCGAACGCCTGCTCGGCATGGACTTCCGGGCGTTCTGCCGCTCGGTCCTTCTCGCGCAGAACCGGTTCAGCGAGTTCCTGAAGGCGACCGCAGGCGACCGCGACAAGGTGCTCAAAGGGGTATTCGGATACGAGGTGCTGGACGAGGCACAGCGCGTCGCGAAGTCACGCCTTGACCGGGCAGAGACCGAGCTCGAAGCGCTCGGCGATGAACGACGCAGGGTCGACGAGGCGCGCGGGCGGCTCGAGGAGGCGCGCACGAACGCCACCACGGCGGCAAGCCGGCTGCGGGATCTCGACGCAGCCGCTCCCGAGGTCGAGCGACTGACGAAAGAGCGCGAGGCCGCGGCGGCCGACGCCGACGCCTGCGCGGAGCAGATCTCCTC
>JBOGVK010000059.1:0-5978 GCA_050692375.1 Actinomycetota bacterium
GATCGAACCATGCCGACGGTGTCTGTCGAGGTCACCTTGGATGAGGCCGCTGAGGCTATCGTGGAAGCTCCGGCTCGATCGATCGCAGCGCTCGATGATCAGGGACGCGTGACCGGGATCCTCGATCTTGGCGTCATCCTTCGTGCGTATCAGAAGGTGCTCGAGACCAACTACCGGCACTTCGCACGCGTAGCGTCCGGTGCAACTCTCCTTGAGGAGAGGGTCGATACCTCCTCACGTCTCGCCGGTCGGAAGATCGCAGACGCGGGGTTCCCGCTCAGCACGTTGGTGGTGACGATCCGCCGCGGGGACCAGCTCGTCTTCCCACATGGTGACACGGTGTTTGAGGTCGACGACTTCGCCAGTATCCTGGTCGATGAAGCGGATGTGCAGGCGGTGGACGTCGCGATCCGCGGTTCGGCCCGCCAGGAACAAGAGTCGACCGAGGAGACCCCACCGATGATCTGAGTGCCGCCGAACCGACTCGGTTGATCGCTATCGAGCGGGACCGATCATCGGCGATCCTGGGCTGATCAGATCCTCGTCGATCAATCGGCTAACCAGATCCGAAAGGCGGCGGCTGGCGTCAGCGACCTGATTCAGCACCTCCCTCGACTCGGCAGTCGAGAGCGTAGGCATGTCGAATCCAAGGGTGACTACCCTCGCGTAGATGTCGCCAAGAGGTTCACGAGAGTCAAGGGCGACCGCACGCATCAAGTCGCTCCTCATGTCGTTGATCTCTCGGAGCCTCTCCGCCATCTCGTGTTCGAGTTCGGCGTGTGCTCGGTCCCGATCCACTCCCTCGTGGATCCGGGCGAATAAGACGGCGATCAAGATGAAGAGCACAAGACGGAGCCCAACGTTGGTATAGGCGTATATGTGCTGCGAATTGATCGACCAGAGATCGGACGCGAGTCCAGCGAGGGCGCACGAGACGGCGGCGACGATCCCGATCGTACGATTACCGAACCACGTCGCGAGAGAGATCGGGATCAGGTAAAAGATCGAGAACGCAACGTACGCGCTGGTCAAACCGTCCACGAATCCAACGAGACCGATGATGAGGAAGGCAACCACGACGATGGCGATGCGCACCCGTTGCCCCGGCTTATGATTTCTCAGCTCAGAGCCGGCGAAAGCATCCATCTATGGAGTGTCGGCCAAAGTGGGAACGTGCTTGAGGCCGGAGCGAGGTCATCAGTCACGAAGACTTCTCACGGATAGGCGTCCTCCTGCCGCTCGGTCCATCCAAGAATCATCGCGCCTTCTGACGCGGCGTGATGCTCGGCGCGCGATCATCGCCCCGCGTGCTTGCCGGCCTCTTATCGGTCACCGTGGCATGCCGGAGCGAGCGACATAGGTTCGCCTCGAGCTGGTGGCCCTGGTGTTGTTCCAGCGGCTTGGGAAGCGGAGCAGTTCGACCAATGCGAGCATCTCCACGATCTGCCCGTCGCCCCAGTAACCAGGCGATCGTCGAAACTGCACAGCCGTGACTTCGTTCGGCACTAGGGCGGCATCGCGCGACGCGGCCGGTAATCGACGCCGCCCCGCCCAGTGGAGGGACTCCCGATCGGTCAAACCCCCAGGCCCGCGACCGCGCGGCAGAACGTCAAGATGCGACCGGTGCCGACGCGGAGTCCCTGCCCGCGGAGCTCACGCCCGAACGCGACGAGCGAAGCCGGCGGGTCCCGGACTCGGTCATCTCTGGTCCCCTGAGAGCGCGTCCGGGTTGACGACGTTGATGGGACGGCCGGCGGCATAGGCGTTGATCTGATCGAAGATGTCGGCGAACTGCACCTCGTATTCGTCCATCGTCGATGTGGGATAGACGCTGCGCTGGCTGATCAGTCGGAGCGCCGGCAGACGCTCGAGCGGGGGGGTTCGGATCTGGGTGCGTTCGCGGATCAGCGCCAGCGTCTCACATCCTTGCAAACGCTCGGGCGAGCGCATCGACGTCCTGAACGTGATCGTTCCAGATCGTTCCAGATCGTGACCTCGTGGTCGTCGAGCTTCTGGAAGCGAGGCAGGCTGGGGATCGTGTCGAAGTGGTCGTCGAGGAGACCTTCATCGGCCGTCAGCTATCGGCGTCGCCGACAACGTCGGCGAGTCGCGGCATCACGAACCCTTGATCCTCGTGGTCCTTCACGACCGCTCCGAGCGTGTCGGAGGCGATCGCGCGGTCCAGCCGCTCCGCTCCCAGGAACGCGAGAGCGTTCGCCCAGTCGATCGTCTCGGCGACGCCGGGGAGCTTCGCCAGGTCCATCTCACGCAAACGCAGCACGGCCGTTGCCACGTCACGGGCGAGCGCGTCGCTCACGTGGGGCGCGCGTACCCGTACGATCTGGATCTCGCGCTCCAGCTCGGGATGATCGATCCAGTGGTACAGGCATCGACGTTTCAGTGCGTCGTGCAGCTCGCGCGTGCGGTTCGACGTGACGACGACGGCGGGCGGCGTCTCGGCGACGACGCGACCGATCTCGGGGATCGTCACCGCGAACTCCGACAGGATCTCCAGCAAGAACGCCTCGAACTCGTCGTCGGCACGGTCCAGCTCGTCGACCAGCAGCACCGCTTTGGATCCGGCGCGGATCGCCGCGAGGAGCGGTCGCTCCACCAAGAAGTCGGGCCCGAACAGATCTTGCACGTGCGCCTCGGCATCGACGGCGTCCATGGCACGCACGGCGATCAACTGACGCGAGTAGTTCCACTCGTACAAGGCCTGGGACGCGTCGATGCCCTCGTAGCACTGCAGGCGGATCAGCCGGCGGCCGAGCAGCGAGGACAGGACCTTGGCCACCTCGGTCTTACCGACACCGGCCTCGCCTTCCAGCAGGAGCGGCTTGTCGAGCGAGAGCGCCAGGTGGATCGCGGTCGCCAGGCCGCGGTCGGCGAGGTACGACTCGCCGTCCAGCGCCCGCTGAAGCTCATCGACCGAGGAGTACGGAGTCTCACCCATGCAGCAAGGGTATCGGAGCTAGCGGTCGAGCCGATAGAAGCGAAGGAAGTCGTGCTCGATCGGCAGGACCGAGACGCCGTCGAACCCGGCATCCCTTGCGTAGGTCTCGAAGGTCGTTGTGCGCATGACGGTGCCCGTCGCCGCCGACGTGTGGTCGTCCATGGCAGACGGCAGGCAACACAGGACGCTGTAGGCGTAGAACAGTCGCTCCGTCTCGCTCGCCGGTGCCGTGAACGATTCCTCGGTTCGCTCGTCTGCGACGATCAGGGTTCCCCCGGGCTTCAGCATCTCCCTGATCGAGCGCAACACGGCGACGGGTTTCGACAGATCGTGGATCGCCTCCACCACCATCGCGAGGTCGTACCGGTCCTCCAGCGTTGGATCGGCCGCGTCCTTCGCTTCGAAGTGCACCCGATCGGCGACGCCGGCTTCCTTCGCGTTCCGCGAGGCGATCTCGATCGATGACTCGTCGAGGTCGAAGCCGTCGACGGTGATGTTCGGATAGGCCCGAGCGAGCGAGATGGCGGCCCAGCCGACGCCGCAGGCGACGTCCGCGACCCTCGCACCGGGTTCGCTCATGAGGCGTTCATGGACGTCGAGGATCGAGGGCAGGTACTCGGTGCCGAGCGAACCGACGAGCCATGGCCGGTTGAAGTCGCCCTGCGCCTCGACCATGTCGCTCCCGTAAGCGCTCCAAGGGACCTCGCCTCCGGAGCGGAATGCGGCGACCAGATCCGGCATCGCGCTGGCGACCGCGACGAAGGATTTGCAGAACGGCGCGATCGAGTACGGACTCTCGGGATCCAGGAGCGGCTCGATGTGACCCGGTGGGAGGAGATACCGGCGCGCATCGGCTTGCGCCGATACGTCGTCAACGTCCAGGATTCCGGCGGCGGCTTGCTGCTCCAGCCACTCTCTCGCGTATCGCTCGAAGATCCCCGTCTCTCCGGCCAGCTCGGGAGCCGTCATCGAGCCCGCTCGTTCGAGGGCACGATAGAGCCCGAGGGTGTCCCCCAGGTAGACGGTGAGCACCTCCGCCATCCCGAGACCCGCAGAGAACAGTCGCTCCACGAGCTCGTCACGCTTACCATCGGTATCGACCATCCTGGTTCCCTCCTCGTCGCTGTGAACTTGACAGGTCTTCTTGCGAGGGGCCGCCGAGATACGTTCACGGTCCGGTCGGATTGGGGGCGACCACCGGGGTCGGAGGCGCGGCGACGCCTCGTTCGGTCAGGCGCATCGTGATCCGCTCGCGGAGCGCGCGTTCGATGACCCAACGTTTGGCGGGGATGGTCTCGGCGGTCACGCGAAGTACTTGCGCCGCGTCGGTCAGTTGCACGACTCCGAGCACCTCGGGACCCTCGCGGAGCGCGCCCTCGAACGGCTCCACGGTCTGCAGCTCGTCGAAGAGCTCGGAGAGGATCCCGCGGACCTTCTCGACGTCCTGGTCATAGGCCAGGCGAAGGTCCACGATCGCGCGACCCCATCCCCGCGTCTTGTTGCTCGTGACTTGGATGTTGCCGTTCGGCACGATGTTGAGCGTCCCGTCGAACGCGCGGATCGTCGTGATGCGCAGCGTCAGCACCTCGACGGTGCCGGAGACCGGACCCACCGTGGTTTGGAGCTCGACGGTGTCGCCCACGTCGTACTGGTTCTCCGCCAGGATGAAGAACCCGGCGAGTGTGTCCCGAACGATCGACTGCGCACCGAAGCCGAGGGCGACGCCCGCGATCCCCGCCGTCGCGAGCAGCGGTCCCAGGTTCACGCCGATCGAGCTGAGGATAATCAGCACGACGATGGTCCAGATCACGAGTTGCACGGTGCTCAGCACCAGGTGCGCTACGGTCGCGCGGCGCCGAGCCCGACGGAGCCGTTCGCGGTCGGAGCCCTCGGCCTCGTCCTCGGCACGATGGTCCAGGCGATGCACGACCCGCCGCGCGATCAGGTTGATGAGCAGCGCGAAGATCGCGATCAGGCCGAGCGCGACCCCGACGGAGAGCCACCACTCGGAGCTGAACCGGCGGATGGTTTCCTGCGCCAGGGTTCCGAACATCCGCCCATCCAACAAGGCACAGCTCCGTCCGTCAAAGGAACAATGGGAGGATAGATAGCGGAAAACGCCGCAGAACCGGACGCGTCCCCTGTCCCATCCAACCGGGCGTCGGAGGCGCAGTCAAAGCTCAGCCGCGCAGGGAGAAGGGGCGGGGCTCGAAACGGCCGCGAAACCGGGACAGGTCTAGGCGCCCGGTCGCCCAAGACACGCCGCGGAACAGGACATAGTCTCGCTCGGGTTCAACTTCGCGGGCTTCTAGAAGCGGATTCCTTCCTCTGGACCCCGATCAAGCTTTTTCTGATGAGCCTTGTAGGCGTGACTCGCCTCCGTGGCGTTCATGGCAGACGATGGATGCTCTGGATCGCGCCACGCCGGTCTTTCCCCTCCGAGGAGAAACCGTGACCACGGGAGAGGCGAGCTTCGAGGAGTTCTTCCAAACCGAGTACACACGCCTGTTCCGCTCCCTTTGCCTGGTGACGGGGAGTCGGGACGAGGCTGACGAGGTCGCTCAGACCGCCTTCCTGAAGCTGCTCGAGCGTTGGGATCGGGTGGGATCAATGACCGATCCCACCGGCTTCCTATACCGGACCGCCATGAACGAGTTCCGTAGCAGGTACCGGTCGACGACTCGGGCCTTGAAACGGGCTATCTCCTTCGAGCGGACCGACGACGCGTTCGAGGTCGTCGAGGATCGCGACGTGGTGATCCAGGCGCTCCGGACGCTGATCCCGCAGCAACGGGCTGCCGTCGTATTGACGGCCCTCCTGGGCTACAGCTCCGAAGACGCCGGACGGATGCTCGGCATGAAACCGGCCACCGTGCGGACGCTCTCGAGCCGCGCGCGATCGGCGATGAGACAGACGTTGGGGGCCATCCGATGATCGATGACCGTGATCTCTTCGAGCGTGCCGCTCTCCGGTTCAATCCGCCGCCTGGAGGACTGGAGCGGCTCCTTCGACGCCGCGATCG
>JBOGVK010000060.1:0-14407 GCA_050692375.1 Actinomycetota bacterium
GATCCTTGGGGCCCTGGGATGCGTTGTGAGCTCTTCATCGATCCCTAACGGATAGGTTGGAACGCGTGGTGTCACGCTAGGGTTCGAAGCGGCCCGGGGGTATTCCGAGTTTCCCGGAAGGCGCTTACGTACTTCTACGTAGGTGGATCTGGGTGGCCCGCTCGTTCGGCGGGACCTGAAGCTGTTCGAGCCGATCGGCGACGCGATCCAGCCGCTGGCAACGAGCCGAATCCCGTGCCCGGGGTGGGATTCGAACCCACACGCCCCGTGAGGGGCAAGCGCTTTTAAGGCGCCGTCGTCTACCAGTTCCGACACCCGGGCGGCGATGGGTGCCGCTCGACGTTACCGCAGCTCGGCTCGGCGGAACGCCATCTGACGCACCCGCCACTCGATGTGGCCGTCTCCCCGCTCCGCGACATCGGCGAGCGCCCCTTCGAGCTCCGGCTGCGGCTCGACTTCGCCCTCCTCGACGAGCACCGCCAGGTTCATGGCGAAGATCGTCGCGGTATCGGTCGGCGCGACGTCCATGAGCACCGCGTCGTCCACGACCCGCTCGGTTCCGGGCGGATCAGGCATGGCCGCCAGCTCGGGACCGGCGACCAACCGGCCGCCGGCGCGTTCGACGACACCGCTCGCGAGGCGTACGTAGTCGACGAGAGCGGCTTCGTCACTCTGGAAGTCTTCGATCTCGTCGAGCAGGAGGACACCATTGGGCGTGAGCTGCGTCGCCCACCGCGCGACCACGTCGGCTCGATCGGGAAGGTGGGCGAGCAGCAACCGGCAGAAGAGCACATCCGCCGGGCCGACGGGGAACGGGGTAGCGAGGGCATCGTGCTCCTGGAACTCCACGCCCGGCGCCGCGCCGCGCCGCGCGCGCTCCAGGTAGGTCGACGAGCGATCGAACCCCACCGTCCGGACCGGATGCAGCACGTCGGCGATCAGCCGTGTCGTGTTCCCCGGTCCGCACCCGAGGTCGATCGCCAACCGCGGCTCGGAGACGCCCGTGCGTTCGAGGAAGCGCCGCGTGGTGGGCTCGAACATCCGCGCGACCAGGTCGAGCCGGTCGGCCGCGAACTCGGAATCGCCGTACGTGTAGCGAGAGCCTGACATGTCGCCCTAGTCCGCCCTGCCGTTCACCCGGTCTGCCAACGCCCGAACATCGGCGGCCTCGACGGGACCGGAGCCGCTCACCGCGAGGACCAGATTGTCGACACGCCACACGTACATGAGCACCCGCGAGCCATCGGGTGTGGTTCCCTGCAGGCCGAACGCGCGATCGCCGAGCCCGTCGGAGACGACGTCGTGCGCATCCGGTATCTGTCGAATGCGGAGGTCGCCGACGTAGCGCTCGAGCGACCGTTCGGCGCCGTCCGCGTCCTGGAACAGCGCGGCGATGCCCTGCACGATCACGCTGTCGTTCGTGAGCGGCTTCGGGGCGCCGCCGTTCGCATGACCCGCGGGGAAGAACAGCGAGAGATGCCCCACCTGGAACCCGTCGTCTCGCAGGTGTGCGAGCTCCACGTCGTCACGAGCGAACGTCGTGAGATCTTGGAACCCGGAGACCGCGTCCACATAGACCGTGCCCGTCGGCGCGTCGGACGGTCGCAGGACGATCGCATCGAGATCGGCTCGCGTGAATCGGCCGGGCGCGGTGACGGACGGGGCGGCGGACGGGGTGGCGGCCGAATGGCATCCCGCTGCGACGAGTGCCGACACGGCGACGACCGCGAGCGATCGCCGAACGACGGTCACGACCACGCTCCCACGCGCTCGACGCTACCATCGCTCGCCGCGAGACTCGCGGCTCGAGAGCGGTTAATGACCGACGGCGATCGTGACCGACTCGATGTACACGGTCTGTGTCGGGACGCTGTTCTCACCGGGGATGCCGGGGTTCGGCGTGCCGGGGATCGCCCCGATCTTCTGGACGACGTCGAGGCCCTTGATGACCTTGCCGAAGATCGTGAAACTCTGGTTGGCGGACGGGTTCAGTTGAGGTGTCGGCGCCAGGGTGATGAAGAACTGACTCCCGTTGGTGTCTCCCCCGCTGTTCGCATACGCGAGGAGTCCGGCGCTGTCGAACGTCACCTTGGGAGATGTCTCGGTCGCGAACTGGTAGCCGGGACCGCCGGTGCCGTCGCCCTTCGGGTCGCCACCCTGGATCACGAAGCCCTTCACGATCCGGTGGAACGTCAGCCCGTCGAAGAACCCCTTGTTCGCCAGGAACACGAAGCTGTTGACGCCGATCGGCGCCGTCTTCGCGTCCAGGCTGATCACGATCTGCCCGCACGAAGTCTGCATCGTCGCCGTGTAGGTTTTGGTCGGATCGATGGTCATGGGCGGGGCGTTCGGGATCCTGGGCTTCCCCTCGCCCGCGGTTTTTGGAATGCTGCCTCCGCACGCGACGGGCAGGGCCGAAGGGCTCGCCGATGGGCTCCCGCTGGGGCTCACGGTCGGCGACGGACTCGCAGCGGTCGTCCCCTTCTTGTTGATGAGGAACAATCCGAGCGTCGCCACCAGGACCATCGCGACGACGATCCCGAAAGCGCGGAGCGTGCGTTCGCGTCGGCGACGAATCGCATCGCGCTCGGCTTGACGGCGCGCCGCGAGTTTGGCGAGTTGGCGTTCGCGGGATCGCTTGGACATCCGGCCGACGAGGTTACCGGATGTCCAGTAGCTCGAAGGCGAGGCCGTCCAGGAAGTCGGTCTCGCTGACGAGCGCCCGCTCGAACCCGAACCGCCGCATCACGGTCGTGAGGATCGCTCCTCCGGCGACGATCACGTCGGCGCGGCCGGGCGCCATGATCGGCAGCGCGGCACGTTCCGGGGTCGTCATGCTGATCAGGTCGGCCAGAACATGCTCGGCCGTATCGCAGGTGAGCCAGGTCCGGTGGATGGCATCGGGGTCATACCGTTCGAGTCCGAGCGCGATCGCCTGTAGCGTCGTCGCGGTGCCCGCGACGGCGACGAACGTGCGAACGTCGCGAACGGAAACATGCGCCTCGACATCGTCGAGGACCCGACCGACCGCGATCGCGAGCTCGGACAGCTCCTCCGGCGAGGGCGGGTCGTGGTGAACGAACCGTTCGGTCAGACGCACGCTCCCCATCTGGGTCGAGATGGCGTGCGTGACGCGGCCGGGCTCCGTGCCGATCACGAACTCCGTCGAGCCGCCGCCGATGTCGAGCACCAGCTGCGGGGGCGGCCCGGTCGCAGGATCGAGCCCGCGCGTTCCGCCCAGGAAGGACATAGCGGCCTCCTGCTCGCCGGTGATGATCTCGAGCTCTGATCCGGCCAGCTCGCGGACCGCTGCTGCGAAGTCCTCTCGGTTCTCCGCGTCGCGCACGGCGCTCGTCGCCGCCACGCGGATGCGTTCGGAGCCGAGCGCGCGAGCACGTCGGCAGAATCGCGCGAGGACGTCCGTTGTTCGCCGCAGGGCCTCCGGATCGATCCGGCCGGTGCGATCGACGCCCTGACCCAGTCGGGTGATGACCATGTCGCGAGCCAGCTCGGTGGGATCGCCCGCCGCCGATCCGGGTGGTTCGACCACGAGCAGTCGGATGGAGTTCGTTCCCTGATCGATCGCGGCGACGCGGCCCGATCGTTGCTCGGGGTGGATCGGCTCCACCTGCTCGGCGACCCACGAGCCGACGGGATCCTCGCCGCCTGCCAGGTGGAACGCGTAATGCGCGTGCAGACACTTCACGCCGCGACGTGTCCCGCCCACGCCTCCGTCCCGCAGGGCGTCCGGCAGGTCGCGAGCACGGTCTTCGGCGTAGGCGCGATGGGTCGCGCGCAACGCTTCGGCGAACACGGAGTCGGTCGCTTCACGCTCGTTCAGCTGGGAGATCCAGCCTTCTGCCTCCACACGCGCGACAGCCTTGACGGCCTCGAGGCACGTCAGCCAATACGTGGTCGGGAACGGAGCCCCCGACGTGTCCCGCGGGGCGTTGCGGATCACCAGCGGATGCCCTGCGGTGCAGCGCGCAACGACGGAGAAAGGCGTGGTCGGCTCGCGTCCAAGTTGCTCGCGAACGGCGACCAGGTCGGCCGATCGGAGCTCGCGGTTCGCCACACCCGGCGTGGGATCCATGGACGTCATCTTGGCAGGCCACCTCGCGCCACCGGCGACGCCACGGGCCATACTGTCGCCCGCGTGCCCACCGATCCCAACTTCGCAGAGCTCCGGACCGAGCGCCTGGTGATCCGCCGGTTCGGCGCGGATGACGCCTCCGCATTCGCCCGGTACCGAGCCGATCCCGAGGTGGCTCGATTCCAGAGCTGGGACGCCTACACGCTCGGGGACGCGGAACGGTTCACGCAAGAGATGGCGTCCCTTCATCCCGGCCACCCGGGCGAGTGGTTCCAGTTCGCGGTCGCCGACCCGGTCAGCGACGAGCTCCTCGGAGACGTGGCGCTGTACGTTGCGGTGAACGACGTCGCCCGCGCGGAGCTCGGGTTCACGTTCGCGCCCGCGCATCAAGGCAAGGGATACGCGACCGAGGCCGTTCGCGGCGTGATCGCCTATGCGTTCGATCGCCTCGACGTCGGCACCGTGTTCGCGATCACCGACGCTCGCAACGACACATCGATCGCCCTGCTCGAACGGATCGGGATGCAGCTCGTATCCACGGAGGGCGCCTTCTTCAAGGGCGAGCGGTGCAAAGAACACACCTACGAACTGCCTCGGTTGCGCGGTTGAGCGGACGGCCTACTTGCGTTTGTGCTCGACCGCGCGCTTGTAGTCGACCAGACGTTCTTCGCTCGACTTCATGAACTTCTTGAGCATCTGCTCGAACTCGGGGTCCGAGCCGCGGCGCTGTCGCACCGGTGCGGGATCCTGGAGCGCCTTGATCGAGAGGTCGATCTTGCCGTCCTCTTTGATCGCCTGCACCTTGGCTTGGACGACGTCGCCCTCCCGCAGGTGGTCGTGGACGTCCTTGACGTAGTTCCGGTCGATCTCGGAGATGTGGACCAGGCCGAGACGGCCATCCTCGAGCTTGAGGAACGCGCCGTACGGCGTGATGCGTTCGACGGTGCCATCGATCACCGCCCCTACTTCGATCTCAGCGATGCGAGAACCCCTTCCTGTGCAGGCTGCTCAGGCCGTCCCGAGCGGCAGGCGGTCAGTGTGCGGGAATCGTTCCAGCTCGTCAATGCCGGTGAGGTAGGGTCCCGGGCACGATGGAGTTCAGGGACGTCGTGCGGCATCGGCGCATGGTCCGCCGGTTCGATCAACGCCCCGTTCGTGTCGACGTGATTGACCGGATCCTCGAGGCGGGACGCCGAGCTCCGTCCGCGGGCTTCTCGCAAGGGCTGGAGCTGCTGGTCTTGGACACGCCGGAGAGCGTGGCCGAGTTCTGGACGATCACTCGAGATCCCGAGTTCCCGTGGTCCGACGACGAGATCGCCGTTGGACCGACCGTGCTCGTCCTGCCGCTGCCGGATAAGGCGCGATACATCGAGCGGTATTCGCAACCGGACAAGATCGCGTTCGGCATGGACGACGAGACGCACTGGCCCGTTCGGTTCTGGGACATCGACGCGGCGATGTCGTCGATGCTGATGCTACTCGCGGCCGTGGACGAGGGACTGGGCGGTTGGTATTTCGGGATCGTGCACGGCGAGCGCGAACTGCTCGATCGGCTCGGCGTGCCGGCCGATCTTCGTCCGATCGGCATCATCGGCTTCGGCTACCGAGCCGACGACGAGGAGCCGCAGGGCTCGTGGATGAAACGGAGGCGTCGGTCGTTCGACGAGCAGGTTCACCGTAACGGCTGGTGAACGGCGGCCTGCGTCTAGCAGTCGGGGGGGTTCGGCTTCCCGTGCGCGGGAACGATCACGAACGCGGTCTCGCCGGGCTTCACCATGCCGAGGCATTCGCGAGCGAGGAGCTCCAAGTACGTGGCGTCGCTCAGTTGCGCGATCCGGCCCTGGAGGGTCGCGTTCTCTTCGTCGAGCTGCGCCGCGTGGACGCGAAGGTCCGCAAGCTGGCTGCGCTCGTCCAGGTAGCCGCGGAGCGGGGCGATCATGAGCAGCATCACGGCCAGCGCGATCATGAGCAGCGCCAGCGCTCGCCCGCTGAATCGCAGGGACGAGCGCCGCGACGGATGAACCTCGACGGAGTGCGCGCTCACGCCCCGATCCCCACGATCGGATCCGCGCCCGCGTAGCGCGCGTTCTCGCCCAGCTCTTCCTCGATCCGCAGGAGTTGGTTGTACTTCGCGGTGCGCTCCGCACGACTGGGGGCACCGGTCTTGATCTGACCGGCGTTCGTCGCGACGGCCAGGTCGGCGATCGTCGTGTCCTCTGTCTCGCCGCTCCGATGGGACACGACCACTCCGTACGTGTTCCACGCGGCGAGCTGGATCACGTCCAGCGTCTCGGTGAGGGAACCGATCTGGTTCACCTTGATGAGGATCGCGTTCGCGACGTCTTCGCGCAGACCGCGCTCCAACCGCTCCGGGTTGGTGACGAAGATGTCGTCGCCGACCAGCTGGACGCGATCGCCGAGCGCCGCCGTCAGCCGGGCCCAGCCCGCCCAGTCGTCTTGGGCCAGAGCGTCTTCGAGCGAGACGATCGGGAAGCGATCTACCAGGTCGGACCAGAACGCGATCAGATCGTCCGCGTCGCGGTCGGCTCCTTCCAAGTGGTAACGGCCGTCGTCGGTCGCGAGCTCGGACATGGCCGGATCCATCGCGAGCGCCATCTCGGCTCCCGGTTCCAGTCCGGCCGCGCCGATCGCCTCCATCAACAGCTCGAGCGCTTCGGCGGTCGTGGCAACCTCCGGAGCGAAGCCGCCTTCGTCGCCGACGGCCGTCGACAGGCCACGTTCGTGCAGGATGGCTTTCAACGCGTGATAGCACTCGGCGCCCCAGCGCAACGCTTCGGAGAACGACGCCGCGCCGACCGGCATCAGCATGAACTCCTGCGGCTCGAGTTGATTGTCGGCGTGCACACCGCCGTTGATCACGTTCAACATCGGGGTCGGAAGGATGTGCGCGTTCGGGCCTCCGAGGTAGCGGAACAACGGCAGCCCGTTCGAGTCGGCGGCGGCGCGAGCGACGGCGAGTGACACGCCGAGCACTGCGTTCGCCCCCAGGGCCGACTTGTCCGCGGTCCCGTCGAGGTCCAGCAAGGCACGGTCGACGCCGCGCTGATCGAACGCGTCGAGTCCGGCGATCTCTTCGGCGATCGGGCCGTTCACGTTCGCGATGGCCCGCAAGACGCCTTCGCCGCCGTAGCGCGCGTCGTCGTCGTCTCGCAGCTCGAGGGCTTCGTGCTCGCCGGTCGAGGCACCCGAAGGCACCGCCGCACGACCGAACGCCCCATCGTCGAGCGACACATCGACCTCGACGGTGGGGTTCCCGCGCGAATCGAGGATCTGGCGGGCGAGGACGGAGTGGATCTTCGACATGGGGGCTCGATGGTACCGGACCCCCTGGTCAGGCCGGGGATTTCGGGGTTCGCGGGTGTCGACGTCGTGCGCGTGTCAGGTCGAAGGACGTTCCGGGACCTTCACCGTCTGCGGTGGGCACGTCCGCTGCCGCAGGACGAGCGGAGGTGTCGGCTGCTGGGAGAAGTCGAACGCACCCAGCAGGTCGCTGGCGGCCGCGTCCCGGGCGGTGAGCGTCGATACACCGAACACGGTCTCGATGAGACGCAACACGGAGTCGAACGAGAGCGTTTCGGAGTCGATGGATCCGGGCTTCGCCCAGGGCGAGATGACGATCGCCGGCACGCGCGGTCCGAAACCGTAGATGTCCGGGTGCGGCGGGGCGACGTGGTCGTAGAAGCCACCGAAGTCATCCCAGGTCAGGACGATCGCGGTGCTCTGCCAGTACTTGCTCTGCATGATCGCGTTCACCGTTTGCACGGTCCAGTTCTCGCCGGCGCACATGCTCTGCGGGGGATGCTCGGAGGCATCCCACGGAGGTGTGAGCCAAGAAACCGCGGGCATCCGGCCGTTCTTGACGTCCGAGATGAATCTGCCCGAGGAGACGACGTGGGAGTAGAGATCGGAATCGCGGACATGGCGCACCATCTCCAACGGTTGCACGAACGAGTTGTCTCCTCGGTACTCCTTCCACGAGACGTGCTTCGCGGCCAGTTCGTCCGGAAGGACGCGGATGTCGACGCACGGCCATCGGGCGTCCCAGTAGTCCTTGATCTGCCGCGCCGTCGTCGCCGAACCCTCCAGCTGGAGGACCTCCGCGCGCTGCGTCGACGAGAGCTGTTTGAAGGCGAAGGCCACTTCGCGATGATCGTCGCAGTATTGGCGTGGCTTGCCGACCCCATATTGGCCCGCTCCCTCGTGGCCGACGAACCCTGCGGATTGCGCAGCGAACGACCAGAGATGCTCGATCCCACTCGGCCCATATGCCGAGCTGAAGAACTCATCGGCCAGAGTGAAGGTCTGCGCGTACCGCCAATAGTTCGGGATCTGGCTCTTCGAGTACTCGATGTAGCCGCCGAGGTCCGGCGGCTTCCCGCCGTTCAGGTGGTCGAAGCAATCCATCTTTCCGCCGTCGACCGCGACGACTCCTGCGAGGAACGAATGGTCGATGTTCGCGGCCTGGTCGGTCCCTTGCTGCAACGGAACCGTTCCCCCGTCGCACGTGTTGCCGGTCGTCGCGCCATCGGCCCCCGGGAACAGACCGAACATCGAGTCGAACGTGCGGTTCTCTTTGATGAGGAACACGATGTGCTTGATCTTCTGCTGCGCGAGCCGCACCTGCGTGGCGTGGGACGCACCGCTCGTCGACGCAGCTGCGTCGTGCCGAGTCGAAGAGGCTGCGACGGTAGCTGTCGCGAGAAGGACGCCTACGAGGCTCATCCCAACCACGGAGAGAAGACCGACGTTGTGCCGGCGCCCGAAGACCCGCCCGCGGCCTCTCACGAGACCACGTTCTCACACCCCGCTCATCGCGTTCGATGAGGACTCCAGATCACCGAATGGACGGCCTCACGAACGACCACACGTGCCCGATCGGATCGAACCCGAGCTTGGCGTACAGGTCCTTCGGCCAATCGTCGTCGAGCGCGTGGATGAACACGGTCTCGGCGCCGACGGCGATCGCTTCATCGACGGCGAGTTGCACGACCGCGCGCGCGAGCCCGCGGTTGCGGAACTCCTCCAGCGTGTTCACATCCTCGACCTGCGCGATGGCACCGTGCACATACAGCTCGCACATGCTCGCGATCTCGTCCTCGACGCGGGCGCAGAAGAAGCGCGCTCCCCCGTGGCGAGCGAGCTCCCCGCGGAAGTCGGCGAGCGTCTTGACGATCTCCTCCGAGGAAGCCCACGGCTCGCGACCGAGCACGATTTCGAGCGCCGGTCGGAGCGCGGCCACGTCGATCTCCTCGGCCCAACCGGGGACGGACGGCCGGTCGGGCCGACGACGCAGGGCCATGACGACCAAGCGGTCGCCGCGGTACCCCAGACGCGTGAGCGCTGCGACGATCGACGTCCCGAACGCGTCGTCGTCGACACGGATCTCTCGATGGGAGAGGCCGGCTTGGCCGAGCACGCGATCCGCTTCCGCGGCCAGCTCCTCGGCGGAGGCGGACTCCCGAGCGGCGACCTCGTCCACCCAGAGGAAGTTGCTGTCCCATCGCTCCCGGTAGCCGTCGTTCAGGTACGCGGTTCCCCAGGCGAACGGGACGAGCCGCGTGCTGACCCGTGCGATCAGATCGCGTTCGAAGGCGACGGTGCGCGCGAGCAGGTCCTGGTCACTCATGGATGGCAGCAGCCTATCGGAGCCGGTGGCTAGTCTGCCTCAGACTACGGTCGACGGATCGGCGTTCGCGCCGCACACGACGACCACGACACGCTCGTCCGGTCCGGGTCGATACGCACCGGTCAGGAGCGCCGCGAGCGCCGCGGCTCCGCCGGGTTCGGCAACGATGTGAACGTCCCCCCAGAATCGCCGTTGTGCCTCGCGGATCGCTTCGTCCGGCACGAGCACGACTGATCGACGAACTCCCGGGCGATGCCGAACGCGATCTCGCCGACCCGGCGCGGACCGAGCGAGTCGGCCGCGATGCCGCCTACCGTCACGTCGACGCGCTCGCCTGCGGCGAGCGCGTCGTGCATCGCCGGACAGGCCTCGGGCTCCACGCCGACCACGCGGACCTCGTTGCGGAACCAGGACGCGATCCCCGCGATGAGCCCGCCGCCGCCGATCGCGACGAGGACGGTGTCGACACCCGGGACCTGCTCCGCCAGCTCGATCCCGACTGTTCCCCCGCCGGCGACGACCTCGGGCTGATCGAACGCGTGCATCGCGAGCGCTCCGGTCTCGGCCTGACGCTCGTGCGCCGCGACAGCCGCCTCGTGGTAGTACCCGGGGACCACGCGGACGTCGGCGCCCTGTTCGCGAACGCGGTCGATCTTCGCCGCGGGGGACGTGTCGGGGACGAAGATCTCGGCCCGATGGCCCAGCGCTCGGGCCGCGTACGCGACCGCCAGCCCGAAGTTCCCGCCGGAGGCCGCGACGACGCCGCTCGCGGGCACGTCGGAGGCGAGCATCTTGCTGAACGCGCCGCGCGGCTTGAACGACCCCGTGTGCTGAAGCAGCTCGAGCTTCAGCGTCAGCGGCGCGTCCAACCCGAAAGCGCCCGCGCCGGTCTCGAGCACCGGCGTGAGGCGCACGTGGGGCGCGATCCGATCGCGTGCGGCCTCGATGTCGGTGCGCTCGACGGTGACCACCTCGGCGTTCAACGCGACTCCCGGAACAACGCACGCACCTCGGCCTCCGACATGGTCTCAAGGTCCAGCCCGCGCTCCTTCACGACGGCCATGAACCGCTCGTACCGTTCGCCGAACGCGCGGATCGTGCGGCGGAGGGCGGTCTCGCCGTCCACGCCCACCTTGCGCCCGAGCGCGACGACGGAGAACAACACGTCGCCGATCTCTTCCTCCATGTGGTCCTCGTCCCCTTCGTCGATCGCCGACGTGAGCTCGTCGACCTCTTCGCGGAGGGCGGCCAGCGCGCTCCCGGCCGAACGCCATTCGAACCCCCATCCGGCCGCGCGACGCTGGACCTTCGCGGCGCGCGCGAGCGCCGGCAGCGTGAGGGGGATGTCGTCCTCGATCGGCCTCTCGCCCTTCTCGTCCGCCTTCAGCCTCTCCCAGTTGACGAGCACCTCGTCGGAGCCGCTCACCTCGACCTCGCCGAACACGTGCGGGTGCCGGTGGATCAATTTCTCGACGAGCCCTTGCGCGACGTCGTCCACGTCCCACCGACCGTCGTCGGCCGCGATCTGCGCGTGGAACGTCACCTGGAGCAACAGATCGCCGAGCTCCTCGCGGATCGCGTCGGAGTCGTCGCTGTCGATCGCCTCGAGCAGCTCGTGCGTTTCCTCGAGCAGATGACGGGCGAGCGTCTGGTGCGTCTGCTCCGCGTCCCAGGGACAGCCGCCGGGGGCGCGAAGGCGCGACTGCACCTTGATAAGATCGAGGAGACGGTCACCACCCTGAGTGGCAGGGACGGGGCCTTCGGGGACGGGGGTGGATCCCCCGCTCACGCCGAGGGACTCGCCGAAGGCGTCGAGCTGGTCCCGGTCGCCGTGCTGGAGATCCGCACGACCGATAGCGTCGTCGGGTCGAACCGTCCGTACTTCGGATTGACGTCGACCCCGTCGGCCGTGATCTGCTCGCGCATCCAGTCGTTGAAGACGGTGGTCGATCCCGTACGTAAGAGATCCTGCTTCACCGAGTCGAACGACTGCACGTCCTTCTTCACCATGCGGATCACGTGCCAGCCGGACTGCGAGTGCACGGGCTTCGAGATCTCGCCCGGCGCGAGCGCGGCGGCGGCCGCAAGGAACGCGGGCAAGGTGGAGGCGACCGCCGAACCCAGGCTGCCCGAGTTCTGCTTCGCGCTGGGATCGATCGAGATCTTCTTCGCCAGATCCAGGAAGTCCTGTTCCGTCGCACCGGGCGCGGTGACCTGGGCGTATGCCGCCTCGGCCTCGGCTTTCGTCTTCACCAAGATGTGGTCCACCTGGATCGTGGTGTAGTCCAGGATCTTCTGCTGATACTGCTGCTGGAGCTCGGCATCGGGGATGCGCTCGGCGGCCACGGCCGTCTGCACGTCGCCGAAGAGCAGGATCCGATGGGCCAGGCTGTTCAGGTCGGTTCGCGTCAGGTGGAACTGCTTCAGCTGGGTATCGACCGCCGACTTCCCCAGATTGCTGTCGAGTTGCTGGATCGTCTGCGTCACCTGGGGATCCGTCACCACGATCTGGTGTGCGGCCGCGTACTTCGCCACGAAATGCTCTTGGATCAGGTTCGAGAGCACGAAGCGCGCGCACGCGGCGTTCTGCGTCTCCTGCCCGTCGATGGTCCCACAGGGTTGCTGGTTCAGGCCGGAGAGGAACGAGAAGATCTCGACCTCATGCGCGAGCTGCTTGTCGGTGACGTCGGTGCCGCCGATGGTTGCGGCGGGTCTGGCCGCGCTACCGCAGGATGCCAAGACCGTCAGGCAGAGTGCGAGCGCGACCAACACGACGGACCGGGAACGGTGGCGGAGGGTCACAGACGGCCAGTCTATCGGACAGGGTCCGTTCGGCCGGCCGCCTCGGTTCGGCCTGCGGCCTCCAGGAGCCAACGTTGCACCCATCGCACGAGGTCGACACCGAACACGCGCTCGGGGACGAGGTTCAACGTCTGCTTCGCCTCGTGATACGTCGCGCGGTAAACACGTTCCTCCAGGTCGGAGAGGAGCGCCTCGTCCAGTGCGACCGGCCGGATCCGGACCTGCTCACGGAACGTCGTGATCTCCTCCACCCTGAGGGCTCCGGCCGTGATCCGAAGCGACGCGACCGCGAAGAGCGTCTCGACCTCCGGTGGCAGCGCGCCGTATCGATCGACCGTCTCGGCCAGGACCTGCTCGAGCGCTTCGTGGTCGCCCGCCGTCGAGATCCGCCGGTAGAGGTCCAGACGAAGCGCCTCCTGCGCCACCCAGCCCGGCGGGACGAACGCCTTCACCGGCAGGTCGATCCGCAGCTCCTTCTCCTGTTGCAACGGCTCCCCCTTCATCTCGGCGACGGACTCCTGCAGGATCCGGCAGTACGTATCGAACCCGACCGCCGCGATGTGGCCGTGCTGCTCCGCGCCGAGGAGGTTGCCCGCTCCGCGGATCTCCAGGTCGCGGAGCGCGATCTGGAAGCCACTGCCCAGCGACTGGTGTTTGCTGATCGTCGCCAGACGTTCATGCGCCTCTTCCGTCAGCTCGCGAGTGGGCGGGAAGAAGAAGTACGCGAACGCCCGCTCGGTGGAGCGACCGACGCGCCCGCGCAGCTGGTACATCTGCGCCAGGCCGAGCAGGTGCGCCGAGTCCACGATCAACGTGTTCGCGTTCGGCACGTCCAGGCCGCTCTCGATGATCACGCTGCAGACCAGCACGTCCGCCTCCCGATCCCAGAAATTCATCATCTGCTTCTCGAGGTCGGCCTCATCCATCTGACCGTGCGCGATGACGACGCGCGCGTCCGGGAGCTGTTCCTGGAGCCACGCGGCCTGACGATCGATCGTCGCGACGCGGTTGTGGACCCAGAACACCTGACCTTCGCGCAGGAGCTCGCGGCGGACCGCGCCGAGCGCGAGCCCTTCGTCGTACGGGCCGACGAACGTGAGCACCGGCCGCCGGTCCTCGGGCGGCGTATCGATGGTGGACATGTCCCGGATGCCGGTGAGCGCCATCTCGAGCGTACGCGGGATCGGCGTCGCGGTCATGGTCAGCACGTCCACGTGAGCGCGGATGGTCTTCAACCGCTCCTTGTGCGCCACGCCGAAGCGCTGTTCCTCATCGACGATCACCACGCCGAGATCCTTGAAGGTCACGTCACTGCTGAGCAACCGGTGCGTCCCGATCAGAACGTCGACCGCTCCCTTGCTGACGTCGGCGATCACCCGCTTCTGCTCGGTCGGTCCGACGAACCGCGAGAGCATCGCGACCTTCACCGGGAACGGCGCGAAGCGTTCGGTGAACGTGATGAAGTGCTGCTCGGCGAGGAGGGTCGTCGGAACCAACACGGCGACCTGCTTGCCCTCCATCACCGCCTTGAAGGCGGCGCGGACCGCGACCTCGGTCTTGCCGAACCCCACATCGCCGCAGATCAGGCGGTCCATGGGCTTGGGCAGCTGCATGTCCTGCTTGACGTCCTCGATCGCCGTGAGCTGATCGCCGGTCTCGTCGTGCGGGAACGCGTCCTCCAGCTCGTGCTGCCACGGCGTATCGGGACCGAACGCGTGCCCGGCGACCGCCATGCGGACGCTGTAGAGGCGGACGAGCTCGCCGGCCATGTCGCGTACGGCGCGCTTGACCTTGGTGGTGGCGCGCGCCCAGTCCGAGCCGCCGAGCCGGTGCAGGGACGGCGCCTCGCCGCCGACGTACCTGGT
>JBOGVK010000061.1:0-4949 GCA_050692375.1 Actinomycetota bacterium
CGGGGCGCCGCTCGCCCAGGTGTCCGGGTCGTTCCACGCGCCCACGATCACGGTGTCCGGATCCTGCTTGCGCTGGAGAGCGAATCGCAGAGCGATGAGCTGCAGGCGGACGGTAAGCGGTATCTGCGCGAGGACCTGCGACAGGTCGGCTGGCTCAGCGACACGCGTCACCGGCACGTTCTCGGCCTCGGCGGCGCGCGCGACCGCCTCTACCAACCCGCTCGGGTCCGGAGGAGCGAGCGTGACCAGGCGGTCGGTGGCGGTGAGCGGGACGGCCGAGCCGTGCAGCAGGTATTCGGCGTCGAAGCCCTCTGCCAGGAAGCGCGAGGCCTCCCGCACCTTCAGCGCACCCTCACGGGCGGTCACGGCACTCGGGCCGGCTCCGACGAACACGAGGAGCCGCGCGGGCTCGTCGATCCCCTCGATCCCCGGCTCGTCGAGCACCGTCGCGACCGCACCCGGCACGCGCGCCAACATGGCATCGTCGATGCTGTCGGCGCCCAGCTCTTTCGCGAGCATCGCCAGCGCAAGGAGCGCCGTCGTATAGCTCACCGTGTAGGTCTCCGACGTCTCCTTCTCCACGGTTTCGATCGCATCAGGGAACCCGGAGTCCTGTTTCGTGATCATCACCGGGCCGAGGCCGGCCGTGAACGCCTGCGCCCGGGTGGATAGCGCGAACGCGGTCGCGGCGGTGTGCGTGATCACGATCATCCCGTCCTGCGCCCCCACCAGCGGAGCGAAATCGACGAACTGCATCGACGGAACCGCCTGTGCCGATCGTCCGGTGAGCTGGATCAGCGCGGCTCCCAACTCGGCAGCGTGCTGGCTCGTGCCGGTGCCGATCAGCCACAGCCGGCGGGCGCGGTGCAAGTGTTCGGCAGCCTCGTGGACCTGGCGGCGCACGGTGCCCGATGCGAGCAGGGCCTCCAGGGCGGCCGGCTGTGAACGGATCTGGCGTTCGAGGTTCGTGGTCACGTCGGCGGGCATCTCCGGCTCCTCGGGGGACAGGTGCCGCCGAGCTTACCGGCTACCGAAGGCTACGGAGCACGGCGACGACCCTGCCCAAGATCCGCCCCTCCAGCATCTCGAAGGGCTTCATCGCGGGATTCTCCGGGATCAGCATGACCCGGGCGCCATCGTGGCCCAAACGCTTGACGGTTGCCTCGTCCTCGGCCGGACCGGGCAGCAGTGCCGCAACGACGTCGCCGTCGTCGGCGCTGTCTTGTGAGCGGATCACCACGACGTCGCCATCGAGGATCCCCGCGCCGATCATGGAATCGCCCGCGACCCGAAGCGCGAAGTGATCGACGTTGGCCGATACGAACGCCCGGGGCACGGTGACGTGCTCCTCCACGTGCTCCGCCGCCAGGGTGGGCGCACCGGCTGCGATGCGTCCCAAGAGTGGCACCGCAACCCCTTCCGCCTTGGGTTCGGACAGGGTCATGGCCCGAGGTTTCGTCGCGTCCTTCCTCAGCAGGCCCTTGCGCTCCAGGTTCTCGAGCTGCGCGTGCACGCTGGAAGACGACGTCAGCCCGACGGCCTCGCCGATCTCGCGAACGGTCGGCGGGTACCCGCGCTCGCGTACCGCCTGCGCGATCACATCGAGGATGCGTTGCTGCCGAGGAGTGATGTCAGACATGGTCGATAGCCTCCTGACTCGTGGGACGGACGCTACCACCGAGCAGGGAGCGAAGCAAACATATGTTCGAGCGGACCCTTGACTCCGAACAGACGTTCGGGCATCATCACACCATGACTCGAACATGTGTTCGCCGCCGCCGCCTCGCCGCGGCGTTCCTGTGTACCGCCCTCGCGCTGATCCTGAGCGCGCCGGTGGCCGGCGCGCTCAGCCGTCACGGCGGGTCCGCAAGGGTGGGCGTGCACCCCGCCCGAGCTTCCGAGCAGGTGTATGTGGTGCGGGTCGGGGACACGGTCTGGTCGATCGCCGAGCGGATGGCGAGGGGCCGCGACCCACGGCTCCTGGTCGATGCGATCGCGGTTCGGAACGGCATCGACGCGGGCGCGATCGTTCCGGGTCAATCGATCGTCGTCCCGCGCATCGCTTGACGACCCTAGATGGTGCCGGTACGGTTCGCGCCGCCACAACATCTTGTGGCGACCGATCATGCGATGCCCCTGGTGTAACGCGGACGATGATCGCGTCGTCGATTCTCGCTCCGCCGACGCCGGCGCGGCGATCCGACGCCGGCGCGAGTGCGCCGTGTGTAGACGCCGGTACACGTCGTTCGAGCGGATCGAGGACGTCGGGCTCGTGGTGGCCAAGCGGGACGGCTCGAAGGATCCGTTCGATCGGGCGAAGCTCGAGAGCGGGATCCTCAAGGCCATCAAGAACCGCCCGGTCTCACCGGAACAGGTGGAACGCGTCGTCGGTCGGGTCGAGGAGCGATTGCGGCGCAAGGGTCCGGAGGTCACCTCCCAGGCCGTCGGGGTCGAGGTGCTCGCGGCTTTGGCGAAGTTGGACCAGGTCGCCTACATGCGGTTCGCGAGCGTCTACAAGGACTTCCAGGAGATCACGGATTTCGAGCGGGAGCTCGACGTCCTGGAGAAGAAGATCCCCGCGAAGCGTCGCGCACCCTGACGTGTCGGCAGTCGTTCCGGGTTCCCCCTGAGATACTAGATGTAGTGGTTGGCGAAGATTGTGGCCACAGTATCTTGACGAGTGGGGTATCCGGGTGCACAATCCGCTAGCCCGAATAACACGGGTGTAGTTCTTTTCCACAGGTTATCCACACGGTCCAAGGTCCGGCACGGAGAAAGGGGTGCACGTGGCGACGAAAGAGGGGGACGTCGAGGTCATCCGACAAGGAATGACCTTCAACCGCTACTTCACGACCGAGGGAAGGCACCCGTTCGACGACGTCGAATGGGAGGTCCGAGACGCGGTGATCCCCAATTTCAAGGAGGGCGGTTTCGCGTTCGAGCAGCGCGACGTGGAGTTCCCCGTGTCGTGGTCGCAGAACGCCACCAACATCGTCGCCCAGAAGTACTTCCGTGGCACGCTCGGGACGCCGCAGCGCGAGTCCTCGGTCCGTCAACTCGCCGGGCGCGTCGTCGACACGATCCGCGTGTGGGGTGAGCGCAACGGCTACTTCGCCTCCGCGGAGGATGCCGAGGTCTTCTCCGAAGAGCTCACGCACCTGATCGTCACGCAGAAGGCCGCGTTCAACTCGCCGGTGTGGTTCAACGTCGGGGTCCCCGATACCCCACAGCAATGCTCCGCGTGTTTCATCCTGGCGGTCGAGGACCACATGTCCTCCATCCTCAACTGGTACGTCGAGGAAGGCACCATCTTCAAGGGTGGCTCGGGCTCCGGCATCAACCTGTCGCAGATCCGATCTTCCAGGGAGCCGCTCGCGGGCGGCGGGACCGCGTCGGGCCCCGTGTCGTTCATGCGTGGGGCCGACTCCTCGGCCGGAACGATCAAGTCCGGCGGCAAGACGCGGCGCGCGGCCAAGATGGTGATCCTGAACGTCGACCATCCCGACGTCCGTGACTTCATCTGGTGCAAGGCGGTCGAGGAGCACAAGGCGCGCGCGCTGCGTGACGCCGGTTTCGACATGGACCTCGACGGTCGCGACGCCTATTCCATCCAGTATCAGAACGCGAACAACTCGGTGCGTGTGACGGACGAGTTCATGCGGGCGTTCGAGCAGGATCAGGACTGGAAGCTCAAGGGCGTCACCACCGGCGAGACGGTCGAGACCGTCCGAGCGCGCGAGCTCATGCGCGAGATCTCCCAGGCCGCCTGGGAGTGCGCCGACCCCGGCATGCAGTACGACACCACGATCAACGAATGGCACACCTGCCCGGCCTCGGGGCGCATCAACGCCTCGAACCCGTGCTCGGAGTACATGCACCTGGACAACTCCGCCTGCAACCTGGCGTCGCTGAACCTGATGAAGTTCCTAGGCGACGACGGCAACTTCGACGTGGCCTCGTTCCGGCACGCGGTCGAGATCGTGTTCACCGCGCAGGAGATCGTCGTCGGGGAGTCCGACTATCCGACCGAGAAGATCGGCGCGAACGCACGCGCGTACCGCCAGCTCGGCCTGGGCTACGCGAACCTGGGCGCCATGTTGATGGCGCGGGGACTTCCCTACGACTCCGACGGCGGGCGCGCCTGGGCCGGTGCGATCACGGCGCTCATGACGGGCCAGGCCTATCGCACCAGCGCACGGATCGCCGAGGTGATGGGGCCGTTCGAGGGGTACGAGCCCAACCGCGACCCGATGCTGCGCGTCATGCGCAAACACCGGGCGGCCGCCGACGAGATCGACGGCGACCTGCTGCCGGAGGCGGTGCTCTCGGCCGCGAAGCAATCATGGGACGAGGCGGTCTCCCTCGGCGAACAGCACGGATACCGCAACGCGCAGGCATCGGTGCTCGCGCCCACAGGGACGATTGGTTTGATGATGGACTGCGACACCACTGGGATCGAACCCGAGCTCGCGCTGGTGAAGACGAAGAAGCTGGTCGGCGGCGGCACCATGCAGTTCGTGAACCAGACCGTTCCGCGCGCCCTGGACAAGCTCGGCTACGACCAGGCGCAGTCCGACGATATCGTCGCCTACATCGCACAGAACAACTCCGTGATGGCTGCGCCCCATCTGAAGCCCGAGCACTACGCGGTGTTCGATACGGCGATGGGCGCGGAGCCGATCCACTACATGGGTCACGTGCGGATGATGGCCGCCGCGCAACCGTTCATCTCCGGCGCCATCTCGAAGACCGTGAACATGCCGGAGGAGGCGACGGTCGAGGAGGTCGAGCAGCTCTTCATCGAATCATGGAAGCTCGGGCTGAAGGCCGTCGCGATCTACCGCGACAACTGCAAGGTCGCGCAGCCGCTCGCGACGCAGAAGAAGGAGTCGAAGGGGGCGGACGACGACGGCGACGCGCTGAGCGCCGAGGTCGAGCGCATCGTCGAG
>JBOGVK010000062.1:0-5815 GCA_050692375.1 Actinomycetota bacterium
CCGACGTACTCGGCATCCCGACGCTCGTCGTCGCACGGACCGACGCGTTGGCCGCGACGCTCGTCACGTCCGACATCGATGTGCGTGATGCCCGGTTCACTACCGGCACACGAACGCACGAGGGTTACCACCGGGTGCGGGAAGGGTTCGATGCGGCCGTCGCCCGAGGCCTGGCGTACGCGCCGTTCGCCGACATGCTCTGGTGTGAGACGTCGACGCCGGATCTCGACGAAGCGCGCGCGTTCGCCGATGCGATCCACGCCGAGTACCCGGGCAAGCTGCTCGCCTACAACTGCTCGCCGTCGTTCAACTGGAAGCAGCACCTGGACGACACGACGATCGCCGGCTTCCAGAAGGAACTCGCATCGATGGGCTACCGGTTCCAGTTCATCACGCTGGCGGGCTTCCACGCCTTGAACGCCAGCATGTTCGAGCTGGCGCGCGGCTACGCCGAGGACGGCATGAGCGCGTACGTCCGGCTGCAGGAACGCGAGTTCGAGATGGAGGAAGAGGGCTACACCGCGACGCGGCATCAAGCCGAGGTCGGCACGGGCTACTTCGATCGCGTCTCGGAGGTCATCTCCGGTGGCGCGGCGTCGACGCTCGCGCTGAAGGGCTCGACCGAGGGGGCTCAGTTCCGCTCGGCGTGAGCGCTTCCGGTAGGCTCGGCGGCACATGGATCCGCTCCGGGCAGGACTGCTGTGGGCGTCGGGCAACGCGACCCTTCGCGAACACCTTCCCCGCTTCCGTGCCGTCCGCAAGACGGTCGAGCGGTTCATGCCGGGCGAGTCGGCGGAGGCGGGGTTAGAAGCCGCGCAACGCCTTGCTGGCGAAGGGCTCCCGGCGACGTTCACGCTGCTCGGTGAGAACGTGGCAGACCTGTCGCAGGCCACCGCCGCGGCTGGTGAGTACCTTCGGCTCCTCGACGGGATCGCCAGCAAGGATCTGGACGCCGAGATCTCCGTGAAGATCACGCAACTCGGTTTCGATATCGATCGCGACGCGACCATGTTGCACCTCGAGCGCCTCGCCGATCGCTCCACCGAGATGGGGCGAACCGTGTGGATCGACATGGAGTCCACCGCCTACGTCGACGGCACGATCGAGCTGTACGAGGCGTTGCTCGCGCGCTTCCCGAACAGCGGGCTCTGCCTGCAGGCCTACCTGCGACGGACCTGGGACGACGTGCAGCGGTTGACGCCGGCGCGTCCTACGGTCCGGCTGGTGAAAGGCGCCTACCGTGAAGCCAAGGAGCACGCGTTCCAATCCAAACACCTGATCGACGAGAGCTACTTCCGCCTGGCATGCCACCTGGCCTCGAGTGCGCGCCGGCTGGCGCTCGGTACCCACGACACGGATCTCGTCGCTCGGATCGAGGCCGCGGTCCCGCGCGGGCGCGACGCATTCGAAGTGGCGATGCTCTACGGCATCCGAGCAAACGACCAACGCCGCCTGGCGCGCAATGGATACACCGTGCGAACGTTGATCTCGTACGGCCCGTACTGGTACCCATGGTTCATGCGGCGGATCGCCGAGAAGCCGGTGGCGAACACCTTGCTCGCATTACGGAACCTGGTCTGATGGCTCGCCTCCGCGGAGCCATCGCCGCAGCCATCACGCCGCTGCGCGACGGCGGACGGCATCTAGACGAGGCGGCGTTCGCGTCGTTGGTGCGGTTCCTGGCCGACGGCGGCGTGGATGGTCTGCTCGCCTGCGGCACGACCGGCGAGGGTGTGTTGCTCTCGGTCGACGAACGTCGGCGCGTGACGGAGCTCTTCCTATCGGCTCGCCCCGACGGGTTCCAGGTTGCCGTGCACGCCGGGGCGCAAACCACCGCTGACACGACCGCCCTGGCGGCGCACGCGCTGGAGGCCGGCGCCGATGCCGTCGCGGTGATCGCGCCGCCGTACTACCCCCTCGACGCCGAGGAGTTGACGCGGCACTTCGTCCAGGTCGCGAACGCCTGCGATCCGCTGCCGTTCTACCTGTACGAGTTCCTCGGACGCAGTGGCTACGCGATCCCGATCGACGTGATCGCGCGCGTCCGCGAGTATGCGCCGAATCTCTGCGGGCTGAAGGTGTCCGACACGCCGTTCACCGCGATCGAGCCATACCTGGGCATCGAAGGGTTGGACGTGTTCATCGGGTCGGAACCACTGGTGCTGGAGGGTATAGCGAGGGAGGCAATCGGCGCCGTGAGTGGTTTGGCGTCCGCCTTCCCCGCGATCACCGCGGCGCTGGTGCACGATCGATCCGAACGCGCACACGAACAGGCCAGCGCGCTGCGATCCGGCTTGCAAGGCATCCCGTTCCACGCGGCTCTGAAGGAGGTCTTGATCGCGAATGACGTGCTCGCGTCGGCCGACGCCCGCGCGCCGCTAAGAGGACTGACCGATCAAGAGCGGGTCGCTGTGCTCACGTTGGCGGGCAAGGTCGAAAGCTCGTAAGCGGTTCACCGCTCGGCATTCCCTAGACTCCGATCCGTGACCGACCTGCCGGTAAGGGGTGAATCAGGGAGCCGCGATGCCGTCTCGGTGGTGTTGAAGGCTGAAGGGCAGGAAGTAGACCTGGTTCGTCCGCCACTCAAACGGAGTCGGCGGCGTCAGTTCGACATGCTTGACACTTCCCCGACGTCGCGGATACCGTTTGCACCTGCAATTCCTACGCGGGAGATGGGAATTATGATCCGCACACGCACGGCGGGCCTGGTCGCAGCGATGATGCCGTGCCGCCTGTGCTGTCGCGTAGCGCCGCAGGGTGCCCCGGCAGCCGGCACCCGCGCGATGCGGCCCTAACACTCCTCCCGAACACTTCACCGAGGCCGCCCGAGAGGCGGCCTTCTTCGTTTTGAAGGTCATGCCATGAGCGACACAACCACCCCACGAGCCACTCCCCGCAAGCGAGGCGAGGGGCAGTGGGGGCTGGGCTACCATGAGCCGCTGAACGCGGCCGAGCAGCTCAAGAAGGACGACGACGGCCTCAACGTGCGTGAGCGGATCGACCGCATCTTCGCGCCCGGCGGTTTCCGGTCGATCGGTAAGCAGGACCTGCGTTCGCGTCTGCGCTGGTACGGCCTGTACACGCAACGCAAACAGGGCGTGCCGGGTGAGCGCACCGGCTCGGCCGAGCCCGAAGAGCTCGAGGACGAGTTCTTCATGATGCGCATCCGGATCGACGGCGGCCAGATGACGAGCGAGCAGCTCCGAGCGATCGCGTGGGCGAGCGAGAGATTCGGGCGCGACGTCGCCGACGTCACCGACCGGCAGAACGTGCAGCTTCATTGGATCCGCATCGAGGACGTCCCGGCGATCTTCGAACGGCTGGACCAAGTCGGGCTCACCACGCAGGAAGCGTGCGGCGACACGCCGCGCGTGATCCTGGGGTGCCCGCTCGCCGGCGTCACGGCGGACGAGGTGCTCGATGCGACGCCGCAGATCCGCGCCGTCGCTGCCCGATACCTCGGCGACCCCGCCTTCTCGAACCTGCCGCGGAAGTACAAGACGTCGATCAGCGGGTGCCGTGTGCACTGCACGAACCCCGAGATCAACGACATCTCGTTCGTCGGCGTCGAGCATCCGCGCCTCGGAGCCGGCTACGACCTGCAGGTCGGAGGTGGCCTCTCGACGAACCCGATGTTCGCGCAGCGTCTCCGCGCGTTCGTCGAGCCGGAGCGCGTCGCCGACGTTTGGGGCGGCGTGACGGCCCTCTTCCGTGAATACGGTTACCGGCGATCGCGCAACCACGCCCGGTTCAAGTTCCTGGTGAAGGACTGGGGAGCGGAGCGGATCCGCGAGGTGCTCGAGAAGGAGTTCCTCGATGGCTCGACACTCCCCGACGGGCCCGCACCCGCGCCGCGGCCGCTCGCCGAGCGCGATCACGTCGGCGTGCACGAACAGCGAGACGGCTGGGTGTTCATCGGGTTCGCGCCGCGCGCGGGGCGCATCGCCGGGCATCAGCTGCGCGTGGTGGCCGACCTCGCCGATGCGTTCGGCGGCGGACAGGTGGCCGCGACCGCCCAGCAGAAGCTGGTGATCCGCGACGTGGATCCGGCGCGCGCCGACGAGCTGGTCGCACGACTCGACGACCTCGATCTGCGCGCCCGCCCGAACCCGTTCCGCAAGGGAACGATGGCGTGCACCGGGATCGAGTTCTGCAAGCTCGCGATCGGCGAGACGAAGGGCCGGGCGATGTGGCTGACCGAGGAGCTCGCGGCGCGCCTGCCCGGGTTCGACGAAGAGATCCGGATCCACGTCAACGGCTGTCCCAACTCGTGCGCACGGTTCCAGGTGGCCGACATCGGCCTGATGTCCGCCTTGCAGCCACGCATGGACGGGACGCGCTCCGACGCGTTCCTCGTCCACCTGGGCGGCGGCATGGGCGAGGGAGCCGCGTTGGGCCGCAAGGTGAAGGGCGTGAAGGTCTTCGCCGAAGATTCCGCCGACTACCTGGAGACGTTGTTGAAGCGGTACCAGCGGCAGCGTGGCCCGCACACGTCGTTCGGCGCGTTCGTGAACGCGCTGGATGATGAGCAGCTCGCGCGGTTCGCCGCACCGGACGGAGGCTCGCGATGAGCACCCCACAAGCGGTCCCCTTCTACTGCCCGTTCTGCGGCGAGCAGGATCTCCGTCCGGCCGATCCCTCCGGCTGGCGCTGCGAGTCGTGCGAGCGCCGGTTCGAGCTCACGTTGACGGGGGTGGGTGATCCGGCATGAGCGAACGAGAGCCGATCCACGAGCCGGCACTCCCGATGTTCGACGAGGAGGCGGAAGGCATCCATGCCGCCGCAGATCGTTTCGAGCATGCGACGGCGCCTGAGTTGCTCGAATGGGCGCTCGACCGCTTCCATCCCCGGATGGCCATCAGCGCGGCCGGCGGTGTCGACGGGATGGCGCTGATCGACATGGCATGGCGGATCAATCCCGCGATCCGGGTGTTCACGCTCGACACCGGACGACTCCCGCCGGAGACGTACACGTTGTTCGAGGAGATCCGCGAGCACTACGGGATCCACGTGGAGTTCGAATACCCGGATCGTGAGGCGGTGACGCAGCTCGTCACCGTCGAAGGTCCGAACCTGATGTATCGAAGCGTCGATCTGCGGGTCGCGTGCTGCGAGATCCGCAAGGTGCAGCCGCTGAAGCGTAAGCTCGCGACCCTCGACGCGTGGGTCGCCGGACTCCGCCGCGAGCAGTGGAAGACACGGAAGAACATCGCGAAGGTGGAGGTCGACCGCGATCACGGAGGCATCGTGAAGCTCAATCCCCTCGCCGACTGGACGCTCGACGAGGTCTGGGACTACGTGCGGAAGAACGACGTGCCGTACCACGAGCTGTTCGACCACGGCTATTCGTCGATCGGCTGCGCGCCATGCACCCGGCCGATCCTGCCCGGGCAATCCGAGCGCGCCGGCCGCTGGTGGTGGGAAGAGGAGACCGACAAGGAATGCGGCCTGCACTGCTCCGTCGGCCTGCTGGGGTCGAAGTCCGACCTCGAGCGAGCCGCCTCTAGTCCGTCTCAGACGACCGGGAAGGCTTCTTAGCTATGCCGTTCGGGTACCCGGTCTTCCTGGAGCTTGCCGGGCGCCGCGTCGTCGTGATAGGCGAGACCGCGGTTCGCGAGGAGAAGGTCGAAGGATTGCTCGCGGCCGGAGCCGAGGACGTCTTGGTGGTCATCGATCGCCCGACCGCGCGACTCGAGGCGCTCGCGGAACTCGATCCTCGCGTGACCGTCGAGCATCGTTCATGGCGGGCAGCGGATCTCGACGGCGCGTTCTTCTGCGTCGCGTCGTCGGACGATCCCGCTGAGCGGTCGTCGAT
>JBOGVK010000063.1:0-10702 GCA_050692375.1 Actinomycetota bacterium
ACCCGGACACCTGGGCGATCGGCGCCCCGTAGGCAGCGAGGACGTCAAGCGCCTCTACGGACGGAGGAACTCGCGCACCGCCGCCAACTCTCGCTCGCCGACCAAGGCTTTCACGATCGTCCCGTCGCCGTCGGCCACGGTCTCGATGACCTCCGCCTCTCGATACAACCGGGCCGTGACATCCTCGCGCCCCCACGGAACGAGGAGCGTCACCTCGATGGACGGGTGTGGCATCACGGCAGCCACCACGTCGAGCAACCCCTCGGCGCCCTCCCCCGTGAGCCCCGAGACAGCAACCGACCCCGGGTATCGACGCGCCAGCCGGGCGCGGAGGGAGCCGGGGACCTGATCGATCTTGTTCAGGGCCAACACCTCCGGGATGTCTCCGGCTCCGATCTCGCCGAGTACACGACGAACCGCGTCGATCTGCTCGTCCAGAGCGGTCGAGGCGGCGTCGGACACG
Source organism: Actinomycetota bacterium (assembly GCA_050692375.1). Classification (GTDB taxonomy): domain Bacteria; phylum Actinomycetota; class UBA4738; order UBA4738; family HRBIN12; genus JBBQVZ01. The sequence goes on from JBOGVK010000063.1 coordinate 464, forward strand.
TGCAGGATCACGTCGGCCATCGTCACCTCTTCGAGCGTTGACCGGAACGCTTCCACCAGGTCGTGCGGAAGCTTGCTCACGAACCCCACCGTGTCCGAGAGGGTCGCTCGACGACCGCCGGGGAGCTCGAGCTTGCGAACGGTCGGGTCGAGGGTCGCGAAGAGCTGGTCGGCAACCAGGGCGTTCGCTCCCGTGAGACGGTTGAGCAAGGTCGACTTCCCCGCGTTGGTGTAGCCGGCGATCGCCACCTGCGTCACGTTGCTCTTCTGGCGGCTCGAGCGCTTGATGTCGCGTGTCCGCGACAGGTCGCGGATGTCGCGCCTCAGCTTCGCGATCCTGCGGCGGATGTGCTGACGGTCTACCTCCATCTTCGTCTCGCCCGGACCGCGTGTGCCGATGCCGCCTCCGAGCCGCGACATGGCCTCACCCCAGCCGCGCAGTCGGGGGAGCAGATAGATGAGCTGCGCGAGCTCCACCTGGACCCGGCCCTCGCGAGAGCGCGCGTGGAGCGCGAAGATGTCCAGGATCAACGCGGTCCGATCGATCACCTTGACGCCCAACCGTTCCTCGAGCGACCGAAGCTGGCCGGGCGTGAGCTCCTGATCCAAGATCACCGCGTCGGCGCGGTTCGCGTGAATCACGTCGTGCAACTCCCCCAGCTTGCCCTTGCCGACGTAGGTCCCCGGATCGGGCTCCGAACGGCTCTGGACCAACCGAGCGACGGGCTCGGCTCCTGCCGACCCCGCGAGCGCCGCGAGCTCGTCCAGATCCTCCTCCGTGATCCCGCGACCGACGCCGACCAGCACGGCGCGCTCGCGGATCGCCGGTCGCCACGTTGCGGAGAGCGGAGATTCCAGCACCTCTCGCTCCTGGGTGCGGTGCGGTCGCGCGTTGGCCTCCGTCATCCGTTCGTCGCCTCGCCTGGCAGGCCGAACTCGCGAAGCACCTCGTTCAGAACGAGTTTCGACTCCGTGCCGGCGTCGCGGTACCCGATGATCAGCCCGCACGGCAGACCGTAGCTCCCGGCCGGGAACGCACGCGAGCGAGAGCCCGGGATCACGATCGCGCGCTCGGGCACCACACCTCGATGCTCCACGGGATCCTCGCCGGTCACGTCGATCACCGGGACGCTGCCGGTGAGGACGACGCCCGGTGCGATGACTGCCTCGCGCCCGACCCGGATGCCTTCCACGAGAACCACGCGAGAGCCGATGAACGCACCATCCTCCACGATGACCGGTGAGGCCTGGATCGGCTCCAGAACGCCGCCGATCCCGACACCCCCGGAGAGATGGACGTTCGCGCCGATCTGCGCACACGATCCGACGGTTGCCCACGTGTCCACCATGGTGCCGGGCCCCACCCACGCACCGATGTTCACGTAGCTCGGCATCAGGACCACGCCGGGAGACAGGTAGGCGCCATAGCGGGCGACGGCCGGAGGAACGACCCGGACGCCAGCGTCCACGTAGCCGTGTTTCAGTGGCAGCTTGTCGTGATATTCGAACGGACCGCTTTCGGTCGTCTCCAGGCCTCGGACGCGGAAGTAGAGCAGAACCGCTTTCTTCGCCCACTCATGTACCACCCAGCCCGTGTCCGTTGGCTCCGCAACGCGGAGCTCTCCACGATCCAAGAGGCCGATCGTCTCCTCGATCGCGGCGGCGTCGAGCTTCCGGTCCGATGCGCTGAAGCTCGAGTCGATCCGCTCGGCAAGATCGGCGAGGTAGCTGTCGCTCACGTGGCCACCGCAGGGTTGGCCAGGGAAGGATCAGGAAGCAGTCGAGCGAGGATGCCGGCCGCGCGATGGCAATCCTCGAGGGGCGGCACCATCGCCATACGGACGTACCCCTCCCCCTCCGGACCGAAGTACGAGCCGGGTACTACGACGACACCTTCGTCGAGCAGGTCCAGCCCCCACGTGACGGACGATCGGCCGCCGGGAACCCGGATCCACAGGTACATGCCCGCGACGCTGCCAACAACCTCGACGCCCTTGCCTCGCAACAGCTCCAGGAAGATGGCACGCTTGCTTGCATAGCGCTCGCGCTGCACCTGGACGTGGATCTCGTCACCCCACGCGGCGATCGAGGCGCGCTGCACGAACTCCTGGGGGGTCACGCCGACCGAGGGACGGAGGGCCTTCAACGCCGCAATCAAGGTGGCGTCTGCCGCCAGGAATCCCGATCGATAGCCCGTCATGTTCGACCGCTTGCTGAGCGTGTTCAGGACGACCAGGTTGGTGAGATCGCCCAATTGCAGGCCCGACGCGGGCGGCCCATCGTCGAACCAGATCTCGCTGTAGGCCTCGTCGAGCGCGAGCAGGAAGTCATGCCGGCGGGCGAGCTCCGCAGCCCGACCAAGGAAGTCGAGCGGGGCGACCGCGCCCGTCGGGTTGTTGGGGTAGTTGAGCCATAGGATCGCGGCCCGCCTCCACATCGCGGTGTCGACGGCGTCGAGATCGGGCAGATAGTCGGGCGCTGCGAGCGGCAGTCGCAGGACCTCCGCCCCCGCGAAACCCGCGCCACGTTCGGGGACGGTATACCCGGGCGCGGTGACCACCACCAGATCGCGCCCCGCGGTTCGATCGACCGCCGCTTGCGCCAGGGTGAAGATCGGCTCCTTGCTGCCGAGGGTAGGGATCAGATCGGTCGCCGGGTCGAGTGCCACGCCGAACCGACGCTGCACCCACGCAACGATGGCCGCCCGAAGCTCGGGGAGACCGGCCGCACGCGGGTACGACGACATCGGAACGATCGCGTCTTTCAGCGCCTCGCGGATGAACGCCGGGGTCTCGTCGCGCGGGTCGCCCACGCCGAAGTCGATCAGCTCACGTCCGGCGTCCAGCGCTTCCCGCTTCCGACGGTCGAGCTCTTCGAACGGGTATGGCTCGATGTCCCGGATCCCCGGTGAGAGGTGCATCAGCCTGTCTCCTTCGTTTCCTCTTGGGCCTCGAGGAATCGTCGCAACACGTCGTACGAGCGAACGAGCGCGGCGGTATCGACGCGTTCGTCGTCACGATGAGCGTACTGCGGGTCGCCGGGGCCGAAGTTCACGGCGTCGACACCGATCGTCGCGAACTCCGCCACGGATGTCCACGCCTGCTTCGGCTCGATCGGCAGATCGCCCGCCGAACGGAGGCGATCGACGAGCGGGTTGCGCACGGAGACCGGACCAGGCGGCGCGTTGCCGATGACCTGTATCTCCACCTCGGGGTGCGAGACCATCTCACGAAGCCACGTTTCCGCTTCAGCGGGTGTCCGCGTGGGCGCGTATCGGAAGTTCGCCCGCGCCTCCACTCGGTCGGGGAGGACGTTGCCCGCGCCCCCGCCCTCGATCGAGGTCACGCTGACGACTTCTCGGAAGACGAGGCCGTCGATCTCGACGTCGCGGGGCGGAAGGTCGGCGATCGGCGCGAGCGCCCGGATCGCGGTGTGGATCGCGTTTCGGCCGAGCCAAGGACGCGCGGTGTGTGCCGCCGATCCGCGGACCTCGATCCTCACGTTCAGGTTGCCGAGGCAACCCACCTGGATGGCGTTCGCCGTCGGCTCCATCAGGATGGCCAGATCGATCGAGCGAGTCGCTGGACAGCGCGCGAAGAGCGGGAGCAGCGCGCTCTGCGTGATCGGCAGCTCCTCGCGACCGAAGAAGAGGAGACCCAGATCCAGATCGCTCGCGCTCGGATCTACGGCGAGCCATGTCGCCACCTCCTCCATCACGGCGAGGGCGCCCTTCATGTCGGCGGCTCCGCGGCCCACCACGGCGTCGCCGTCGAGCGCCCCCGGGAAGTTGCCGTTCGGCGGGACGGTGTCGACGTGACCGACAAGGACGACGAAGGGCCCGTCCGATCGTCGGGCGACCGGACCGACGAACAGCACCGCGTCACCGTCGTCCATCACATCGATGCCGTCGGGCAGCCGAGAGCGGATCGCCCGGAGGATGGCGCCCTCGTCGCCGCTCACGGAGGCGAGGTTCACCGAACCGAGTGTTCGCGCCGCCAAGCGTTCGCCTAGGTCATGATCCATCGCGACGCCATCACGTGCGGACGCGGCTCTGCAGATGATCCAGGTCCACCACGCCGTCGAACACCCGCACGGCCGCGCCCGTCAGCAGGACCTCGCCGCTCCCCAACCGCTCAACCTCGAGCGGCCCCCCAGGGAACCGCACGACGGTCGTCCGCGGAGCCAGACCGGCCTCGTTCGCCGCCACCGCAACGGCGCACGCGCCGCTGCCACACGCCATCGTCTCGCCGGATCCGCGTTCCCACACGCGCGCCTTGATGCCGTCTCCGACCACCTGCGCGAACTCGACGTTCGTCCGCTCGGGGAACAGCTCGTGACGCTCGAGCGCCGATCCGATGTGTCCGACATGGAAGCGATCGGGATCGTCCTCGAGGAACAACACGAGATGTGGGTTGCCAATCGACACCGCGCTCGCCTGCAGGGTCAGCCCGCCACCGATATCGAACGGCTGACCCAAGAATGTCTCCCACGCGGGACCTCGCATCGGGATCGCCGCCTTCGTGAAACCAGGCGACCCCATCCCGACGGTGACGCGGTGGACCTCGCCGTCGACCTCGTGCAGGCGAAGCCGCCTGATCCCTCCACGCGTCTCGATGCCGAACTCCAGTCCTTCGGCTATGCCGAGGTCGTGCACGAACACGCCGACGCAGCGAGCACCGTTGCCGCACATCTCTGCCACGCTACCGTCGGCATTGCGGTAGTCCATCACGAACGGTGCGCCGTCCCGCTCCGCGCGTACGAGCCGGATCACGCCGTCCGCCCCGACTCCTGTTCGCCGATCGCAGAGGGCCGCGACGACATCGGCATGGAGCGGACGCTCATCGTCCAGATCCTCGAGCATGACGAAGTCGTTGCCCGTGGCCTGATACTTCGCGAAGCGGAGCTCGTCCCTCAACCGTCCTCCGTCACGTGTTGTCGTTCGTCGTCATCCGTCACTTGTGGATCCAAGAATGCGCGGATCGGCTCGTACGCCTCGATGGCCCCCGCCGTTCCGACGTCGAACCAGCGGATGCGAGGATCCCGGCGGAACCATGCCATCTGCCGTCGGGCGAGGTTGCCGGTCCGCTTGACCGTGGCCTCGACGGCCTCTTCCCGAGTCATCTCTCCCCGAAGGTGGCGAGCCATCTCAGCGTAGCCGATGGCCTGGGTCGAGGTCAGCCATCCGCTCAACCCTCGATCCACCAAGGACCGCACCTCCTCGAGCCAACCCGCGTCGAGCATCCCGCGAACGCGCTCACGGATCCGCGCGAGCAAGACCTCGCGAGGCATCCGGATGCCGGCGGCGCGCACCGCTCGCGGCTCGTAGCGCTCCCACGCTTCGGCGAACGCCGAGAAGGGCCGGCCCGTGATCGCGGGCACCTCCAACGCGCGGACGGTTCTGCGCACGTTCCCCGGCTCGATCCTTCCGGCGGCCACGGGGTCGAGCGCCGTCAGGCGTTCATGCATCCCGGCGGGGCCAAGCGAGGCCGCCTCCTTCTCCAGTTCTGCTCTGGCGTCGGGATCGGTCCCGGGGAACTCGAGCCGATCGACCACCGCTCGGAAGTACAGGCCCGACCCGCCGACGAGCAGCACGCGATGGCCGCTCGTCCCGATCTCCTCCACCGCGCTCGTAGCCACTTGCTGGAACCGCGCGACCGAGAACGACTCCGACGGCTCCGCCACGTCGACCACGTGGTGCGGCACGCGAGCGCGTTGGGCGGGCGATGGCTTCGCGGTTCCCAGATCCATCCCTCGGTACACGAGCATCGAGTCGATGGAGACGATCTCCGCTCCGAGGGATTCCGCGAGCGGCAGCGCGGCCTCCGACTTGCCCGAGGCGGTTGGTCCAACCAGCGCGAACGGCGGTCGCCCGGACATTTCGGCCACCGCTAGACGGCCACGGACTCCGGCGACGGAAGCAGCGCACCGCTCAGATGATGGGCGGAAGCGGCGGTGATGCGCGTCTGCACGAAGGTTCCCGGTTCGAGCAGGTCGGGGAGATGCACGATCCTGTTCGTCCGCGTCCGCGCCTGGGTGGCCGGTCCTCGCTTGCCCGCGCCCTCCACCAGTACCTCGAAGATCCGCCCGACCTGATCCGTCGAGCGCTCCAACGAGATACGTCCTTGCAGATCCACCAAGCGGTCGAACCGGTCCTGCACGATCTCTTTCGGGATCTGGTCGGGGAGCGAGGCCGCGCGGGTGCCCGGCCGCGGCGAGTATTGGAACGTGTACGCGCTGTCGAAGCGCGCACGTTCCACGACGTCGAGCGTGTCGTCGAAGTCCGCGTCGGTCTCGCCCGGGAATCCCACGATGATGTCGGTCGAGACGGCGACATCGGAGACGCCGGCACGGATCGCGTCGAGCCAGCTCAGATAGCGCTCGCGTCGATACGAACGCTGCATCGCCTTGAGGATGCGATCCGAACCTGACTGCAACGGGAAATGGATGTGCTCGCAGACGGCCGGCGTCTCGGCCATCGCCTCGACCACGTCGGGTGTGAAGTCGTGCGGATGCGGCGATGTGAATCGCACGCGCCGGATGCCATCGATCGATCCCACCTGTCGCAGGAGCTCTCCGAACAATGGGCGGCTCGGCGATCCCGGAACCGTGACGTCCCGGCCGTAAGTGTTCACGTTCTGTCCCAGCAGCGTGATCTCGACGACGCCGTCGCGGGCGAGGCCCTGCACCTCTGCCAGGATGTCCCCGATCGAGCGGGAGCGTTGCGGACCGCGGACGAGCGGCACGATGCAGAACGTGCAGGCGTTGTCACAGCCCGGTGCGATCGAGACCCAAGCCCGGAACTCGTCATGGCGCGCAGCCGGAAGCGCGCTGGGGAACACTTCGGTGTACTCGCGCACGTCCATCTGCGGCCCGTCCTCGTCGGCGATCTTCAAGAGGTCGAGCAGGTGCGGCAATGCGTGCGTGCCCACCACCACGTCGACCCAGGGCGCGCGCCGCTGGATCTCGCCCTGGTCTTTCTGGGCGAGGCAACCCGCCACCACGACTCGGAGGGACGGATCGCGCTCCTTGAGCGGCTTCAGATGGCCGAGGTTCCCATACAGGCGGTTGTCGGCGTTCTCGCGGATGGCACACGTGTTGAAAACCACGACACGCGCGTCACCGATGTCCTCGGTCGCCCTCATGCCGTCCGCCTCGAGGAGCCCGGCGATCCGCTCCGAATCATGCTCGTTCATCTGGCACCCGAAGGTGCGGATCAGAAACGTCCGTTCCATCGTCCTCGAGGCTCCCCCAAGATCCTTCGGCAGACTACTTCGCGTACTCGACGGCGCGGGTTTCGCGTACGACGGTGATCTTGATCTGACCTGGGTACTGCAACTCCTCCTCGACCTGCTTCGCGATGTCGCGCGCGATCATCTGTGCCTGGACGTCGTCGACATCCTCGGGCTTGACCATCACCCGAACCTCGCGACCGGCTTGCATCGCGAATGTCTTCTCGACGCCCGGCATCGCCGTGCAGATCTCCTCGAGGCGCTGCAGTCGCTTCACGTACGTCTCGAGGGACTCTCGCCGAGCGCCCGGCCGTCCGCCGCTGATCGAGTCGGCGATCTGCGCGAGGACCGCGTCGATCGAGTGCTGTTCGACCTCGCCGTGATGCGACTCGATGCAGTGGACGACTTCGGGGCTCTCCTTGAGTCGCCGGGCGATCTCGGCGCCGATGATGGCGTGGGATCCCTCGATCTCGTGCGTGACCGCCTTCCCGATGTCGTGCAGGAAGGCCCCCCGCTTGGCGATGGTCCCGTCGACGCCGATCTCGGCGGCGAGCGCCGAAGCGATATGCGCGGACTCCACCAGGTGCTTGAGCACGTTCTGCCCGTACGACGTTCGGTACTGCAGCCGCCCGAGGAGCTTGATCATCTCCGAGTGGATGTCCGTGATACCGACCTCCGCGACGGCGTCCTCGCCGGCCCGATGGATCCGCTCCTCCAGCTCGCGGAGCGATCGTTCGTGGATCTCCTCGATCCGAGCGGGATGGATCCGCCCGTCTGCGACCAGCTTCTCGAGCGTCATCCTGGCCGCTTCCCGGCGGACGGGATCGAACGACGACAACACCACGGCTTCGGGCGTGTCGTCGACGATCAGGTTCACACCGGTCGTGGCCTCGAACGCCCGGATGTTCCGGCCCTCACGCCCGATGATCCGACCCTTCATGTCCTCGCTCGGCAGCGCGAACACCGATACGGTCGATTCCGCCGTCTGCTCGGAGGCCACGCGCTGGATGGCGATCGTTACGATCTTGCGCGCGCGCTCCTCGCCGTCTTCACGCGCACGCTGCTCGATCTCTCGTACCTGGGTCATGGCCGCGCGCTTGGCCTCGTCGACCACTTGCGACATCAGATGCTCACGCGCCTCGTTCGACGTCATACCGGCGATCCGTTCGAGCTGCGCCCGATGCTGGTCGGCCGCCTTCTCCAACTCCTCGCGAACGAACTGGAGCTTCTCGTCTCGTTCATGGAGCTCGGCCGTTCGTGTCTCGATCGTCGAGACCCGCTCGCGGAGATCCGTCTCCGACTCGAGGATCCTGCTCTCCAGGCGCGCGATCTCCTCGCGCCGCGCGCGAACATCCTCCTCCGCTTCCCGGCGGATCGTGCCGGCCTCTTCCCGGGCGTCTTGGATCGCGCGTACCCGCGTCGCGTCGGCTTCGCGTTCGGCCTCCAACAGCGCTCTCTGCCCACGAGCTTCGATGCTCTGGGCGTTCGAGGCCGCGATCGTCTTGCGGATCAAGAATCCCCCGGCGATCCCCGCCACCAGGGCGACGACTCCGACCACTACAGGGACCATCGTTCCTCCCAACACACGTCGAACGCGTCTTGAGAGAAGAACCGCGGAAGACGCCGCCGTTCTCTAAGGGGCGCCGCAGGCGAGGAGTGTCACGGCGCGCGTTCCGCCAAGGGCGTCGCGCGTTCCGTGCTTCGTCGATCATCCATTCTTCGGTCGGTCAACTCGCTCACAGGGCCTCGTGGTCAAACGTCAGGTTCTTCGTTCGTTCTTCTCGTGCCCACGATGCTACGGCCGCGTGAACCCAGAGGCAAGGTTCGGGTCGTCTTCCGACCCATCGATCGCGAGGGCCTTGCGGGCTGCCCTTCTGGCCGATTCCGGGCTGTAGCCCCGCCTGACCAGCAGCGACGTCAATCGGGAGAACGCCTTGGCCGGTTCCAGGGATCCAAGCCGAGGCGCACGGGACGCCGCCAGCGCGTCCGCTCGCTCGTCCTCGTCTTCCCCTCCCCGCGAAAGGGCGTTCTCGATGACGTCACGCGGCACTCCGGCAGCCGCCAGGGTGCTCGCCACGGCTCGCCTCCCCGACCGCTTCACGCCGAAGGCGTGCTCGACCACCTGCGCGGCGAACGCACCATCGTCGACGAGGCCGACGCGCTCGAGGCGTTCGAGGACGTCGGCCACCTCGGTCACCTCGAAGCCGGCCTGAAGTAGGCGCCTTTCGAGCTCACGCCGGCTTCGAGCGCGGATCGCAAGCAGGCCGAGAGCGCGCTCGTGGCAACTCTTCGGGTTCTTCGGCTTCCGTGACCTCGGAGAGCCCATGGCCGGCCTATCCGTCGCCGTTGCGCGCCTTCGACGACTTCGCGGATGCAGTCGCGGCCACGGGCTCGGGCGCAGGATCCTCCAAGATCAGGTCGGGCACCACTTGGATCGCGGCCTGGTCGCCCTCGGTGCCGAAGGCGGTTAGGCCGACCGCCTCCCTGACTTTCCGATCGATCTCGTCCCGCATCTCGAGGTGCTCCGCCAGGAACTGCCTGGCGTTCTCACGACCCTGGCCCAGTTGTTCGCCTTCGTAGGTGAACCAGGCGCCCGCCTTCTTGACGATCTCGAGGTCGACGCCGATGTCGATCAGCGAGCCCTCCTTGGAGATGCCCTTGCCGTACATGATGTCGAACTCGCACTGGCGAAACGGGGGCGCGACCTTGTTCTTCACGACCTTCACCCGCGTGCGCGAGCCGACGACGTCGGTGCCATCCTTCAGGTTCTCGATCTTGCGGATATCCAGACGGACGGAGGAGTAGAACTTGAGCGCGCGGCCGCCCGGCGTGGTCTCCGGCGAACCGAACATGACGCCGATCTTCTCACGCAGCTGGTTGGTGAAGATGCAGATCGTGCCGGTGCGGTTGAGGGTGCCGGCGATCTTGCGCAGCGCCTGGCTCATCAACCGCGCCTGTAGGCCGTCGTGGGAGTCGCCCTTATAGCAGTATATCTCGGACCGCGGCACAAG
>JBOGVK010000064.1:0-10797 GCA_050692375.1 Actinomycetota bacterium
GCCCACCACGCTCAGGAACGGTCTGAACGCCGGGCCGCAGGGGGCACCGATCACCGCGAGAGGCTCGTCGCGCCTATCGAATCCCTTCGATGTGGTCATGACGAACAACGGTGCGTCGCTCACCTACGACCGTCATCACGCCCGTGGACGCTTCGCGGCGAAACACGCGCTGGCTCGCCGGAGCGACTCGTACTACGAGTGGGACGGGGTCCGAAGGATCTGGTACGGGCGGGTCTACGTGCGGTTCCAGAACCGTCCGCCGGGCGAGCTCCGGCTCATCCGGGCCGAGACGGACGGGCACCTCGACTGTGCAGTCGACGTCTCTCCGTCGGGACGTCTCCGGTTCGTCGACGCCGAGAACCGGACGGTGATGACCACGAGCAAGCGGGTCGCCGTTCGGCAGTGGGTGCGGATCGAGGTGCGGGTCGATCACCGCCATGGGACGGTGATCGTCAAGCTGTTCAACCGTCCCGATGGCTCCACGCCGACCCAGGTGATCAGAGCGACCAGCGCGGCGATCGGCGCCAGCGCCAACCAGTTCCAGTTCGGCCGATCCGGCCATGAGCCCTTCGCGTTCCGGTTCTGGACGGACGATCCCGGACTCTCTTCGTCCGGCTACCTCGGCGCCGGTTGATCAGCGGAGACGCCAGAACCATCAGGGAACGGGCTTGGGACAGGTGTCCCCTGCGCACCGCCGATCGGCCGTCAGCCTCCTGGTGAGTGGCCTGATCGCGGGCTCGTTGCCCGCGATGCCATCCGCGAACAGGTTCGTGAGCTCGAGGGGGTCCTTCGTGAGGTCGTAGTACTCCCGGAAGTACAGGGTTCCGTCTTCGTTGTACCACTCGGTGTACTGATACTTCCGGGAGAGATCGGATGCCCATGAGGGAACGCCGGGGGCGTCGGCGCTCCTCGTGTATTCCATGAACAGCCGACGTCGCTCTCCGTCTCCGAACAGGGATGCGCCATCGATCTCATGCGTCGCGGTGATGCCGAGGGCCTCCAGCACCGCCGGCTCGATGTCGATCTGCGCGACCATCTTCGACTCGACGGTGCCAGCGGCCAAGTGCCCGGGCCATCGCGCGAGCAGCGGGATGGCGACCCCTTCCCTGTACGGCATCCGCTTCTCGTTCAAGCCCCCGTGCTCGCCCCAGAAGAAGCCGTTGTCGGTAAGGAAGAAGGCCAGGGTGTCTTGTTCGCCGAGCTGATCGAGCTCGTCGAACACCTGCTGCACCATGTCGTCCACCGACATCAACGTGCGGAGCTGCTCGGCCCGAACGTGCGAGACGACGGCCAGCGGCTTATCGCTGTTGCGCACGGTGGCCGGCTTGTCCGAGAGATCATGCTCGCGCACGGAGGCGTTGCGCGTCCAACGCGGCACCGGAGCGTTCGCATAGGTGGGAGCCGGCGTGAAGTCGGAGTGGGGCGCGTGCGTCGCGATGTAGAGGAACCAGGGTTGTTCGTCGGTCTCTTCGAACGACTGGAGGTAGGTCACCGCGGCGTCGCCCATGACGTCCGTGGAGTACCCGGGCAGCCGTTCCTGGACGCCATCGACGTTGAACCAGGCGTCCTCGTATCCGCCGCTCATCATCGTGAATCGCTGGAAGTACGGGGGCGGCGTGGTCCTGGGCCAGGTGTTCCAGTACTTGCCCACCAGGGCGTTCATGTAGCCCGCCTGCGTCAGGTAGTACTGCAAGGTCGTCGTCTGATCGAACGCGGCCTCCGCCGCCGGGTCGCCGTTCGTCAGCACGCCATGGTTGTGCGAGTACTGCCCGCTCCAGAGCGAGCCACGGGCCGGACAACACAGCGGGGTGGAATCGTAGGCGTTGCGATAGGTCACGCCTTCCTGCTCGAAGATCCTGCGGGTGTTCGGCATGACGCTGAGCGAGCCCTGATCCCGTTGGTCGTCGGTCAAGAAGATCAAGATGTTCGGCCGGTCTTGGATGGTCGCGACTCGACCTGCCGCGCCGGCGAGGAATGAGCCGGGGACCAGCGACAGCGCCAGGAAACCAGCGAGCGGAACGCTGCGGCGCAATCGCACGGGCGTCATCCTAGCGGAGCCGTCCGCCATGACTGTCTCGTCGCGGAACGTGCTGGCGGCTCGTGCGAGTCAAGGGGTGTAGATCGTGAGGCCCGGCCCTCCCGTTCGGGCGACGAGGAGATACGTGTCGGCGAAGACGGCTTGGGCGAAGACCCGGCCGCTCCCCATCGAGAGCTCCTTGATCAGGTTCCCGTTCGATGCGTTGATCAGATACACCGAATTCGTGCCGTCGGCATCGTAGGTCCCCGCGGCGATGACGCCGGAGCCGTTGAGGGTGGGGCTTCCCAGGATCACGCCGTTCACCCCGCGTTCCCACATCGGCAGTCCGGTGGCAGGGTCGAGCCGTCGAACCGCGCCCTGGTAGTGCACTCCCCCGACGATCGTCGGGGAGCCTGCGACGAAGAGGCGTGATCCGTCCCAGATGGCCGACGCCAAACAGGCGGTCTCTCCGAATCGACTGGGATCCGCGGCCTGGAACCTCCACACAGGACCCGCCGCGAAGTTCGTCTGGCGGAGCGCGTAGAAGATCCCATTCTTGTTGCACGCACCTGCGAGCGGCGTCTGAACACCTTGGATGTTCGCGGTGAACAGCGTCGGTGACCCGCCGAAGTCGGAATCCGCGATCGCCTCGTTCGTGGGGACCTGCCATGCCTCCTGGCGGGTCATGGTCGGTCCGTAGATCCGCACGATCGACTCGGCATCATCGCGCCGGCCGGTGCCGGTCGTCACGAAGACCTGGTCCTGCGCGTTCACCGCGGGGCTGCTCCACACGCCCCCACCCACGCGAGTGGCAGCCATGGCGAAGTAGGTCCCCAGTGACGATCCCGTGGTCTGGGAGTACCCCACGACACCTCCTCGGATCAGCGGTGCGTCACACTGCGACGTGAGTCCCATGTACACCCTGCCGTTCGACACGGCCGGCGATGCCCAGTTGAAGAAGTCGTTCTTCGTCGTCGAGGGGATCGCGACGACCGACCGCCAGACGGTCGCCCCATCGCTCGCACGCAGGGCATACATGTAGCCATCCGGACCTGCGACGTACACGGTGAGCTGCCCGCCGCGGCTGGGATCGGGGGCGACCGTCGCTGTGGAAGAGATCCCCCGCTTCCCACACGTGTGGTGAGCCACGAAGCCGAGGAACTTGCTCCACACCACCGTCTTCGTCGCCAGATCGAGCGCGTAGAACACGCCCGTGTTGGCACCGATGTAGACGCGACCGTCGACGACGGTCGGAGAGGCGAACAGCCCGGCGGAAGGTTGCCCCGTCATCGTCGGCGGAGCTGCCTTCCAATTCCAGTAGACCTTCAGCGAGGCCGCGTTGCTCGGCGTGATCGCGGTCGCGAGCGCATTGAAGGACGAGTGGCTCGCGCCGAACAGGTACCCGGGCCAGTTCGCCTCCCCCACACCTTGCGCTGGAGCCGTCAACATGACCAACAGGAGCAGTGCGCCAGCGGTGGCGGTCGTGCGGAGCGCGCGCCGACGAGCCTTCATGGTCCCTCCCTCGGATCCCGGTTCGCTCAGCTGATTCTCGTGGGAGAGGGTGCAGGGTGTCCATAGGCCGCAAGGCCGCGACCGACGAGCGAGGACCGCGTTTGACCTCGGGCGTTATCCGATCGGGAGCGGCGATGCGCCGACGGCGTTGTTCAATCGTGGCAGCCCGAAGCGATCCTCGACCCCGGCCAGCAGCGAGTAGTGGTTGACGGTCGTCGCGACGACCTCATGCGCGATGCCGGGGCCAACCTCGACCGTGTAGATGTGCCCCCCCACGCCGTTGGTCGAGTTCCCCTCATCGAACGTGATGATGACGATCGCGCCCTCGGAACGCCACGTCTCGACATGGGTCTGGAGCCAGGAGTCGCCCCGAGTCGTCAGCGCGTTCGTCCCCACCTGACAGTCGGCGGGATACGTCAGGTCTTTGAACCCGTGCATGTCGTCGCAGTAGCTCGGGGTCACGAAGCTCAGCGCGGGCAGCGTCGACGGCATCTGCGAGAGGGGGATCACGTTCTGACACTCCGAGCCGGTGTACACCGTGGCGAACACCGTCGCCGGATTGTGATTGATCGCGTACTTGTCCTTCGTGGGCGACGTGACGATGTTCGTCTTCTTCGGGGAGCAGGTTGCCGGCATGTACTCCTCGTACACGCCCCAGGTGAGGCCGGCCTGCGTCATCTGATCCCAGATGTTGTCTCCGGGGAACACGCCGGCGATGGCGCCGCCCCCGGTGTTGCCCTGGGTCGAGCCGCTCGCGAAGGCCAGGTAGTTGGGGAAGCTCGGATGCACGACCCCGAAGTAGTTGGAGAAGTACCGGCCCGAGGCCTTGAGGCTGGTGAGGTACGGGGCATTGGTCGCGGTGAGCCTGCGGTCCTCGCGATTCTCGAGCATCACGACCACGACCGGCGCGAGCGTCGCGGCGCTCGCCCGAGGTTGCAGCCGAGCGGCCACGGAGCCGGGGCCCGCCAGGACAGCAGCAAAGAGGACCGCAGCGATCTTGTACATGAGCTGGCTCTCATCTCTCGAAGGGTCTTCGAGATGAGAGCGTAGCTCGTTCGGGTGATGGCCGCCCCCCACCGATGGCCTACGACCTCCGGCGATCGGGGCCGGGGTGGCGAGGTCCTTCGGGCCGCCTCGCAGTCTCCTGACGATCAACCCCAACGGCACAGGGTCAGGGTGGGTTGACGTCTAAGGCTGGGTAGCAAAGACTACGGGTTCGGGCTCGTCCCTCGTTGCCCGCGGGAAGAGCGGTCAGGCGCATGCGGAGCTGGCGATCGTCCTCCATCGTCTTGTCGCTGGGCTTATTGGCAAGCCTCGTGATACCTATGCGCGGGGCATCAGCAGCACCGGACGACGTCCTGATCAGCGAATTCATGTACAACCCGCTCTCGGGTCTGGATAGCGACGAGTTCCTCGAGCTCGCGAACCGGGGAGCGACCGCGGTGGACATCGGAGGATGGTGCTTCAGCGGCATCACGTTGTGCCTACCCTCCGCGACGACGATCGCCGCGCACGGGTACTTCGTGGTCTCTCCTGACGCGGCTCGATTCCAGCTCAGCTACGGCTTCGCACCGAACGCCGTCTACACCGGCAAGCTCTCCAACGGCGGCGAAACACTGGCTATCAAAGACGCCGGCGCGATCATCATCGACACCGTCACCTACGGCGAGGTCGACCCGTGGCCGACGACGCCGGACGGATTGGGCCCGTCGCTGGAGGTCATCGATCCATCGCTCAACAACGACGACTCACTGGACTGGGCTGCTTCGACGGCCGCGGCCGGTCACACCGCCGGTGCCGCGAACTCCGTCGCAGGGACAGGCCTCGGACCGCGTATCAGCGGGGTGGCGGCAACTCCCCTCCAACCCGCTCCGAACCAGGCGGTGACCGTGATGGCCACGATCACCGACATGACCGGCACGACGCTCCGTTACCGGACGGACTTCGGTGCGGAACAGAGCAAGCCGATGACCCCGGCCGGCGGGAACACCTTCACCGCCACGATCCCGGGTGCCGCGGCGGGACATCTGATCCGTTTCCGGATCGAAGCCACCAACGCCATCAGGACGAGCCGGTTCCCCCGGAGCGACGATACCGCCATCTACCTAGGGGTCGTTGTCGCGAGCGGCATCACCAGCGCGATCCCCGTCCTCGAGTGGTTCATCGCGGATGCGGACTACAACGACATCGTCAGCAACCCGACGGCGGACATCGACCGGAAAGCCGTGCTCGCCTACAACGGCACGGTCTACGACAACGTCCAGGTCAACATCCGCGGAGCCGCATCGCAGAAGGAGCCCAAGCCAAATTGGAAGTTCGAGATGGCTCACGGGCACGACCTGGACATGCCCGGCATCCTCATCGAACCCGTGGACGAGTTCGCGATGCAGGCTGATTGGGGCGATCACTCCTTCGGTCGGGCCCTGCTGTCCTGGGACGCCTACGCGCTGGCCGGGGTAGTCAACACGCAGGTGATACCGGTCAGAACCCAACGCAATGCGCAGTTCCAGGGCCTGTACCACTACGTCGATCTCTTCGATGGGACTTGGCGCGACCGAGAAGGGTACTCGGAAGACCAGTTCTTCAAAGCCTCACACGGTGCCTTCGACGCGACCAGACCGCTGGTGGAATATCGGTTCGAGAAGAAGAACCCCGACGACGGAGATTTCGCACCGATCCAAGCGTTCGTCGACGGCGTGGATCTGACCGGAACTGCCCAGCGCAACTTCCTGTTGGCGAACGTCGACATCCCACAGATGATCAACTACGCGGCGGTTACCGCGATCGTCCAGCACGTCGATTCGTCCACGAAGAACTTCTACTTGAGCCAGGACGCCGATACAGGTCGTTGGGAGATCATCCCGTGGGATCTGGATCATACGTGGGGTCGCGGGTGCTGTGGGGTCAACAGCAACTTCGTGACGCCCGCCGAACCTGGAGACCAGGTCAGCGAGCTGATGCAAGGGCTGTTGGCTGTGCCGGAGTGGCGACAGATGTACTTCCGTCGTCTCCGCACCCTGGTGAACGAGGTGCTCGCCTCCGGACGCCTCGAGTCGCTGTACGACGCGAAGGTCGGTCCATCCCAGCCAGAGGCCACGCTCGACTTCGCCGCATGGCCCCATGGAGCAGGCAAGACCTACGCCAACCAACGGACGGCATTGTTCAACGCGATCGCCGCCCGCAGGACGATCTTCGCGAACGATGCTCGTTTGCCGGGCCAACAGGGAGCGACGCCGAACATCGTCATCAACGAGATCCAACACTCACCCGAGGCCGGAGACGATGCGGAGTTCCTGGAGCTGTACAACCCGTCGGCGACCGAGGCGGTCGACCTTTCGGGCTGGTCCATCTCTGACGCCGTTGCCTTGCAGATCCAGCCGGGGACGGTGATCCTCCCGCAGGGCACGATGGTCTTCGTGGCGAACGATCCGACGTTCCGTGCGACGTACGGCAGCAACGTGTTCGTGGGCGGCATCTACGACGGCGGCCTGTCGAGTGCCACGACGATCACGCTCCAACGAGGCGACGGCTCGGTAGCGGACTCCGTGAGCTACGGCGGGACGGGATGGCCCGTGGCGAGCGGGGGCCCGTCGCTCGAGTTGCTCAACCCTTCGTCCGATAACGCCGATCCCGCGAACTGGGCGCTCTCGGTCGCAACCGGTGGAACGCCGGGGGCCCCGAACCAGTCATCGGGTGGTGGTACCGATACCGTGCCTCCCAACGGGTCGCTCGCTGTACCGACCAACAACCAGGTCTTCACGGTCAGGACGGTGGTGATGTCTGGCGGCGCCACGGACGACCGCGACGTCGGGCGGGTGGCGGTGGCCATCCGCAACCTGGGCACAGGTCAGTGGCTACGCTCCAACGGAACCTTCGGCGCTTGGATGCTCCTGAACGCGACGATCACGGCGGACAACGGCTCATCGGTGAGCTGGACGTTCACGACGCCGTCGTTGCCGCCGGGGCGCTATCGCGTGAACGTCGCCGCATTCGACGCCGCTGGGAACAAGGACCCGACGGTCGCGACGGCTGCGTTCACGGTTCAGTAGACGGCCTCGAAGAAGCGGCTGACGGACCGCTCGGGTCCTCGGACCGGCTCCACGCGACGAGTAGCGGCGTCGGCACGAGGTGCCACGGCGACGTTGGGCGTGTGATGCACCCCTGAGCGGTTCCCCTTAGGATGTTGCGCTGAAGGTGATCCCCCGGCTCTAGGAAAGGTGGCCGCACATGGGTGGGACGGACTTCAAGGGAACCATCAACGTCGACATCCGTGACTCGGAACCGGACTGGTCTCCGTTCGAGCCCCCGAAGGCACCGGACGGTTCGCCGAACGTCTTGTACATCGTGCTGGACGATGTGGGCTTCTCGGCGATGAGTGGCTACGGGGGGCCGATCGACACGCCGAACATCGACCGGATCGCCGCCGACGGCGTGCGGTACACGCAATGGCACACGACGGCGCTCTGCTCGCCGACCCGTTCGTGCTTGTTGACCGGGCGCAACCACACAGCCAACAGCATGGCGTGCATCACCGAGGCGGCGATCGGGTTCCCCAACGCGAGCGGCACGATCCCGCCGGAGAACGGGATGGTCTCCGAGATCCTGGGCGAGCTCGGCTGGAACACCTACATGGTGGGCAAGTGGCACCTGTGCCCCGACGATGAGATGAACGTGGCGGCCACGCGTCGCAACTGGCCGACCGGCCGGGGGTTCGAGCGTTGGTACGGGTTCCTGGGCGCCGAGACGAACCAGTGGTACCCCGACCTGGTCGAGGACAACCACCCCATCGACCAGCCGAAGTCACCCGAGGATGGCTACCACCTCACCGATGACATCACCGACAAGGCGCTCGAGTTCATCAAGGACGCGAAGACGATCGCACCCGACAAGCCGTTCCTCCTCTACTTCGCGCCCGGCGCGTGTCACGCCCCTCACCATGCGCCCAAGGAGTGGATCGAGCAGCACAAGGGTCGGTTCGACATGGGCTACGAGGCGATCCGCGAGCAGACGCTCGCCCGCCAGAAGGAGTTGGGGATCGTCCCGAAGGACACCGAGATACCTTCCATCAACCCGATCGGGACGTCGCAGACCCGGACCGGCCCCGACGGGAAGCCCTTCCCGGTACTCGACGAGACGCTGCCGTGGGACTCACTCGGCGCCGACGAGAAGCGGCTCTTCGCGCGCATGGCCGAGGTCTACGCCGGTTTCCTTTCCCACGCCGACCACCACATCGGGCGACTCCTCGACTACCTCGAAGAGACCGGGCAGCGCGAGAACACCCTCGTGATCCTCGTCTCGGACAACGGCGCGAGCGGCGAGGGAGGACCCAACGGCTCGGTGAACGAGATGAAGTTCGCGAACGGCATCGCCGACGACATGGCGACGAACCTGGCGGCGCTCGAGGACCTCGGCAGCCCGAGGACGTACAACCACTACCCGAACGGCTGGGCGATGGCCTTCAACACGCCCTTCAAGATGTGGAAGCGCTACGAGTTCAACGGCGGAACCGCCGACCCGTGCATCATGTCGTGGCCGGGCGGGATGAAGAGCAGGGGCGAGATCCGAGACCAGTACCACCACGCGATCGACATCGTGCCGACGATCCTGGACGTCCTGGGGGTGGAGCCTCCGGAGACGATCAAGGGATTCGTCCAGAGCGACCTCCACGGCGTCAGCATGCGGTACAGCTTCGACGACGCGAGTGCGTCGACCACCAGGACGACGCAGTTCTACTCGATGCTCGGCTCACGGAGCATCTGGCATGACGGTTGGAAGGCCGTGACCACGCACCCCTCGGTGGCCGGTTGGAGCAACTTCAACGATGACGAGTGGGAGCTGTACCACACCGACAGCGACCGCGCCGAGCTCGACAACCTCGCGGACAAGCACCCGGAGAGGGTGCGCGAGCTCGTCAACCTCTGGTTCTCCGAGGCCGGGGCGAACGGCGCGTTCCCGCTGGACGACCGTTCCCCGCTGGAGATCATGCTCACCCCCCGGCCTTCGCTGACGCCGCCTCGCGATCGCTACATCTACTACCCCGACGTCGCTGAGGTGCCCGAGTCGCAGGCGGTCAACGTGCGCAACCGGTCGTACTCGATCGGGGCGCTCGTCGACATCCCGGGCCCGGGAGCTGGCGGCGTCCTGTTCGCGCACGGTTCGCGGTTCGGAGGCCACGCGCTCTACGTGAAGGAGAACCGTCTTCACTACGTCTACAGCTTCGTGGGGATGTTCGATCAGCAGGTCGACGCCACCGAGGATCTGCCGACCGGAGAGAACCTCATCCTGTCGGCATCCTTCGACAAGGACGGCGAGGACCCGCCGGGTGTCGCCAACGGGACGCTCTCGCTCTTCCACGGCGACATGAAGGTCGGCGAGGCGCGCATCAAGACACAACCCGGCAAGTTCATGATCGCGGGCGAGGGTCTGTGCATCGGGCGAGACGGCGGCGCCGGCGTCACCGACGACTACCCCGGTGAGCAGCCGTGGCGGTTCACGGGAGGCACGCTCAAACGGGTCGTCGTCGACGTGAGCGGCGAGCCGTACCTCGACCTCGAGCGCGAGGCCGTGGCGATGATGATGCGCGAGTAGCTGGACCGAGGTCATGACGACGCGATCCGGAACCGCTCCGCTCCTGGCGTCCTGGAACGACACGTCGAGCCGCCGATCGATCGTCGGGTTCGTCGAACGCGTGACCCAAGAAGGGAAGCCGGAGTACGTTCCCCCCGAGGAGCGCATCGCGGTCTTCGACAACGACGGGACCCTGTGGTGCGAGAAGCCGATGCCCGTCGAGCTCGGCTTCATCTTGAAGCGGTTGGCCCAGATGGCCGAGGAGGACGTGTCCCTCCGCGATCGTCAGCCATGGGAGGCCGCGCGCGAACGAGACTACGCCTGGCTCGGCGGCGTCATCGACAAGCACTATCACGGTGATGACACGGACGTGCGGGTCCTGATGGGCGGCATCGTCCAGGCGTTCGCCGGCATGAGCGTCGGAGAATACGAGGCGCAGGCCGATGCCTTCCTTCGCAACGAGCACCATCCGACACTCGGGCGCCGGCTCACCGAGTGCACCTATCTTCCGATGGTCGAATTGCTGCGGTACCTGGAAGCCAACGGATTCACGACCTACATCGCTTCGGGCGGTGACCGCGACTTCATGCGGCCCGTAACCGGGGAGGCCTACGGGATCCCAGCGGAACGCGTCATCGGCAGCTCCACCGGGCTCCGTTACCAGGAGGACGACGGTGGAGGCACGATCGTCTACCAGGCGG
>JBOGVK010000065.1:0-17520 GCA_050692375.1 Actinomycetota bacterium
AGTCTGGTCGGTGACCGTGTACAGCGAGTACTGCCCATCCCGATCGCAGTGCCACACGTACACGGCGGCGTTCGCGACGGGGTCACTCGACGACGCGTCCTCGATCGCGAGCTCGATCGTCAACGGAACGCCTTGGGCCGTTCCCGACAACCCCCCGAAGCTCGAACGGATGTCGCTGCGAACGATCCCGCTCTGGGTCAGGACATCGGGACCGTTCGAGCCGTCGGCCGGGTAGGGACCCGCCGTTTCCTCCGGGATCACGGAGCCCGCGCTCGACGACCCCGTGTCGGTCGACGCGGCAGCGGTGCCGGTGCTGGAGGACCCGCTCTTCGTTGACACGCCGCACGCGGCCATCGCGGCGCCGAGCACGGAGAACCCCGCGAGCTGCAGCATCCGCCGCCTGCCGAGGAGCGTCTCGACATCGAACGACAAGCCCTGGTCGAAGACTTCTTCGTCGGGGTTCGGCAACGGGCGGCCCTCGTACATCCGTGGCGCTGATCTCATCGTTGATCATCTCTCCTTTGTCGCTTGCGAACCTAGGGCTCCGACCTGAGCGCCGGCTGTGAGCCCGCCGTGGATCTACCCAGCGCGGCGCTCGTCGTCCCAGCGAACGACGATCTTCCCTTCGAGCCCGGGCAACGGCAGGGACTTCGCCTCCGCCTCAACGGCCTCGCGCGCCGCACGCGAGAGACGACGCCAGGTCTGGATCGTCACCGACCCCTGGTTTCTTCGCCAGGTTCCGACGACCTCCCCTTGGACGAGAAGAGCGCCCGGCCAGACCCGCGAGGTCCAGAGCGCGCGGCGGCGATCCGCATCGGCGACCAGGAGCTCGCGATCGGCTCCCTGGAGGAGGAAGTAGGCGTCGCCGCTCGGAAGGAGCCGCGCGGGCGCCACGGGTCCGGGAGTGGCGCGGTAGGTCGGCTCGTCGCGGGCGAGGATCCACGCGTCAGCGATCGGCGTTCGCACCGGAGTCAGCGCGCTGCCGAGAGCGTCGAACGCCGCGCGAGCTCCTGGCCGACCGACATACGCCCACTGGGCGAACGATTCCGGCGTGGCGGGACCGAAGATGTGCAGGTACCGGCGCGCGAGCTCCAGGCGGGCCTCGCGTGGGTCGATCTCGGGTGCCGGCACGGTCCAGACGGTCGGTAGCCGCGCGCCTTCCCATCGGATCAGGACCATGCCGGTCGCCGCCGCGTACCTGAGGCTGTTGGGGTGCACGCCGATCGCGAGCCCCGCCTCCCCGTAGGTCATCCGCCGGCCGTCGAGGTGGGTGTGCAGACGCGCTGCCAAACCCTCCGCCCTCTTCCGGCCCTTGGCGTCGTCCGGCAATCTCCCGAGCGAGAAGCCCGCAAGATCGCGTGCCGAGACGACGTAGACCTGGAACCGCGGCCCCCAAAGCTGGACGAGCGACGGGTCTTCCCACGTGGTCGGTTCTGTCCCCTCGACTCGCGCGTGGATCGAGAGGACCGCAGCTCGAGGCATGCTGTCCTGCAGGCCGGCCCACGCCGCGAGCCGGAGCGAGCGCCGTCCGCGCGGGAGCCGCTCGTCGAGCGCGCCGACGTGCCGTCGGAACGCGAGGATCTGGGTTCGGGTGACGTCGAGCCGAGATCGGGTCACGTCACACCCCCACAGCACCGAATCTCGGCTCGGGATCTGCTCCGCTGCCACGTCAGGAGCGTGTGCCTCCAGGATGATCGCCTACGCGACAGAGCAGTGGCCGACATCAGTGGATCGGAGCCCGGCCGCATCTCGAGTGAGTCTACGGATCGACCCGAGCGAGCGCGCCCTGGGATTGTTCGGCAAGCTTCCGTCGTGGTTGGGCCGGGGACCCAAGCCGGGCGGCGTCCTTCGAGGTCAGTACGATGCTCGTCGTGAGCGAATTCCGTACTTTCCACGACGGGCGGCCACGACCGCCTACGTGGGCCGAGCGTGAACGTCTGCAGCGACTCCGGGACGAGGGAATCGATGATGTCTACGTCGAACCGGGAGACGCGCCGCCAGAGTTCTGGGAAGCCGTGATGATGGCGGCGGAGTGGTTTCTCATACCGTCAAAGACCTCTTCTACCTTTAGGCCAACCTGGGAGGCTTGGGCGCAAGAGGTGATCTATTCGACCGGCTGGCAGGTCGAAGGCACGCAATAGGCGTTCGAGCGAATCGTCCGCGAGGGCTTATTGGACATCGGAGATGACTCGTACGACGCAGGTGCCGGCGACCGTTTCGCAGCAATCGAGCACCTCTTCGACGTGCGGGATCTGCCAGAGACTGACGTCGACTTCGAGAACCGCGTCAACGACCGGGCTCGGCACTTCCGCGTGGGGGTAAAGTTCCAACATGGTCGTTTCCTTCCAGTGACATCGGAGCACATGCACGAGGAGGTCGTGCAGCCAACGCTGGTTCTGTTGTCGGACGAACGATTCGCGGACGTCGACTCCCTGTACAGAAAGGCGTTCGACCGAGCTCTGTCTGGTGACCCGTCAGGCGCAATCACGGCTGCCACTTCAGCAGCCGAGGAAATGCTCCGCCTCCTCATCCCGTCGATGAAGGGTCAAACGCTCGGGCCGTTGGCAGAGAAGGCTCGCGCGGATGGGCTTATCCCTCCCGCGATGGAGGAGTTCACCAAGAAGCTATACGCGCTTCGGGAGGACAGCGACGCGCACCAGGCCGGAACTTCCGAGTTCGAGCTTGCGATGTTCGCCATCCACATCGCGGGAAGCATCCTGCTCTACTTGGGCCGAACGTCCGCCCCGACCTCCTAGCGAATGCCTATTACGATCGACCTGCACCTACCCCACTAAGGCCCCTGAGCAAGTGCTGCTCCCCCACCCCCCCACGCATATGGTGACGGGCCTATCTCCTCTCGCGTACACATCGTGCGGCGCGTTCGTTTTCTCGCGGAGCACAAGGGTGCACATCAGCTCTTCAGTTCGTGGGAGGAGGAGGATTCGAACCTCCGTAGGCTACGCCGGCGATTTTACAGACCGCTCCCTTTGGCCACTCGGGCATCCTCCCGGCAGCCGACATGGTAGCGAACGGCACCGCCCCGCGGTCGGCGGTATCCTCAGCCGCATGGCGAAGGATCAGTTCTCGTTCGACATCGTCTCCGAGGTCGACCTGCAGGAAGTGCGAAACGCCGTCGACCAGGCGGGACGCGAGATCGCTCAGCGGTTCGACTTCAAGGGAACGGAGACCGAGCTGTCTCAAGATCACACCACGATCGAGCTCCGTTCCTCGACGGAGGATCGCCTGAAGGCGGCGCTGCAGGTCCTGAAGGAGAAGGCCATCAAGCGCAACATCCCCCTGAAGGCGCTCTCAGACGGGCCGGTCCGCCCGGCCGCGAAAGGTCACGTCCGCCAGGCGATCACCGTCTTGACCGGGATCTCCGAGGAGAAGACGAAAGAGATCACGAAGTTGGTGAAGGCGAGCGGCCTCAAGGTGCAGACCCAGATCCAGGGCGAACAGGTGCGGATCCTGGGCAAGAGCAAGGACGACCTGCAGAAGGCGATCGCCGCGGTGAAGGAACACGACTTCGGCGTCGCGCTCCAATTCACGAACTACCGCCCGTAGTCCTCCACGCCCGGCGGATTGCCCTGGCAGTGGGCGTGCGGGTACGCTCCACATCCCTCAGGAGGTGATGCGCATGGCTGATCTGGACCGACTCAAAGCGCGCGCGGCGGAGATCGCTCAGAAGGAAACGAAGATCCTGCTCGATCGGACGCCGGGATCGAAGGCGCTGCACGAGCGTGCGGTGAAGAGCCTACCGGCCGGCGTGGCCTCGAACTTCCAGGCGGGTGAGCCGTACCCGGTGTACCTGAAGCGCGGTTCGGGGTCGAAGGTCTGGGATGTCGACGGCACGGAGTACACCGACTTCCACGGCGGGTTCGGCGTGAACGTCGTCGGGCACGGACATCCGAAGATCGTGGAAGCGATCCGCAAGGTCGCCGACCAGGGCATCCACTTCGCCGTCACGACCGAAGCGACGGTGGCGCTCGCCGAGGAGATCTGCTCTCGGTTCCAGCTGGAACAGATGCGGTTCGTGAACTCCGGCACGGAGGCGACCATGGATGCGCTCCGCGTCGCCCGCGCCGCAACCGGGCGCGACAAGCTTATCAAGATGGAAGGCTCGTATCACGGGCACCACGACTCGGTGCTGTTCTCGGTCGTCCCCGAGGCCGAGGTGCTCGGACTCCGTGGAGGGGTCGAGCACGACAAGAGCTGGTACACGACCGAGCCGACTTCGAAGGGCATCCCACGTGCGCTCTGGGACACCGTGATCGTGGTGCCCTTCAACGACGCCGAGGCGGTCGAGGAGGCGTTCCAGGACAACCCCGGAGAGATCGCGGCCGTGATCTTGGAGCCCGTGATGATGAACATCGGTCTGGTCGTGCCGAAGGCGGGGTATCTGCAAGCGCTTCGCGACGCCTGCGAGCGTCACGGTGCCGTGCTGATCTACGACGAGGTGAAGTGCGGCGGGACGATCGCCTACGGCGGGACGACCGAGCGGTATGGCGTCCGTCCGCACCTGGCCGCATACGCGAAGGCGGTCGGCGGCGGCGCCACGATCGGCGCGTTCGGTGGGGAGGCCCGCTTCATGGAGTGGGTGACGAAGGGCGCCGCCCAGCAAGGAACGTTCAACGGCAACCCGTTGTCCGTGGCGGCCGGCTTGGCCGCATTGACGGAGGTCCTGACCAAGGACGCGTACGACCATCTGGGCAAGTTGGGCAGGCTCCTCGCGGAGGGATGCCAGCGGGCGATGGACGAGCACGACATCCCCGGCCACACGATGGACCTCGGGGCGAAGGGCTGCGTCTCCTACCGCAAGGAGCCCCTCACGAACTACCGGGACTTCTTGGAGACGGTTCCCGAGTTCTTCTATGCCTCCTTCTCGTGGATGATCAACCGCGGCCTCTTCATGACCCCCGGCGACGAGGAGCAGTGGACCATCTCGGTGCAGCACACCGAGGACGACGTCCAGAAGTACATCGAGGCGTTCGAAGGGTTCTGCTCGGAGCTCGCGGGATAGCTCCGGCCTTCGCGGTAGCCTTCCGGGCCGGCCCTTCGGGCCGGCCCGGATTGTTCACGCGGGAGGATGCTTCAGATGCTGCCGATGCACGAGTTCGACGAGGAGACCGAGCGACTGGCTCGGGCGATCGAAACGTACGCACGGGACCGGATCGCGAAACCGCAGCCCCTGGATCGGACGCTCCCCGCCGAGACGCTCGACACGCTCGCCGGGCAGACGATCTCCCCCGCCGGGATCGGATGGGAAGAGGCGCTCAGGATCTGGGCCGACGTGCTCGCTCCGGCGACGATCTCGACCGATCACCCGGCGTCGTTCGCGTTCGTTCCCGGCGCCCCCACGAGAGCCTCGGCGCTCTTCGACCTGATCGTCGGCGCATCCTCAACGATCGCGGCCGGATGGATCGATGGGGCGGGCGCGATCTGGGCGGAGAACCGGGCGCTGCGATGGGTGGCCGACCTCGCCGGATTCCCGGACTCCGCGGGAGGCGTTTTCGTCTCGGGCGGTTCTGCGGGCAACCTCTCGGCGTTGGTGACCGCGCGCCACACCGCCGCCGAGCGGCGCGGAGGACGACCCGACCGATGGCGGTTCGCGGCCTGCGACACCGTGCACTCGAGCGTCGCGGCGGCGGCTCGGGTCATGGACGTCGACGTGCTCGATGTCTCGCACGACGAGCGGGGGCGCCTGACGGGCGACGCGCTCCGGCGAACGCTCGATGTCGACGGCGGGGAAGGCGTGTTCGCGGTCGTCGCCAGTGCGGGAGCCACCAACGCCGGAACCGTCGACGATCTGGCCGGCGTCGCCGAGGTCTGCGGCGAACGCGGCCTCTGGTTCCACGTGGACGGCGCCTACGGAGGCGGCGCGCTGCTGGCGCCGTCGGCCAGGCCACTCTTCGATGGGGTCGAGCACGCCGACTCCTTCATCGTCGACCCGCACAAGTGGCTCTTCGCGCCGTACGACGCGTGCGCGCTCATCTATCGCGATCCCACACTGGCGCTGGCGGCGCACCGGCAGGTGGCCTCTTACCTCGACACGGCGCTCTCCGCACCGGATTGGAACCCCGCGGACTACGCGTACCACCTGTCGCGACGTGCTCGAGGGCTCCCGTTGTGGTTCTCGCTCGCCAGCCACGGTACGGACGCGTATCGCGACGCCGTCGAGAAGGTACTGACGATCACCAGGACGACGGCCGCCGCGATCGTCGAGCGGCCGAACCTGGAGCTGATCATGGAGCCCGACCTGTCGGTCCTGCTGTTCCGGCGCCTCGGCTGGGGACCCGACGATTACGACGCGTGCTGGCGCCGGTTGCAGGACGAACAGCTCGCCTTCGTCCAGCCCACGTCGTGGGAGGGTGAGAAGGTCATGCGCCTCTGCTTCATCAACCCGCGGACGACCATGGACCACGTCCGGCCCGTCCTCGAATTCATGGACTGAGGCGTGCGTCGCGCCTCACGTGAGGCTCAGCCGCCGATGAGGGTCGAGATGTCGGCGGCGCGCGCGATGGGGTTCGGGAAGACGAAGACCGCCACGATGGCGACGAGCGTCAACAGGACCACCGCGTTCACGAGCATCGGCGATCGCAGCCTCGATCCGTCCCTCGCGGGCTCGAAGAGCATCTGCTTCGGCACAGCGAAGTAGTACGAGATGCTGATCACGGAGTTCACGAGCATCACGACGGCGAGCCACGGCCCGACACCGCCGCGGTCGATCGCGGCGCGGAAGATCAGGATCTTCGCCCAGAACCCACCGGTGGGTGGCACGCCCGCGAGCGAGATCATGAACGTCGTCATCCCCACGGCGAGCAACGGCGCCCGCTTGGCGAGCCCGGCGAAGTCTCCGAACAGGAGCGTTGGTTCGCGCCGGCTGACGGCGATCGTCACCGCGAACGCGCCCAGGTTCATGATCGCGTAGATCAAGATGTACGCGACGGACGCCGAGAACGCCGAACGGTTCACCGCGGCATCCCCCGAGACGAGGGCGAACGGCAGCAGGATGTAGCCGGCCTGCGCGATCCCCGAGTACGCCAACAGTCTCACCATCTGGGTCTGCTTCAAGGCGACGAGGTTCCCGAACGTCATCGTGGCGATCGACAGCGCCGCGAAGATCGGCGTCCAGAACACGTGCTGGTGGATGAACGCGACGAACATGAGCTGCAACAGTCCCGCGAAGCCGGCGGCGCTCGATGCGACCGCCAGGAACGCCGCGACGGGAACGGGAGCCCCCTCGTACGTATCGGGCGCCCAGAACTGGAACGGCACCGCCGACACCTTGAACGCGAACCCGATGACGACGAACAGGATGGCCGAGAAGGCAAGCGTCTCCTGCCCTGCGCTGATCCCGGATAGACCGCGCGCGATCGCGTCCAGCCGCGTGGCTCCGGTGAGCCCGTAGATCAAGCTCATGCCGTAGAGCATCACGGCCGTCGACAGAACCCCGATCAGGAAGAACTTCAGTCCCGCCTCGTTCGACTTCGGGTCGTTCTTACGGAACGCAGCCATCAAGAAACCGGGCGCCGACACGAGCTCCAGCGAGATGAAGAGAAGAAGCAGGTCGCGGGACGAGGGCATCATCAGGCACCCGAGGAACGAGGTGAGCAACAGGAAGTAGTACTCCCCTTGGTAGAAGCCGCCCTCGCGGAAATAGCGGAACGAGATCGCGAGCACCACGACCGCGACGGAGAGGAAGAAGAGCTTGAACAAGATCGCGAAGTTGTCGACGACGAAGGACCCTCCGAACGTCGTTCGCGCGTCACCGAGCAGCGTGAGCACCGCGACGAGCGACGCGACCGTACCGACGAGCGCGACGGCCATCGACCACGACTTCCGCCTCGCGGGCAGGAAGACGTCGACCACGAGAACGAGCAGGATCGTGCCGGCGAGGATCAGCTCCGGCAGGATCGCGCGGTAGTCGATCGCCTGATTCATGGTCGGCCGCTCAACCCCCGAGGAACGACATCAGCGAGTGCACCGCGTTATCCGTCACGCCGAAGATGAGGCGCGGGAACAATCCGAGCACCACGATCGCGAGCAGGAGTGGGATCCACGCCGCCCATTCGATGGTGAGCGTGTCCTCGAAGGCGTGCTCTTTCCACCGCTCGGGCATCGTGCCGAGGTTCACCCGCTGCAGCATCCACAGGAAGTAGCCGGCCGTGAGGATCGTGCCGACGCCGCCGGCGATCATGAAGCCACGGAAGAGGGACGTAGAGAGGCCAAGCGCGGCGTTGGGACTGAACGAGGCGAGCAGGGCCATGACCTCGCCCCAGAACCCCGCGAGGCCCGGCAGGCCGAGCGAGGCGATCGCGACGAACGCGAACACCCCGGCGAGCTTCGGCATCAGCTCGGCCATGCCTCCGCCGATGTCCGAGATCTGGCGTGTGTGGTAGCGGTCGTAGACCGACCCGACGCAGAAGAACAGCATGCCGGTGATCACGCCGTGGGCCACCATCCCGAAGATCGCGGCCTGGATGCCGATCGTGGTGAGGGTGGCGATCCCCAGCATCACGAAACCCATGTGGCCGACGGAGGAGAACGCGATCAATCGCTTCAGGTCCTTCTGCGCCAGGCAGGCGAGCGCGGCGTACACGATGCCGATCGCGGCGAGCAGCCCGATCCACGGCGCGAACTTCTGCGCCCCGTACGGGAGCATCGGCAGGGCGATCCGGATGAACCCGTAGGTCCCCATCTTCAACATGACCCCGGCCAACAGGACGGAGCCGATCGTGGGCGCCTCGGTGTGTGCGTCCGGGAGCCACGTGTGGAACGGCCACATCGGGACCTTCACCGCGAAGCCGAGCGCCACCGCGCCGAACACGACGAGCTGGAAACCGTGACTGAATCCGCCCGAACCCGCGAACTGCTGGATCGCGACCATGTCGAACGTGTGGGGCGCAGGTCCACGGAAGTACATCGCCAGGAAGCCCAGCAACATGAAGATCGAGCCGAAGAGCGTGTACAGGAAGAACTTGATAGAGGCGTATTGGCGGTTCGCGGATCCCCAGATCCCGATGAGGAAATACATCGGAACCAACACCATCTCCCAGAAAACGAAGAACAGGATCAGGTCGAAGGCGATGAACGTCCCGGCCATGCCGGTCTCGAGCAGCAGCATCAGAGCGAGGAACGCCTTGGTTCGACCCGGCTCGGGCACGTAGCGCCACGTGTAGATCGCGCAGAGGAACGACAACCCGAACGTGAGGACGTAGAGCGGGAGGCTGATCCCGTCGATGCCCACGTGGTAGCGGGCCCCGATCACCGAGATCCAGCTGGTGTCCAGGACGTACTGCAAACCGCCCTTGCCGTAGTCGAAGCCGATCGCGATAGCGATGGCCAGGGTGAAGGCAACGCCGGTGAACAGGATCCCGAGTGCCCGGACCAGCCGGTCCTTCTCCTTGGGGACCATGATGATCACGAGCGCGCCTGCCACCGGCAGCAACGTCGTGACCGTGATGGCCCATCTCTCCCACCCGCTCATCGAACCCTCACTCTCCTTGTCAGACCAGCTTCGCGAACACGACGGCCAGCACCAGGACGCCGATGAACAGGAACGCCATGTATCGCTGGACGTTGCCGGATTGGACGTACTTCAACAGACCGCCGGAGAATCCGGCCGTGCCCGCGATCCCGTTCACCGCGCCGTCGATCACGTCGTGGTCGAACAGGTTCACTGCCTGGGACAACCCTCGGACGGTCATGCCCATGCCGTTCACCACGCCGTCGAGGATGTGTTGGTTGAACCAGTACACCGCTGCCGACAACCTGTCGCGCACCGGATAGATGATCGCCCGCATGTAGAAGGCGTCGATGTAGAACCGATGATCGAGCACGTTCCAGAGCGGCCCCATCGCATGGAGTGGATCTCGCTCTTTCCGCGTGCGATACAGGCTCCAGGCAACCAGGATGCCCGCGGCCGCTGCGACCGTTCCCAGCAACGCGATCCACGGGACGAACTTCACGGGCTCTGCCTCTCCGAACGTGACCCACTTGAAGAACACCGCGTGGAGCTGCGGCGCGCCGAGGAACCCCACGCCCACGGTTCCCGCCGCCAGGAAGACGAGCGAGCCGACCATGCTCGGCGGCGACTCATGCGGGTGCCCATGACCCTCGTAGGTGCCGAAGAACGTCAGCACCACCATCCTGGTCGTGTAGAAAGCGGTGAGGAGAGCGGTCCCGAGCATGAGGGCGAACAGCAACTCGTGCCCGTGGGACGCCGACACGAGCAGTTCGTCCTTCGACCAGAACCCGGCGAACGGCGCCACGCCCGCGAGCGCGGCCGAGCCGATGATGAATGTCCAGAACGTGACCGGCATCGGTTTCCGCAATCCACCCATGTCACTCATGTTGTTCGAGTGGACCGCGTGGATCACGGAGCCGGCACCGAGGAAGAGCAACGCCTTGAAGAACGCGTGGGTGAACAGATGGAAGAACGCCGCGTTCCTCCCCGCGGGGCCCAAAGACATGCTTGCCACCATGTAGGCGAGCTGGGAGAGCGTGGAATACGCCAACACCCGTTTGATGTCGTCCTGGATGAGTGCCATGGCGGCCGCGCCGAGCATGGTGATGGCTCCGATGATGCCGACGATCTGCAGGACCCAGGGATCGGCGTTGATGAAGACCTCGAACAACCGGCCGACCAGGTAGACACCCGCCGCCACCATCGTCGCCGCATGGATCAGTGCAGACACGGGCGTCGGACCGGCCATCGCGTCGGGGAGCCACACGTGGAGCGGGAACTGCGCCGATTTGCCGATCGTGCCACCGAAGAGCAGGATCGCGGCCGCCGCGACCAAACCGCTCGATACCTGATGGCTCTTCACGAGGTCCCCGATCGCGCTGATGTTCGACGTGGTGAAGCCGGTGGCGAAGATCAGCGCGAAGATCCCGAACATGAACGGCACGTCGCCGATCCGCGTGGTGATGAACGCCTTGATCGCCGCGTTGGAGTTCTGCTTGTCCTCGTACCAATGACCGATCAGCAGGTAGGAGCAGACGCCCATCACCTCCCAGCCGATCAGCAGTTGGATCAGGTTCGGCGCGATGACCACGTTCAGCATCGCGGCCGTGAACAGCGAGAGCACGACGTAGAACCACGTGAATCGCGAGTCGCCGTCCATGTAGCCCAGCGAGTAGACGTGGACGCACAGCGAGACCGACGTGACGACGACCAGCATGATCGCCGTCAGGCCGTCGACGTACTGGCCGGCCTCGACGCGGAAGGGGCCGACCCTGAACCAGTTCACCTGACCGGCGACCGTGCCCCCGCCCTGGACGAAGTGCCAGAGGATCACGAGCGACATGACGAACGTCGCGGCGAGCGCCACGATGCCGTAGACGGCGCCCTTACCGGGCGTCCGCCTGCCGAAGAAGAGCGTGAGCAGCGCGGCCACCACCGGTAACAGCACGATGACCCAGGTGGATCCGATGATGCCCGTGGCCGACGCGGTGGCTTGGCCTACCACTTGAGGAGGTTCACCTCGTCGACGTTGATGGACTCGCGGTTGCGGAACAGCAAGATCACGATCGCGAGCCCGATCCCGACCTCGGCCGCCGCCACCGCGATCACGAACAGGGCGAACATCTGGCCACCCATGTCGCGCAGCTGCGACCCGAACGCCACCAGGTTGACGTTCACCGCGTTCAGCATCAGCTCGATCGCCATCAGCACCATGACCGCGTTCCGCCGTGCCAAGACGCCGTAGACGCCAGCCGAGAACAACAGCGCCGCGAAGAACAGGACGAACGGCAACCGGATCATTCGGTCTCGTCCTTCCTGGCAAGGACCACGGCGCCGATCAACGCGGCCAGCAACAGGAACGACACCGCCTCGAACGGCAGGACGTAGCTCCGGAAGAGCGATGCCCCGACATCGCCGGTCGTCGTGCGGAACGTCGGCGCGGCCACGGAGTTCTGCGCCTGATAGGCATCTTGGATCAGCAAGACCAACCCGAGGAAGACGCCGGCGCCCACCACGGCACCGATCCATCGGTTCTGGTGATCGAGCATGTCGCGTCCGATCGGGGCCTTCGTGAGCATCAGTCCGAACAGGAACAAGATCACGATGGCACCCACGTAGATCAAGATCTGCACCCATGCCACGAACTCGGCTCCGAGCAGCAGGTATACCCCGCCGACGGCGAGCAACGTGACCACCAGGTAGAGGGCGGCATGGACGACATTGCGCGCCAGCACGACCGAGATCGCGCTGACGCTGCCGACCACGGCGAGCACCACGAAGGCGTACTCCTGCGCCGAGACGATCGCGATCACGAGGCGTCCTCCATGGGCTCGGCGCCCGTTTCGAGGGCCGGCGGCGGAAGGACCTTGTAGGTCCAGTCCTCCAAACGCTCCTTCTCGTGGGTCATCAGATCGATCTCATATTCCGCGTACTCGAACTCCGGACTCCAGAACAGCGCATCGAATGGGCAGACCTCGACGCAGATCCCGCAGTACATGCAAAGCGCGTAGTCGATCGCGAATCGGTCCAAGATCTTGGCGGAACGGGCCCGCCCGCCGCCGGCTGGGTCGTGCGACTCCTTATGGGCGTCGATGTAGATGCACCAGTCGGGACACTCGCGCGAGCATTTGTAGCAGACTGTGCAGTTCGCCTGCTTCAGGGCGATGACGCCGCGGGTGCGCGCCGGCAGATCGGGCTTCACGTGCGGGTAGGGCTGCGTCACCGCCGGATGCAGCATGGTCTTGAGGGTGACGCCAAGGCCCTTCAGCAGCCCCAGACCGATGCCGGACTCCGGCTGGTCCTTCTTCTCCGAGACGTCCGACGCCACCTGTCCCCTCTCCCCTACTTCGTGGCGACCTTGACGACGGCCACGACCATGATCATCACGAGCGACAGCGGGATCAACGCGAGCCACGAGAAGCGTTGCAGCTGATCCTCACGCAACCGCGGATAGGTCGCCCGCAGCCAGATGACCACGAACGATAACGCAATGATCTTGCCCATCATCCACACGGCTGGTGGCAGCGGGATCCCGGGGAGCCCGAGGTAGCCGCCGAGGTACAACGTGGCCGCTACGCCGGAGAGCGCCACGATCCCGCCGTACTCCGCGAGCAAGAAGAACGCGAACTTCAAGCCGGTGTATTCGGTGTACGCGCCGAAGATGATCTCGGAGTCCGCGACCGGCATGTCGAACGGGGGTCGTGTCAGCTCCGCGAGAGACGCGACAACGAAGATGAGGAACCCGACCAGTTGCCACGGTCGAACGACGTTCCACATGGTCCGCTGTGACTCGACGATCCCCACCAGCGAGAGCGTGCCGGCCTGCATCACGATGGCCGCGGCCGCGAGCACCAGCGGGAGCTCATACGCGATCAGTTGGGCGGCCGCCCGGAGCGCCCCGATCAGCGAGAACTTGTTCGCCGAGGACCATCCCGCCATCAACACGCCGATCACCGAGACGGACGACATGGCCATCACGAAGAAGATGCCGATGTCCAGGTTCAGGGCGAACACGGTCGGGCTGAACGGCAGCACCACCAGGATCACGATGTAGGGGATCATCGCGACCGCCGGAGCCAACGAGAACACGCCTCGGTCCGCCGCCGCGGGGATCACGTCCTCCTTCTGCACGAACTTCACGCCGTCGGCGACCAGCTGGGCCCAACCGTGGAACATGCCGGCCTCCATCGGCCCCAGGCGCGCCTGCATGTGCGCCAGGACCTTGTGTTCGATGTAGCCCACGACCAACGGGACGACCAAGAAGAAGAGCATCACGACGATCGTCTTCGAGATGAGTGCCAGCCAGAAGTTCGAGAACCAGGAATCGAAGATCGATTGACCCGTGTGCGCCATCCCGAGCAGAAGGACGCTCACTCCTCTTCCTCCTCCTCGCCCTCGACGGCACCCGGCCACGGCTTCGCCTCACGACTCATCAAGGGGAAGTCCTTGCGCAACGGGTGCCCTTCGAACGGCTCGGAGAGCAGCAGCTTCACGGGTTGGGGATGACCCTCGAACTGGATCCCGAACATCTCGATGGTCTCGCGCTCGTGCCAGTTCGATGTGGCGTAGAGGTCGGAGATCGTCGGGCAGACCGGATCCTCGTGTGGCAGCTTCACCTTGATGCGCACGTTGTGATGGTGCGTGGTCGAGAAGAGATGCGTGATGACCTCGAACCCGCCGTCGGGACCGAAGTCCACGGCGCCAGTGAAGTCGCAGAAATCGCAGGCGAACTCGGGCTCGTCGCGAAGGAACCGGCAGACGTCTCGGTATCGATCGGCCGTCACGGTGGCGACGGCGTGTCCGCGCTGTTCGACGGTATCGACGACATCCTCCCCGAATCGGGCTCGGAGGCGGGAGGCCGTCTCCTCAGGAGAGAGCGGGTGCGGAGTCCCGGCCACTGAACTTCTCCTGGATGTTCTCGTCCTTGATCTTCTCCTGCAGCTTGATGATGCCGTGCAGGAGCGCCTCGGGCCGCGGAGGGCAGCCCGGCACGTAGACGTCGACCGGGATGATCTGGTCGACGCCCTTCGTCACGGAGTAGGAGTCCCAGTAGGGTCCGCCGCAGTTGGAGCAGGACCCGAAGGAGATGACGTACTTCGGGTCGGGGATCTGGTCGTACACACGCTGCAACGCTGGGGCCATCTTGTCGGTCAGCGTGCCGGCCACGACGAGCAGGTCGGCCTGCCGAGGCCCGTGCGCGAACGGGATCACGCCCAGTCGGATGAAGTCGTGCTTCGAGGTGGACGTGGCGATCAGCTCGATCGCGCAGCAGGCAAGCCCGAAGTTCATGACCCAGAGCGAATAGCGCCGCCCCCAGTTGAGGATGAACTTCACCGCCTGGACCTTCGGGAGCGGGGTTCGCTCGGTGATCAGGCCCACTTCAAGACCCCTTTGCGCCATGCGTAGAGCAGGCCCACGGCCAAGATCCCGATGAACACACCCATCTCACCCACCGCCGTGTACCCCAACCCCTGGAAGACGCGGGCCCAGGGGAAGAGGAAGACGCTCTCGACGTCGAAGATGACGAAGAGGAACCCGTAGATGTAGTAACGGACCTCGCTCTGCGCCCATCCCTGGCCCACCGGGTCGATGCCGCATTCGTACGTGGTGAGCTTCGCGGGGAGGGGACGATGGGGGGCGATCAAGCGAGCGGTCCCGAACGCGACGGCGACAAGCGCGACGCCGGCCACGGCGACCGCGAGCACTACTGCGTACGACTGATAGTAGTTAGTCACGTTTGTGAACGGTTTCCCGAGCGCGGATCCTAGCAGGATCAATCACGGCGAATCCTCGGCTCCGCAACGGACCGCAAGGAACCGTGCCAGCTGCTCCAGCGCGTGCTGGGCGGGTCCACTCGGGAGCCTCCGAGCCAGGGCGATGGCGCGCCGAACCTCGGCGGTCACCGCCTGGCGCGCGTGCTCGATCGACCCGCCGGCACGAACGATCTCGAGCGTTCGATCGAGCATCTCGCCGTCCGGCGCTCCATGGCCGAGGATCCGAGCGAGCTCCTCCTTACGCTCGTCGTGGGCCAAGGCATGCAACACCGGCGCCGTGTAGACGCCCAAGCGGATGTCCGAGCCCGGTTCCTTCCCCAGCTCCAACTGGGTCGCCGTGATGTCCATGATGTCGTCGGAGAGTTGGAAGGCCATGCCCAGGGCTTCGCCGAACTCCTCGATGACGTCGGTGTGTTCCGGCGTCGCGTCGGACAGCATGCCGCCCAACCGGCAGGACGTCGCGATGAGCGACGCCGTCTTGCGGCCGATGATCTCCAGGTAGTTGCTCTCGGGCTGCTCCACCTTCGCCGAACTATCCACCTCGCGGATCTGTCCATCGCAAAGGATCGCGATCGTGCGCGCCAACAGCCGGCACACCTCGGTGCCGAGCTCCGTCGAGATCTCCGAGGCCCGTGCGAACAGGAAATCGCCCGTCAGGATCGCGACGGTGTTGTCCCAGCGCATGTTCGCCGAAGGGGCGCCGCGGCGGGCATCTGCCTCATCGATCACGTCGTCGTGGTAAAGCGTGGCCAGATGCACTAGCTCGATAGCGACCGAACCGCCGATCAGCCGGGGGTCGGACGGGTCGCCGAAGTATCCGGACAAGAGCACCAGCATCGCGCGGAATCGCTTCCCTCCGGCGGCGATCAGATACGACGAGGTCTCCGACAACAGCCCCGAGGACTCGACCTTCACGGATTTCTCGAGGGCCTGCTCGACCTGATCCAAGCGTGCGCGGATGTCGGCTTCCAGAGCCGCGTCCGGCGGCTCCAGTCCCGGGATCACCCTTCGGCTCATCGACTCACCACCTGAGGATCGAGGCCCTCTCGAGGATCCCCATGATCGTGCCGGGGAAGATGCCGAGGACCAGCGTGAGGATAGCCGGGATCGCGAGCGCGATCCGTGGCAAGACCGATCGATCTTCCTCCTGGGTGCCCTGAGGCTCCTGCATGTACATCAGGACGATCACGCGCAGGTAGAAGAAGGCCGCCGCGACGCTCGCGATCACACCGATCACGGCGAGGGACCAATGACCCGCAAGGATCGCGGCCCCGAACACCCCCACCTTCGCCACGAACCCTACTGTCGGCGGGATGCCGGCGAGCGACAGGAGGAAGAGCGTCATCAGGCCGGCCAGCACGGGACTCCGTTTGGCGAGACCGGCGTACGACGTGAGAGACGTCCAGGCCTCCCCCCTACCCGAGACGAGCATCACGACGCCGAACGCGCCGAGCGTCATCAAGGAGTAGGCGACGAGATAGAACAGGACCGAACGGATGCCGACCTGGTTCGCGGAGGTGAGGCCGGTGAGGATGAACCCGGCGTGCGCGATGCTCGAATAGGCCAACATCCGCTTGATGTCCGACTGTGCGATGGCGAGCACGCTGCCGACGACCACGGTGACCGCGGCGAGCACCCAGATCACGGGCGTCCAGTCCCACGTGAGCGGCTGGAAGGCAACGTCCAGCACGCGGATCAGCGCCATGAACGCCGCCACTTTCGTCGCGGCCGACATGAAGGCGGTCACGGGCGTCGGGGCCCCTTGATAGACGTCCGGTGTCCATTGGTGGAACGGCACCACCGCCACCTTGAAGCCGAACCCGATCGTGAGGAACGCGAACGCGAGCAACGCCAGTCCCTGACTGCCGAACTGGCCGGCCAGGGCGTGAGCGATCGTCACGATGTTCGTGGTCCCCGTCGCTCCGTATGCCCACGCCACACCGAACAGGAAGAAGGCCGACGAGAACGCGCCGAGCACGAAGTACTTCACGCCGGCCTCCTGCGAGGTGACCTTGCGCAGGTGCATGGCGGCCAGCACGTACACGGCGAGGGAGAGCACCTCGAGCCCGAGGAACATCACGATCAGGTCGTTGGCCATCGCCATCATGAGCCCGCCCGACGCGGACAGCAGCACGAGGACGTACGGCTCGGCCCCCTCCATCTCCTCGCGCCGGAGGAACCCGTCGAGGAGGAGCGCGGCGAGCACCACGCCCGCGCAGATGGTGAAGGTGGCGAACACCGAGAAGCCGTCGATCCCGAGGGCGTGGCCGACCGTGGAGA
>JBOGVK010000066.1:0-17263 GCA_050692375.1 Actinomycetota bacterium
TACGCGCCGGGTGAGCCGAAGGGCACCCCGTGGCACCCCCACCGAGGCTTCGAGACCGTGACCTACATGATGGACGGGATCTTCGAGCATCAGGACTCGAACGGAGGCGGCGGGGTCATCACGAACGGCGATACCCAGTGGATGACCGCCGGCGCCGGCATCCTGCACATCGAGAAGCCACCCGAACATCTGATCGCGAGCGGCGGCCTCTTCCACGGACTCCAGCTGTGGGTCAACCTCCCGAAGGCCGAGAAGTGGGCTGCGCCGCGCTACCAGGACCTCAGGGGAAGCGAAGTACGACTTCTCGCATCGCCGGATGCGGGCGGCCTCGTGCGCATCATCGCGGGCGATCTCGCCGGCGAACGGGGACCCGGCGACACGTACACGCCCATGACCATGATCCACGCGACGCTCGCCGCAGGTGCGTCGATCGACGTCCCGTGGAACCCGGTCTTCAACGCCCTCGCGTATGTCCTCGCCGGTGCGGGAACGGTCGGCGCGGAGCGGATCGCGGTCGCGACCGGTCAGCTGGTGGTGTTCGGGCCCGGAGACGCGATCAGGATCCAGGCGGCGGACGTCCAAGAGAGCCGCTCCCCCGCCCTCGAGATCCTGCTCCTGGGAGGACGGCCGATCCGCGAGCCGGTGGCCGCCATGGGACCGTTCGTGATGAACACCCGTGACGAGCTGGTGCAGGCGTTCGAGGACTATCAGGCGGGCAGGCTCGGTCAGATCCCGGCGATGCACGCTGCACCCACGGAGCCGCCGGGATCCAACTGAGACTCACGCGCCACCCGTCGCGCGCGCTATCGTTACCCCGATGCCCGAACCCGCATGGATCGATGAGCTGGCCACGGTCGTGGAACGAGGCCACGGTGAAGAGGCCGCCGCCGCCGCCCGAGCGCTGATCCACGGGAGCGCGGGGATGCGACTCCGCCAGACCCATCAGCCCCCTTCGTTGTCCGGCGCAGCGTTCGTGGCCGTTATGCCGGGGATGGTGAGCGACGTCGAGCTCTTCGCCCTATTCGCCAAAGGCGGGCGGGTGGTCGTGCAGATGAAGGCCCTCCGGAAGATCAACCCGTTCAGGGTCGCGGAGCAGGAGCAGGTGCTTCGCGGCAAACTCGCCGAGATCCCCGGGTTCAAGATGGACAAGCTCGACTACCCGGACGTGACCTTGGTGAAGCTCGCGGATCCCGACGCCCAAGAGCGGTTCGTCGACACGATGCGTTGGACGGTCGACAAGGTCCGCAAGAGCAACGGGCTCAGCTGAGCACGTCCATCTCGGGCATCACTTGCTACTTGAGCATGCTCGCCACGACGTTGATGGTGATGGCGACGATCACGATGCCGAACAGGTACGCCAGGAGTGCGTGACGGAGGGCGGTCCGGCGCATGGCGAACGAGGTTAGGTCCGTGTCGGACACCTGGAACGTCATCCCGACCGTGAACGCCACGTAGGCGAAGTCCCGATAGTCCGGCAAACGCTCGCCTTCGCTGAAGTCGATCCCCCCGCCCTCCCGGTGATAGAGGCTCGCGTACCGCAGCATGAAGACGGTGTGGACGGCCGCCCAGGATAGGGCAACGGTGAGAACGGCGACGGCGGCGATCGACGCCCGCGGGGTTCCATGTTCGCTGCCGGCTTTGACGAGCGCCAAACCCACACCGACCAAACTCGCAACGCTCGCAGCGATCAGAACGATGTCCGCGGTCGAGCGAGAATCGCCCGCCGTCGAGACACTCGCCGTCGCCTCGCCGTCGAGGCGCCAGATGCTCGACCACACCCAGACGAGGAAGACGGCGGCGGCGACATCCCAACCGATGAGCCCCGCCACCTGCCACGGGGTGAAGGGCGCAGCGGCCGCCGAGGCGATGATCCCTGCCACGAACGCCACCATCACGCGCCTTCGGGCGGAGACGAGCGATCGCATGGCCAGATTGTCGTGGCGCTCCATGCCCTTGTCACGCGCTCCGCTGCTGTCGTCCGACGCCCGTAGACTCCCCCGGTGTCCGGCCGCGCCTTGACCGAGCGGGAACTCAATCGTGCGCTCCTGGCGCGCCAGCTCTTGCTCGAGCGCGCGACGCTTCCGATCCCGCGCGCCGTCGAGCGCATCGGGGGATTGCAGACGCAGTACGCCCCTTCGGCCTACATCGGACTCTGGTCGAGGCTGGTGGGGTTCGAACGCGCCCAGCTGACGAGCGCGCTCGAGCGCCGCACCGTCGTCCAGGGCACGCTCTTGCGTGGCACGATCCATATCGTGTCGCCGCGCGACTACTGGTCGCTCGCTGCCGGGATCAGGCAGGATCGTCGCAGATGGTGGCTCGGCGCGATCCGCGGGCAGATCACGGAGCGTCAGGTCGCCGATGTCGCGAGGAGAACTCGTTCCCTCCTCGCCGACGGTCCTCGGCGGCGGAAGGAGCTCGTCGCGGAGCTGGGCGTGAGCTCCGCGATGTGGACGTGAGCTCCGCGATGTGGAACGGTGTCGGGGGATGGGTGGACCTGCTCCGCGTACCGCCGTCGGGAACGTGGGAGCGGCGCTCAGCCGACCTCTACGCCGTGGCGCAGGATTGGCTCGGACCATCGGGGGCCACGTTCGACGAAGGCATCGAGTTGATCGTCCGCCGGTATCTCGGCGGTTTCGGCCCAGCATCACGCAAGGACATCGCGAACTGGGCCGGCGTGTCGCCGTCCACGCTCGCACCCGCGTTCGACCGGATGCGTCTCCGTCGGTTCCGTGACGAGCGCGGCGAGGAGCTCCTCGACCTCCGCGGTGCGCCGCTGCCCGACGCCGATACTCCTGCGCCCATCCGATTCCTGCCCACGTGGGACGCGACGTTGCTCGTCCACGCCCGGCGCACGCAGATCCTTCCGGAACGCTTCCGGCCCAAGGTGTTCCACGTCAGGGTTCCGCAATCAGTCTCGACGTTCCTGATCGGCGGGCAGGTCGCCGGGACGTGGAGGCACGAGGGCGGGCGGATTCGTCTCGAGCCGTTCGAAACGCTCTCGCGCGCGACGCGCCGACAGCTGACCGAAGAGACCCAGCGTCTCGAAGCGTGGCTCGCGTAGCGCTCAGCCGGTCGCTTCGCCGCAAAAGCCGCGAGCCGCCTGTGCCACGAGACGCGCGGTCGTCGCGACCTCCGGCACCGACACCCATTCGTCCGGCGCATGGAAGTTGCCGCCGAGCGGTCCCATGAGGAGCGTCGGGATCCCGGCGCCCTGCATCAATCCGGCGTCGGTCCACGCGTTCAGGCCGACGGGGTCGAGCGGAGCACCGATCTCGACCACGGCGGCGGCATCGAGTGCGGCGTGGAGCGCTTCGTGGCCCTCGGCGCGGAACGGATCGCGGTCGAGCTTCACGTCGACCTCCCCTCGGAACCCGTCGAGCTCGTCTGCGAGCTCGCTGAAGATGGCCTCGACCTCGCGGACGCGATCCGACAGGTGCTCGCCCGGTTGCGATCCGATCTCGATACCGAGCACGGCGAGCGACGGGTACGTGGCGTAGTCGGTCCCTCCATGCAGCGTGCCCGTGTGGAATACCGTCTTCCCGTTCATCGGATCAACGTTCTTGGCGAAGACCTCGCGATCGAGCCGATCCAGCCGGCGTACGACCTCTGCCATGTGGACGATGGCATCGATCCCGGCCTCCGGCGCCGAACCGTGGGCCGCCTTCCCATGCACGATGACGTCGATCCATCCGAACCCCTGGTGTTCGACGCACAGCTTCGGGAGGCCATCCGGCTCCAAGACGAGCGCCGCGTCCATCTCATAGCGTTTCACCAGGTCCTCGGTTCCGATCGACACGCCCTCCTCGTCCGCGGTGCACGCGACGAGCAGGTCGCCTCGCAGCCTGGCGCCGCTCTCTACGATCGAGCGCAGCGCGAGCAACGCGACCGCGCAACACGCCTTGTCGTCCGCCGAGCCGAGCCCGATCAACCGGTCGCCGTCGCGCTGCGGCACGAGGGCGCGATCGCTCCAGTTGGCGAAGCCGACCGTGTCGGAATGCGCGTTGAGACACAACGTTGGGCCTCCGCCGGCTCCGGCCAGTCGCGCCACCAGGTTCACCCGTCCCGGCTCGATCTCGTCGAGCTGCACGTCGACCGGAAGATCGGCGAGCCATGTCGCCATGAAGTCGGCGATGTCGCGCTCTCCCGATCCGTCGGGGATCAACCACGGCGTGACCGACTCGATCCGCACGAGCTGTGACACGAGGGTTGCTGCGGCGTCATCGGTGATCGTCACGAGCGTTCTCCTTCTCGGTCGAGTGGGAAATGACATGCGACGCCATGTGGCGCCCCCACGGAATGGGGATCTTCGTCCTCGCATCTAGCGGGGTTCTCCAGCAGCGTTCGGTGCCAGCAACGTGAACGGAACCGGCATCCGTGCGGGATGTCCGTCGGCGACGGCGTCTCACCGACGAGCAGGATCTGCTCGACCGCCGCGCCGGCCTCCGGCACCGGGATGACCGAGACGAGCGCCTTCGTGTAGGGATGCTTCGGCGATCCGATCACGTCCGAGGAAGATCCCATCTCGACGATGCGCCCTAGATATACGACGGCGATCCGATCCGCCACCACCCAGGCGAGCGAGAGATCGTGCGTGATGAACAGGTACGCCAGGTCACGTTGCTCTTTCAGCTCGAGCATGAGGCGGAGGATCCCCGCGCGGAGCGACACGTCGAGCATCGATACCGGTTCGTCGGCTACGACGAGACTCGGCTCCAAGACCATGGCGGCGGCGATCGCGACGCGTTGCCGCTGTCCGCCGGAGAGGTGATGGGGGTAGCGACGAGCGATGTCCTCCGCGGGGTGCAGCCCGGCACGCTCGAGCGCGGCGAGGACCGCGGCTCTTCGCTCTCCGGTCGCCGTCGCCCGCCGGTGGATCGCGAGCGGCTCCGCCACCAGGTCGAACACGGTCTGCCGCGGATCGAGCGATTCGTAGGGATCCTGGAAGACCATCTGGAACTCCGAGCGAAGTGGACGAAGGTCACGCTCGTCGAGGTGGGTGATGTCCTTCCCTTGGAACACCACCTCGCCGCCGCGGGGCTCCAGGAGTCGCATCACCGCGCGAGCGATCGACGTCTTGCCGCATCCCGACTCACCGACCAGCGCCAAGACCTCCCCGGCCTGGACGTCGAAGGACACGCCGTCGACGGCACGGACGGGCGGCGACCGACGAAGAGCGCCACGCCGGCGCTCATAGCTCACCTCGAGGTCGCGGACGGAAAGGACCGGATCGAGTCCGGAGGGATCGTCCTTGCTGGGACGAAGCGTCGGCTCGAACACGGTCACGTCGTCGGCCCCACCAGGTGACACGCCGCATCGTGGTCGCGGCCGACCGAACGCAAAGCCGGCGAGTCGCTCAGGCATCGCTCGATGCGGACGGGGCACCGGTCGTGGAACCGGCAGCCCTGAGGCGGGGCAGACAGATCCGGGGGATATCCCGCCATCCCATCGATGAGGGTTCGCTCACCCAGGATGTTGGGGAACGCTCGGAGGAGGCCTTGCGTGTAGGGGTGGGCGGCCCCGCCGGGGGCGCCCGCGGCCGGAAAGAGCGCGGTCGCGGGTCCCTCCTCCACGATCAGCCCCGCGTACATGATCGCAACGCGATCGCACGTCTCGGCCAGGACGGAGAGGTCGTGGGAGATCAGGATCATCGACAGGTCGAGGCGCTCTTTCAGCTCCCGGAGCAGGTTGAGGATCTGCGCCTGGGTCATGACGTCGAGCGCCGTCGCCGGCTCGTCGGCGATCACGAGCTTGGGACGGCACGCGAGCGCCATCGCGATCATCGCCCGTTGTCGCATGCCGCCGGAGAACTCGTGCGGATAGTCGTCGCCTCTCGTCGCCTGGATCCCGACCGCCTCGAGGAGCTCACCAACCCGATCGCGAGCTTCGGCCTTGCCGGTGTCCGGCTCGTGCAACCGG
The DNA here is from genome assembly GCA_050692375.1 of Actinomycetota bacterium. Classification (GTDB taxonomy): domain Bacteria; phylum Actinomycetota; class UBA4738; order UBA4738; family HRBIN12; genus JBBQVZ01. The sequence goes on from JBOGVK010000066.1 coordinate 5,917, forward strand.
ATCGGCTCCAGGATCTGGGCGCCGATCGTCTTCACGGGATTCAGCGCATTCATCGCCCCCTGGAACACGACGGAGACGTCGCGCCATCGCACGTGCTCCAGCTCGGCCTCGGCCAACCCCAGGAGATCGAGGCCGTCGAACACGATCGAGCCCTCTGCTTGCGCGGTCTCGGGAAGCAGACGAGGGATCGCGAGCGCCGTCGTCGTCTTGCCGCACCCCGACTCCCCCGCGAGACCAAGGACCTCGCCGCGCAGGAGATGCAGATCGACGCCACCGACGGCCTCGACCCCGCCGGAGCCAGCCCCATAGCGGACGCGCAGATCGCGGATGTCCAGCAGCATCTTCTCCGGCAGCATGTTCTCGGGCAGCATGTTTTCCGGCAGCACCGTCATCGGCGATCACGCAGACGGGGATTGAAGATCCGGTCCAGCGTGTGACCGGACAACGTGAATCCCAGCACGACGAGCACGATGCCGATGCCAGGCGGGAGGAAGTACCACCATGCCCCGCGCCCCACGGCGCCGCTGACGAACGCGAAGTGCAGCATCGTTCCCCACGACACGTGCACCGGATCTCCGAGGCCCAGGAATGCGAGCGTCGCCTCTGACAGGATCGAGCCGGCGATCACCAGAGCGGCGTTCGCGAAGATGAGCGGAGCGACGTTCGGCAAGATGTGTCGCACCATCACCCGCGTGTGCGTGGCTCCCATCGAGCCGACCCTGATCACGTATTGGCGCTCGCGCAGCGAGAGGACCTGCGAGCGAACGATCCGAGCGATCGACGGCCAGCCGGAGAGTCCGATCACGAGCACGATGATGCCCAGGCTCTGACCGAAGATCGCGGCCAGGACGATCACGAGCGGGATCGTCGGGATCACCAGGAAGAAGTCCGTGAGCCGCATGAGGATCACGTCGGTCGCGCGTCCAAAGTACCCCGCCACCAGCCCGATGCCCGCGCCGAGGACGACGGAGATCGCCGTCGCGAACAACCCGACGAGCAACGAGATGCCCGCGCCGGCCAGGAGCTCGCTGAACACATCTCTGCCGAGCTCGTCCGTTCCGAGCCAGTGCGCCGTCGATGGCGCGGCGAAGATATCGGCCGCCGTTCGCCCGACCGCTTTGGAGTCGAACGGGAAGAGCGTCGGCCCGAATGTCGCGAGCGTGATGACGAATGCCAAGAGCAGAACGCCCGCGCGCCCGATGGGATCGAGCCACACCTGTCGCCCGATGCGAACGAACGCGGCGCGGGCGCCACGCCGATCGTCGGCCGGCTCGATCGGTTTCGGGACGCTCGCCATCACGCCTCCCGCACCCTCGGGTCGAGCACCTGATAGAGCAGGTCGCTGGCGAAGTTCGCGAGGATCACCGTGAGCGCGAAGATCAGGAAACACGCCTCCAGGACCGGATAGTCGCGGCGAAGAACGGATTCGTACGTGAGCTCTCCCATGCCCGGCCAGGAGAACACCGTCTCGACCTGGATCGCACCGCCGACGACGAGGCTGATGTACAGCGCCGAAGCGGTCACGATCGGGAGCAGCGCGTTACGCAGACCGTGCTTCCAGACGACGCCGCGGCGCGACACGCCCTTGGCTTTGGCGGTCGTGATGAAATCCTCGGTGAGGACGTCGACGAGCGTGCTGCGCGTGATCAGGACGAACTGACCGATATCGACGAGCGCCAACGTGATGGTCGGCAGCACCAGGTGTTTCGCGACGTCGAGCGGGGCCCCGAACGGTGAGGCGTACACCGCACCCGGTGTCGAGATCCCGGATATCGGGAAGACCTGGAGCCATACACCTAGGAGGAACACCAACAAGAGTCCGGTCCAGAACGTGGGCAAGCTCCAGAGCACGAGCGAGCTCACGACGGTCGAAGTGTCGAACCGCGATCCGCGCCGTGCTGCTGCCATCACGCCGAACGCCACACCGATGACGACGATCAGAACGGTCGCCGCGCCGAGCAGCACGATCGTGTTCACCAACCGCTCGCCGACGATCGAGACGACCGGACGCCGGTACGTGAGCGAGAACCCCAACCGACCGTGGACCAGATCCCCCAGATAGATCAGGTACTGGCGCCAGAGCGACTTGTCCAGCCCGAAGAGCGCGCGGAGGCGATCGGCCGCCTCACGGGTCAGGTGCCCCGACCGCGCATACAGGCGGATCGGATCGCCGGGGAGGACCCGGAACAGCAGGAAGTCGAACGTGACGATGCCGAGCAACGTCGCGAATAGCTGCGCGACTTTTCGGCCGAGGTACCTCAGTCGCACGCGACCCTCCGGTAGTCGTCAGACGGGCTTCGCGTTGAGGTAGTTGGCACGCGTGAAGTTGAAAACGACGCCCCCGGGGGTGTCGGTCCAACCCGTCCAGGTGTCTGTGCGATACGCCTGGAGCTTGTCCTGATACCACATGACGATGTAGGCCGCGTCGTCGTAGTAGATCTGCTGCATCTGGTGCACGAGATCCAGCCGCTTGCTCACGTCAAGCTCCGACGCCTGTTGATCGTAGAGATCGTCGTACGTGGGGTTGCTGTAGAACACGTCGTTGTTGCCACCGATCTGGCTGGTGAGCGGCACTCCTAACAGGTAGTCCGGATCGTTCACGCCCGAGTCCCATCCCCACACGAAGATGTCCCAATCCGGCGCGTCGGTGTTGTACACGGTGCTTCCCAGCGTGTTCTCGTCCAGGGTATCCAGGTTGAGCTTCACCCCGATCGCATCCGCCGAATCGCGGAAGAGCTGGGCCGCCCGCACGTCGACCGTCGTGGACTCGATGGCGATCAGCCGGAACGAGAGGTCCTTGCCGTCGGGACTCTCGCGGACGCCGTCACCGTTACGGTCCTTGTAGCCGGCCTGATCCAGGAGCTGCTTCGCCGTATCGGGGTTCGCGTCCAACAAGGCATCGGCCGCGATCTGGAGCTGCCAGTCGCCGAGCGCCGGCGGCAGCAGAACGCTTCCGGGCTTGCCGTGCCCGGCGAGCGCGAGCTGCACCAGCTGGTTGCGATCGAGTCCTAGGCTGAGCGCCTGACGGACCACCCGGTCGAGGAGCAGGGGGTTGCCACCCGAGGTGGTGCTCGTGGAGACGTTGAACCCGATGTGGTGGAACGAGAACCCGGGCACCGACACCGAGTGGACATCCGAAGCGCCCTGCAAGCCGTCCCAGATCGTGGGAGGAACCTCCGTCAGGATGTCGACCTCCCCGGCCCGGACGCTCTGGGCCATGACGTCCTCGTTCTGATAGAGCACCCAGATCACGCTGGACGCGCCGGGCGCGTCGCCCCAGAAGGAATCGTTCCGTGCGACCGAGACCGTCTCCCCGTGCTTCCACTCCGTGAAGGTGAACGGGCCCGTTCCGACCGGAGGCTCGTTGGCGGACTTCTGGATCTGCGCTGCCGTCATCCCCTTCCAGAGGTGCTGAGGCAGGATGGGTATCGCCAGACCCGGATCGAACGCCTGCGGCCTCTTGTAGCGGACGACGACCTTGTCCGCTCCGTCGGCCTTCACGTCGACCATGTCGACGAGCCATTGCGCGTACTGGCTGAGCCCCTGGTCCGCGATCAGTGAGAACGTGAACACGACGTCGTCAGCCGAGAACGGTTGTCCGTCATGCCACGAAACGCCCGAGCGGAGCAGGTAGGTCACGGTCGTGCCGTCGGCCGACGTGCTTTGGCTCTGTGCCAAGGCTGGTTGTTGTTGCAGATGCTCGTCGTACTCGAACAGCTTGTCGTACACGAGCTGGAGCACCTGGTCCGCCTCCGTGCTGTACGAGGTGAGCGGGTTCATGGTGTCGGGCTCGGACGACCAGCCGACACGCAAGAGGCCCGTGCTCGTAGAGCCCCCGGAGCCCGTCGCAGCCGAGGGAGCGGGGTTCGTCGTCGACGCAGCCCCCGTGCAGGCGGCGAGCAGCGTGGGCACTGACGATGCGACGAGCGCCGCTCCGGCCCCGCGCTTGATGAAGTCACGACGGGTGAACGGTGATCTGGGCGCCGCGGATGTCACGGTGGATGCCTCCTGTTCGGTCGGCGACTCGCCACCCGGCGGGCGTGCAGGATGGTGCGCACCGGCATCCTGGGACGTGGCCACCCGTTCCGTCAATCTGCCCCGGGGTCTGGGCGGAGTTGGGCAAGCAAGCCAGCAGGGTCGTGGAAGAACGACTCGTGGACGATCTCCCCGCTCGCCGGGTCGATCTCGTACCTCGACAGCATCAGTAGGCTTCCAACGCGATGCATGCCGACGATGACTTCGAACCGCTCGTGACGGAGCGCCTCTACCTCCGCCGATCGCTCCCGGAGGATGCGGAGACGATCTCGGGGTATCGCAGCGATCCCGACGTCCACCGCTATCAGGGATGGGAACGGACCGACCCGGATGGGGTCAGGGCGGAGATCCGGGAGATGAGCGGCCGCTCGCCGGGCTCGCCCGGCGGATGGGTGCAGCTCTCGGTCGAGAAGCGCGACGGCAACGAGCTCGTCGGCGACGTAGGACTCAGCCCGGCTGAGGACGAACCGGGCGTGATCAAGGTCGGTTACACCGTTGCCCCCGCGTTCCAAGGGTTGGGGTACGCGACCGAGGCGATCGACGCGCTGGTCGCCTATGCGTTCGACGCGCTCGGTGCCGAGGTGGTTCGGGCGTACGCAAGCGCTGAGAACGTCGCGTCGCTCCGCGTCGCGGAGAAGGTCGGGATGCGCCTCATCGAGCGGATCGAGCACCGAGACGGCGATGAGGTCTGGCACGGTGTCCGGTACGAACTCCGCCGGGAAGACGCGGGCCGCGCGTGATGGGTTGCCCGAGCGGCGGCTTCGCGCTCATCAGCGAGCGAGCGCGACCGCGACCTCGATGCTGTGAACGGCCGTGCTTCCTCCCATGTCGGCTTTCTCGCCACCGTTGAGCACGTTGACGTTCGCGCCGGCGGGTTCTCGCTTCGGCCATCGACCCTTCGGAGACAGGACCACCCCTCGAAGCACCTCATCCGATAGCCGTAGCCGCATCTGGATCCGCCCGATCTCGTTCGACAACTCCACGACGTCGCCCTCGACGAGGCTGAGCTCCTCGGCATCTTCGGGATGCATCGCCACCCACGCCGGCCCGAGCTTCCGCTCGATGCGATCGTCGTTCGCGAAGCTGTCGTTCATCAGCCACGGTGACGCGGGAGACAGCAGCCGGAACCGTCCCGGCGCCGGTCGATCCTCCGCGGTCGGTTGTGGCACGCGAGTATGGCCGTCGCGCTCGGCCTGTGCGGACGCGATCTCGATCCGCCCACTCGGCGTGGGGAAGACGAGGTCGGGGAACTGAACGATCGGCTCATCTCCGAACGGGACGGTGCCGCGCGCCGCGAGTTCCTCGAAGCTGACACCGAGGCCGGCCCCCGCGAGCACATGGTCGATGATGTCTCGGTCCGGTTCGAACAGCTTCGGCTCAGTGAGTCCCATCGCGTGCGCCAAGCGCCGGAAGATCTCTGGGTTCGGCAACGAGTCGCCCATCGGCTCCGCGGCCTTGACCTGCGCCGAGATCGTCAGGTCGAAATACGACAGAACGAGATCGTCGAACTCCAGGAAGCTCGCGGCTGGAAGAACGATGTCGGCGAGCTCGGTAGTATCGGTCGGGAACAGATCGACGACCACGGTGAACAGATCCTCGCGGATGAGCGAGCGTCGTAGGCGCGCCTGCTCGGGGCTAGATGCGGCCACATTGATGTTCCAACATACGAAGGCACCACTCCGCCGAGGGTCTTCCAGGGCTGAGGCCAGATCCATCTGGCTGATCATCGGGCGAGGGACTCTCGCGAGGTCACCCGCGACGGCGGCGTCGTCGATCCCCCGCCGTTCTCCGCCCTGGAGGTAGAGGAACCCGGCGCCGGCCTTGCCGACGTTGCCGGTGACCGCCGGAAGCGTCGCGGCCGCCCGCATCGCGTTGCCGCCGAACCGTTGCCGCTGGAACCCCTGCCCCAGCCACAACAACGACGGTCCCTCGCCGTAGGCTCGCGCCGCCTGCTCGATCAACGCTGCGGGCACGTTCGTGACACGCTCTCCCCATGCAGGCGTGCAGGGCCCCACGAGCGCCTCGAGCTCCGCCCAACCGATCGTGTGCCGATGCACGAAGTCGAGATCGATGTATCCGTCGCGCAGCAACACATGCAGCAACGCGAACGCGAGCGCCCCGTCGGAACCCGGGAAGAGCTGCAGATGGATGTCTGCCCGCGCCGCGGTCGGGGTCCTGATCGGGTCGACAATCACGACCGTGCCCGGCGCTTCGGCCAACCAGTGTTCGTCGACGTGCGGCGCCGACGTCGATGGATTCGCGCCCCACACCACGATGCAGCGAGCGTCTCGCGCGCTCCTCGGATCGAACCCCACCAGCGAGGTGCCGTAGACGTAGTCCAGCGCAACGTGTCCGGCCTTGTTGCACACGCTATCGGGATCGACTTCGGTGGCCCCCAGGTGATCGAAGAGCCGTGACGGGAACTGGTATGCGAGCAACGACAACGTGCCGCTGTAGTGGGCGCTGAGGATCGCCTGTGCGCCCTGCGTGTCCCGGACGCGTCCGAGATTCTCGGCGACGACCCGCAACGCTTCGTCCCAGGTCACCGACTCGAACGCGCCGCTGCCTTTCGGCCCGGTGCGTCGCAACGGGGTCTGGATGCGAGCGGCGGGATCACGCCACACGCCGTTGTACCCGATCGCACACTTCTTACAGAGCTTCCCTCGAGCCACGGGGTGGGCGGGGTCACCCCTCACGTGCTCGATGACGCCGTCCCGCTTGATCACCTGGATCCCGCACGCGTCGTAGCAATCCCGTGGACAGGTCGTCAGGACGATCTCGCGGACAGACACCGTGGCCAATCCTACGTCGGACGTCCGACCCCTCGGACAACCCCTGTCTGCCCGGTGCCGCGTACGATATGCCACCACCGAGGGAGGTCGCATGGCGTCAACCGAAACCGCAGCCCACGAGACCGTGTTCCTGCGCCCGGACGGCAAAGAGAAGGTCACAGGTTCCGGCCGGTACACCGCGGACCTCACCCTCACCGGCCAGGCGTACGCGCGTTTCCGCTACGCGGACCACCCGCACGCTCGGATCGTGCGTATCGACACGTCGGAAGCTCGCGCGCTCTCCGGAGTGCTCACCGTACTCACTCACGAGGACGTCCCGCCGGTGAAGTACGGGGGGATGGTCCAGGATCGCTACCTGTTCGCGAAGGATGTCATCCGGTTCGAGGCCGACATCGTCGCCGCGGTCGCGGCGACATCAGAGGAGATCGCGAGCCGCGCCGTCGCGCTGATCGAGGTCGAGTACGAACCGCTCCGTCCGGTCACCGACATCGAGGCGGCGATGGCCAAGGATGCGCAGCTCGTCCACACGGACTGGTCCTCGGACGACCACGACGAGAACCTCCTGGCGGACGGCAACACCTTGGGCTACTCGACCGTCGTGAAGGGCGATGCCGACGCGGCCATGGCGAGTGCAGACGTCGTCGTCAAGCGGCGATACACGTCCGATCCCTCGCAAGGGGTGCCGATCGAGCCCCATGCCGTGATCGCGCAGTGGCAGGGCGATCGCGTCACGATCTGGTCGTCGACCCAGGTGCCGTACGTCGCCCGCTCCGGCGTGGCGCAGACGCTGCAGATCCCCGAGGCGAACGTCCGGGTCATCGTCCCGCTCCTGGGCGGAGGGTTCGGCGCGAAATGCGACTTCCACTTCGAGGCGCATGTCGCGGCCTTGGCTCGCGCGGCGGGCCGGCCGGTCAAGCTCGTCTTCACTCGCCGGGAGGAGTTCGTCGCGATCGATCACCGTCGCGAGGGGATGGTCATCGAGCTCGAGACCGGGGCGCGACGCGACGGAACGCTCGTCGCCCGGCGCGCGCGCCTGGTGCTCGACAAGGGGGCGTATTGCGGTGAGGGCGGCTTCCTGGCGCAGATGGCGGCCATGCATGCCTGTGGCCCTTACGTGATCGAGAACATCGCCGTCGAGTCGTACCTGAACTATTCGACCACGCAGCCCTCGGGCTCCATCCGCGCTCCCGCCGCACCTCAAGTGTGCTGGGCGCTCGAGCAACACATGGACGAGTTGGCAGCAGCGCTGGAGATGGACCCCGTCGACCTCCGCCGCCGGACGCTGATCCGCAACGGCGACGAGGGTCCGACGAGGCAGGTGTTCGACCACATCGCGATGCAGGAGACCCTGGAGCGCGCGGCCGAGCTGATCGGCTACGGCCGGGAGCTGCCGCAGGACGAAGCGATCGGGTTCTCGTGCGGATGGTGGCCGAGCTTCGCCTCGAACTCCGGCGCGTACGTCCAGCTGAATCCGGATGGGTCGGGAACGATCGTGACGGGCGCCCAGGAGAACGGCACCGGGGCCGTGATGGCGATGCCCGCGTTCGTCGCCGAGATGCTCGGGATGCGTCCGGAAGACTTCCAGATCCTGTACCAGGACACCGACGCGGCTCCGTGGGACATGGGGTCCTCCGGCTCGCAGACGACGTTCAACGCGGTACGAGCGGTGCTGGATGCCACAGGCGACGTGCGGGATCAGCTCCTAGCCGTCGCGAGCGAGTCGCTCGAGGCCGCGAAAGAGGACCTCGAGCTGGTCGGAGGTGCGGTCCGCGTCAAGGGTTCTCCCGACCACACCGTGACGATCGCCGAGATCGCGGCGTCGACGACGATCCACGGGAAAGGCGCGGGAACGCTGCCGGACTCGCCGCCGGTCGACGCCGCGTCGTGCGTGGGGCGCCTCGGGTTCGAATCGTTCCTGGCCCCGCAGATGTTCACGCACGCGGCGCACGTGAAGGTCGACCGCGGAACCGGCGTCGTGCGCGTCCTGCACGTCGCCGCCGCGCACGACTCGGGACGGGTGCTCAATCGCATCGGCGCGGACGGTCAGGTGTACGGCGGAGTCGTGATGGGTATCGGGATGGCGCTCTCCGAGGGGACGCTCCTGGACGACGACGGCCGGCAACGGAACCCGCACCTGCTCGACTACAAGCTCGTGACCTCCGCGGACGCCCCCAAGATCGACGTCGACTGGATCGAGATCGACACGCCCAACGCCGGGCCGAACGGTTCCAAGGGCGTCGGGGAGCCTCCGTGCGTTCCGACCGCAGGAGCCGTCGCGAACGCGATCTCCAAGGTGCTCGGAACACAGGTCGTGGAGCTTCCGATGACCCCGGAGCGGGTGTGGCGCGCCGCCGCGCAGGAGGCGAAGCGGTGAGCCGCTCGTTCGTCGCCCCGACCACGATCGAGGAGGCGCTCACCGTTCTCGCTCGAGGCGCCCGGCCGGTGGCGGGTGGAACCGACCTCGTCGTTGGCGCGCGGCAGGGTAAGGCCCCGCTGCCCGACGCGCTCCTCGCGATCCACCGCATCCAAGGGTTGAGCGGCATCTCGGACGGTCCCGGAGGTGAGCTCAGGCTCGGAGCGCTCGTCACCCACCTGGAGATCGTGGCGCATCCGGTGGTGCGGGAGCGATTCACCGCGCTCGCGGACGCCTGCGCGATCGTGGGTTCGCACGCGACACGCGCCCAAGGCACGATCGGCGGCAACGTGATGAACGCGTCGCCGGCCATGGACGCGGGCGGTCCGCTGTTGTGCTTCGGCGGGTCGGTGACGCTTCGCTCTGCCGGGGGCGAGCGAGTGGTGCCCCTCGCCGAGCTGTGGACCGGTCCCGGTTCGACGAGCGCCGCGCCCGACGAGCTGCTCGTGGCTATCGCGCTTCCCGCCCCGGTTGCCGGCTCCGGTTCGTGCTACGTCCGCCTGGAGTACCGGCGGCAGATGGAGATCGCCGTGGTCGGCGCCACCGCGGTCGTGACGCTCGACGGCGGCGTCGTATCGGACGCGCGGGTGGCGATCACCTCGCTCGCGCCGACGATCCGTCGTGTGCCCCAAGCCGAGCACGAGCTGGTTGGCTCGGACGGCGCCACCCCAACGATCGAGGCGGCCGCCCGGGCGACGGCGAACGCCTCCGCTCCGATCGGCGACGTCCGTGGGTCCGCCGGATACCGTCAGGCCATGGCCCAGGTGATCGCGAGGCGCGCGATCACCGGCGCGATCGCGCGGGCCAACGGTGAAGACGTCGCGATCCCCGCAAGCTCGTCGCTGTTCGGCGATGGAGCTGGAGGGACACGATGAAGATCGGAGCGACGCTTACTGTGAACGGCACGGTGTATCCGGTTGAGCTTGATCCTCATCTCAGCTTGCTTCGCGCCGTCCGCGAAGTCATCGGTCTCACCGGCTCGAAGGAGGGATGCGACGACTCGGAATGCGGCGCCTGCATGATGCTCTTGGACGGGAGCCCCGTGAACTCGTGCTCCTATCTGGCTCTGCAGGCCGACGGCCGTGAGGTCACTACCATCGAGGGCTTGGCCGGCGCCGAGGAGCTGGCGCCGTTGCAGCGAGCGTTCCTCGAAGAGGGGGGCGTCCAGTGCGGATTCTGTACGCCGGGCATGCTGATCTCGGCCACAGCCTTGTTGCGCGACAACGCCGATCCGTCGGAGGAGGACGTTCGTGTCGGGCTGGCGGGGAACCTCTGCCGCTGCACCGGCTACGACGGCATCGTCCGAGCCGTTCGCAGCGTCGCGTCTCGCGGTCGGACGACCGCCTAGCCCGTTGAGAGGCGTTCGTGCCGATCGAAGCCATCCTCCAGGAAATCGACGGGCTCGTCGACGCGTTCGTGCAGAAGGAGCCGGTGCCCGGCGTCGCCTATGGCGTGCTCGTCGACGGTCAGCTGATCCACACGCGCGGGATCGGAACGACGCGGGTCGGCGAGGACACGGCCCCTAGCCCCAACACCGTCTTCCGCATCGCATCGATGACGAAGAGCTTCACGGCGGCCACGGTGCTCCAGTTGCGCGACGAGGGACTTCTGCGTCTGGACGATCTCGTCTCCTCGCACGTTCCCGAGTTGCGAGCGGGACCGCCGATCACGCTCCGACATCTCCTGACGATGTCCGCCGGGTTCCCGGGCGACGATCCCTGGGGCGATCGGCAGCAGGATCTGGATCTGGGCCACTTCGCGGCGTTCCTGAAGGGTGGGCAATCGTTCGCGTGGACGACGGGCACGCAGTTCGAATACTCGAACCTGGGCTATGGCATCTTGGGACGTGTCATCACGAACGTGACCGGGCTGGAGTATCGCGATGCCGTCGGGTCTCGACTCCTGCAGCCGATGGGCCTGACGTCGACGGCGTACGACGCCGACGAGCTTTCGACGGAGCGTGTCGCAACGGGGTACGTGCGTCGCGACGACGCCTTCATCGAAGAGCCGTTCGCGGGATACGGCGCGTTGGCGTCGATGGGAGGTCTCCTCAGCTCGGTACACGATCTCGCTGTGTGGGTGGATGGGTTCGCGCGCGCCTTCGGCG
>JBOGVK010000067.1:0-1544 GCA_050692375.1 Actinomycetota bacterium
GTCGTTCGCATCCACGAAGATCGTCGAGCCATCGACAGCCGGTGATGAGACCTGCGCGCCCAGAGGTCCAGAGGTCCAGACCGGTTGGCACGTGGCCTCGCACGCCGACGAGAACGCGTACACGATCCCCTGCTTGGACCCAGCGAAGATCAACCCACCCTCGATGGTCGGTGCATACGGGTCCGCCGTCGTAGTCCAGGTCGGCCCGCAGGATGTTCCGATCCCTTCGCAAGACGTCGTATACGCCCTGATGTGGCCACCACGTACCGACGCCGAGTAGATCGATCTGTCGGCCACGACGAGAGGCTGGGTCCTGCTGGCATGGTCGTTAGCGCTCACCCACACGGGCCGGCACGTCGCGCCCCCGGTGCCACATCGCTCGTCCCACGCAACGAGGACTCCAACCTCGCCCGCACGCACGAAGCCAAACTCCTTGACGATGTACACCCTTCCGTCGGCGACGACTTGCGACCCTGTGTCAAGGGCAGGACCCCCCCTACCGATCCACTCGGGCACGCAAGATCGGCCGTCGGTTCGGCAATCGATGGGAAACGCGTACAGGCCATCAGTCGACGACGCGAACACCATGCCCCGGTCGACGGTGGGAGCGAAGAAGCGAACCTCTCCTCCAGGTTTTCCGAGGTTCCCGTACCAGAGTCGATTCCCTGTTCTGGCGTCGAGGGCGGTGAGCCTGGTGGGCGAAGGGTCGACCAGATACACGACCCCGCCGGAGACGGTTGGACGATGCTCGCTTCTTCCGAGGTAGGCGGCGGCCGGGGGTATCGGAGTCAGCGGTGCCGTCCAGGAGGGATCGCACGTCGCGCCGCCCTGGCCACAGTCGACTCGAAACGCGACCGCATACCCGTCGATGTCGATGCCGTAGACGACTCCGTGCGCTACGACGAGCGAGGACATGAGTGGTCCTCCGAGGTGAGCGGTCCACTCGGGCTGACACACCGCGCCACCAGAGCCACAGTTGGTTCCGAAGGCGAACAGCCCACCGTCGTCCGTGCTCGCAAACGCCATCCCGTTCGCAACCGTCGGATCGAAGGTGATCGGGCTCCCCAGGTTCCCAGTCCACAGCGGTCGGCAGTCCGATTCGCATCGCTCGGGGAACGCGTAGACCGTTCCAGCCTGGGTGCCCACGTATACGACGCCATCAGCGACGACGGGCGGGAGGGGCAGGTGGACGACGGGACCTGTCTGCGGGTCTCCCCACGATGCCGGCTGTCCCGGCGTCTGACCGTCGATATGAGCTGTCCACGCCGGCTTCAGGTCGCTGACGGTCTTCGGCGTCAGAGTTGGGGTTGCCGGCACGGTCCGTCCGGATCTGAAGGCAGCGATCAGTGCTCCCGTCGCAGCCACGGAGATGATGAGGGCCATCACAGCGGAGAGGATCCGCCGGGCCCGACGCCTGCGATCGCGGCGTCGAAGGAGCCGCTCCAGTCCTCCAGGCGGCGGATTGAACCGGAGAGCGGCACGCTCGAAGAGATCACGGTCATCGATCATCGGATGGCCCCCAACGTCTGTCTCATCGCCGATCG
>JBOGVK010000068.1:0-1558 GCA_050692375.1 Actinomycetota bacterium
GTCGCCGGGGGGGCGAGCTGGCCGGCGAGCGGACACCCGGCGGTCGCCGGATCGGGCGGAGATTGCGGAGGGGCGCCGGCCGGCGAGCCCGATGCGATCGAGCATGCCGCGGTGAAGAGCGTGATCGCCACGAGGGGCTTCCACGCGCGCCGCATGTCCGTCAGTATCCACCGGTCGACGGGAACGTCGGCGAAGGCCGTGACGATGGCCGGGCCGAACCCTGGGTGCGGGGGGTGTGGCGCACCGGTGGCACCTGGGGCTCGGCCCGGCCTCGTCGGGTCCGACGGACGTTCGGGCTCAGGCCCGGTCGATCACGCGGACGTCTCGTTCGAGACGATCGGACGGCGTGTCCAGTGCGTTCGCTGTCCGTGTGAGCGCTGAGGACACCGCTCGCAGCGCTCCAGCCGCCATCCGTCCCGAACGGCCGGTGGGCGTGGCACCCTCACGACGGGTGACCTCCGTCCTCTGTCGGAGCTCACGCTCGCGCAGCACCTGCTCGTCGGTACGGATCTGTGGGGACTGGATCATCTCGCGCTCACCTCCTTCCCGTGATAGCTTGACGTGAAGATACTTGAGATAGTAGCTTGATGTCAAGAAAACCGAGATGAAGGTTCTTGCCTTCGAAAGGAGCGACCGACGATGGGAACCAAGGATTCGATCGACGACTTCCTGGAGCGCGCGTGCAAGATCTTCCCTCGCCTCGATCCGGAGGTCGAGGGGGCCGTCGATCGGATCTGCAAGCTCAACAAGCGTTTCGACACGATGCTCGAGCACGCCGTCGAGGCGTTCGGCCTCAACAAGGGCGAGTTCAAGGTGCTCATCACGCTTCGCCAGCACAACGACGACTTCACGATGTCTCCCGGTGAGCTCGGCGACGAGCTTCTCCTGTCCTCCGGCGCCATGACGAACCGGCTCGACCGGCTGGAGGCCGCGCGGCTCATCGCTCGCGAGCCCGATCCGGACGACCGCCGGGCGTTGATCGTGCGGCTCACCACGGATGGCTTGCAGAAGATCGACGAAGCGGTGAACGCCGCCGCCCACTACGAGGCTGCCGTGGTCTCGGTGCTCTCACCGGCCGAGCAGAAGCGTCTGAACGGCCTGCTCCGCAAGCTCGTGCTGTCGTTCGAGGTCAAGCCCCGGACGCTGGTTGCGATCGGCCATGCCTAGGACTTGTCTCCTCGGGTCGAAGAGTTTCGTGTGGTTCAGCGCGAGAAGGTCAAGTGCGTGACCCCGCTCGATGCGACCTCCGACGTCACGCTGTAGCCGTCCTCGAAGCCGCGAAGGTCGTCCCAAAGCCGGATGCCGCGGCCGAGCAGGATCGGGACGATGGCGACGTGGAGCCGATCGACGAGCCCGGCGCTGAGGAACTCGCGGACCACGGTCGGGCCGCCGCCGATCCGGACGTCCTTGCCGCCAGCGGCACCTGACGCGAGGTCGAGCGCCTCGCGGGGCGTCGCGGCGAGGAAGTGGAACGTCGTGCCGCCCGCCATCTCGAGCACCGGGCGCGACCTGTGGGTGAGCACGAACACCGGGACGTGGAACGGAGGCTCGTCGCCCC
>JBOGVK010000069.1:0-26962 GCA_050692375.1 Actinomycetota bacterium
TCGACCCGCTCCTCGAGCGCGGTGACCTGCCGAACCTGAAGGCGCTGATCGACCGGGGGCAGAAGAGTGTCCTGAAGTCCACGATCCCCACACACTCGTGGGCGGCGTGGCCCTCCTTCCTGACCGGCGTCGACCCGGTGGACCACGGCGTCTACGACATCCTCGAGCCCGTTCCCGGCACCCACAAGGCGTATCCGGTCACCTACAAGTCGATCAAAGAGCGCACGTTCCTGGCCGATCTCACCTCGGCCGGCAAGCAGATGCTGCTGCTCGACCTGCCGCTCACGTTCCCGGCGCCCGAGATCAACGGCAAGCTGATCGCCGGGGGCGTCCTGCCGAAGGGTCGCAGCGTGAGCTACCCCGCCGACCTCCAGGACACGTTGACGAAGGCCGGCCTGGAGTGGCCGATCAACGGGATGAGCTGGACCACGTTCCGCAACCGTCCCGACGCGTACCTGGACGAGGCGCTCTCGGTCACCGGCAGGCGCATCAAGGCATCCGAGTGGCTGATGGACAACACGGAATGGGATCTGTTCGGCACGGTGTGGGTGAGCGTCGACCGCACGCAGCACGCGCTGTCGAACTACGTCGCGCCCGATCATCCCGACTACGAGAAGAACTCGCCGACGAAGATCGGCGCGCGCGTCCGCGACGTCTACAAGCAGCTCGACGACGCGATCGGCTCGTTCCTTTCGCGCTCCAAGCCCGACGACCTGGTGCTGTTCATCAGCGACCACGGGTTCCAGAGTTGCACGCGCGCGTTGCACATGGACCACCTGCTGAACCAGTTCGGCTACCTGGAGTTCTCGGCGTCCAACGCGATCTTCGGGCCGATGCAGTGGGGACCGGTGCGCAACGCGGCGCGCAAGGTGTACGACCTGCTCGGCCTGCACGGCAAAGTCAGCCTGCCACAGTCGGTCAACTGGTCGAAGTCGCAGGCCTACACGTCGATCCGTTCGACGGGCGAGGGCGTCTCGATCAACGTGGCCGGCCGCGAGGTAGACGGCGTGGTCGACCCAGCCGACTACGACAAGGTGCGGGGCGAGCTGATGGACCGGCTGTCGGCGTTCACCGATCCGAAGACCGGGTTGAAACCCGTGAAGGCGATCTACAAGCGCGAGGACGTGTTCAAGGGACGCTTCGCCGACACCGCGCCGGACATCTTGATGGAGCCGGCCGAGGGGTATTCGCTCACGCACGCGAAGTCCGCGATCGAGGACGCCGACTGGGTGTCAGGCGATCACCGCATGGACGGGGTGATCGTGGCGGCGGGACCGCGCGTGACGCCGTTCACGACGACGCCGATGTTGATCGACATGGCCCCGACGATCCTGGCCGCGCTGGACGCGCCCGCGGGGATCAAGCACACCGGCTCGGTGCTGACATCGGTGGTCGGGTCCGAGACGACGGTAATGACCGAGAAGATCACCGGGATCCCAGGGCTCACCGACGAGGAGCCGACGGTCAGCGACACCGAAGCCGACGAGATGGAAGAGCACCTCCGAGGCCTGGGCTACCTGGAGTAGAACCGGGGATCGCGCGCCCCGTGGAACCGAACGCTTCACCCGCGCGTTTCAGCTCCGAGGTGGTCATGCGGGTGGTCGAGCAGCCAGTCAAGATCGAGGGCGCGGTCCTCCAGGAGCTGTACGCGGCGCACGCCGCGGAGGCGGCGCGCCTGGCGTTCCTGCTGACGGGGGACCGGGCGCTCGCGGAGGACCTGGTGCAGGACGCGTTCGTCCGTGTAACGGGTCGCCTGCTCCATCTCCGGAACCAAGGGGCGTTCCCCGCGTACTTGCGCGCGAGCATCGTGAACCTCGTCCGCTCGCACGCGCGACGGGCGGCCGTCGAGCGGCGGTTCGTCGAGCGGAGCCGGGATCCCGGGGCGTCCACGTCGCACGACCGGGACGCGGCCGAGTGGCAGCGCATGCGCGACGCGCTCCTGCAGCTCCCGGTCCGGCAACGGACGGCGATCGTGCTCCGCTTCTACGAAGACCTCTCGGAGGCACAGATCGCCGACGCGCTCCGGTGTCGCCCCGGCACCGTCAAGTCCCTGATCTCGCGCGGCACCGAACGGCTGCGCCCGCTCCTGGCAGAGGAGGTCCGATGACCCTCGACCTCCGCCAGCGGCTGATCGCCGTCGCGGACCAGGCGCCGCAGCCGGCGTCGATGCCGCCCGAGCTCCTCCGGCGTGTGCGCGGCCGGCAGGTCCGCACGATCGCCGTCCGTGCCGCGTTCGTCGCGATCCTGGTCGCCGGGGCCGTCGGTGGGATCCGTGCGCTGCGTTCCCTCCCTCCGACCCCGGCGCACCCGCCGACCCACTCGATCGTGTCGCGGGCCGCGGGCGATCGCATCACCGTGTACGGGCCGTCGGGTGTCGAGGATGTCGACCCGGATGGCGTGCTCGCACCGTTCGCGATGCCCCTCAGGAAGCACGCTATCCCGCTCGCGTGGTCGCCGGACGGGACGCGGCTGTTGCTCGTGCATTGGCGAGCCGATGGGGCCGAAGGAGGCACGAGCTCCGACCTCGCGGTGTTCGAGCCGGACGGCACATGGACCGAGCTCACGCGCGACGGCGCCGCCGGATACTCGGCCTCATGGTCACCCGATGGGTCCTCGGTCGTCTACGTCCATGCCGGCCGGGAGATCGTGACGCAGGACGCCGACGGGTCCGGGACGCCCCGGGTCCTCTTGCAGGCGGGGTCCCGTTCCAGGCTGGGGATGGTGGCATGGTCGCCCGACGGTTCGACGATCGCCTTCACGGAGCATGGGCGCCTGTGGCGGATGGCGTCCGACGGGACGGGCGCCCGGCCGCTCCTGCCGACGACGCCGCTCGTGATCGAGACCGTCGCCGTGGAAAACGATCTCGGATGGTCTCCTGACGGGACGCGGCTGCTCTTCTCCGGGTCGCTCGGAGGAGGCATCGACCGCATCTTCGTGGTCGGCGCCGATGGCAGTCACCTCGAATCGCTGACCGGGATCTTGCCGACGGAGATGACGCCCGCGTTCTCCCCGGTCTGGTCGCCCGACGGCGCCAGGATCTACTTCGTCCGCGATGATGGGATTGGCGGTCTAGGCCCGACCCTGCACGTCATGGACGCCGACGGGACGCACGTGCGGGACCTCGAGGTGGCGGCGTCGAAGTACTCGTTCGCCATCTGGCACCCGCGATCCTGAAGAGCGGCAGGCTACCTAGAGTAGCGAAGAAGTTGGGTCGTCCCGTGACGAGCGTCACGGTTCGCACTGGAAGCGCGGCCGCGGTCGCCAGACGGCTCGACGCACGGATCGATGCACTTTCGGCTCGACAGTTGGGCGGGCTCGACATTAGTCCACTAGTTAGTCCATACTTCCCGGATGGACAGCGTGAACATCCACGACGCCAAGACGCACTTCTCGAAGTTGATCGAGCGGGTCGTGCTCGGTGAGGAGATCGTGATCGCGAGGGCGGGACATCCCGTGGCGAAGCTCGTGCCGATCGTCCCGGACTCGCACGCTCGCCGGCCGGGGAGCGCGAGGGGCCTGTTCGTCGTGCCACCCGATTTCGACGCTCCGCTCCCCGACGACGTCATCTCAGAGTGGGGATGAGGGTCCTTCTCGACACCCACGCATTCTTGTGGTGGATCTCCGATGACGAGCAGCTGACCGCCGGAGCTCGGGAGACGATCGGTGCCGCGGACAATCAGGTGTTCGTGAGTGTGGCTTCTGTCTGGGAGATCGTCACCAAGTCACGGTTGGGTCGGTTGCCGCTTCCCGAACCGGTCGGCCGCTTCGTGGCGACGCACCTGGAGCAGAATGCATTCCAACCGCTGCCGATCGCCATGCGCCACGCCTTCGAGCTCGAGACCCTGCCCGATCTCCATCGTGATCCGTTCGACCGGATGTTGGTCGCTCAGGCGCTTGCCGAGGAGATGCCGCTCGTGAGCGGCGACGATGCCGTCCGTGCCTATCCGCTCACCACGATCTGGTGAGTCGAGAGCGCATCGGGTTACCTGGAGCAGGCTGCTAGGTGGGGTGGACGGCGAAGCCCTACGCTGCCGGGTACGAACGAGTAGCGATGTGCACCGATCGAACCCACAAGAAGGGACCGCGACCATGGCTGAGCGCGACACACGCGTGGAGGGAACGCCGAGCACGAACGAACTCATGGGGATCGCCCGATTCAAGATCCGCGATGGCAAGCTCGAGGAGTACAAGCGCCTGTCCGCTGAGGCGAAGGAGATCGTGCGGACGAAGGACACCGGCACGCTGCAGTACGACGTCTACTTCAACGACGACCAGTCGGAGTGCGTCATCATCGAACGGTACCGAGACTCGGAGGCGGCCATGGAACACGCCGAGAACCTCGGCCACATATTCGAGGCGGTCCTCGCGACCGTCACCGTGGTGCACGGCGAACTCCTCGGCGACGCGAGCGCAGAGCTGCGGGCGAGGCTCGCCGACACCGACGTCCCGGCGCTCTTCACTCCCTACCAGTCGATGTAGGCCGAGGGTCACCGTTCCACTACGTGTTGCAACGATCTGCTCGATCACGACCGAGGGCATCCCGGCCGTGCTGGCACCACCACCTTTCGTGAAGCTGGCGCACTTCCCACTCGCGTGCAGGGGGATCAGGATCGGGTCGTGAGCCGCTTCAAGCCTTCGACGGTCCGCAGGGTCGCGCTCGTCACCGGCCTCGCATCCGTGGCGCTCCTCGTGGCCACGCTCGCGTTCAACTTCATCGACCGGAACGCCGGCGTGCCTGGCAGCCTTCGCGCGTGGAACACTTCCGGCATCGCCAACGCGATCGCGAACATCGCGGTCCCGGTGATGGGAACGGTGCTCGCCGTGCGGGTGCCGCAGAACCGGATCGGTTGGTTGTTCCTGGTTGCCGGTGCCAGCCTGGCGCTGGCCGGATTCAGCACCGCCTATATCGTTCATGGGATCCTCGCCGACCCCGGTTCGTTGCCGGACGTGCGGCTCTTCGGCTGGATCGCCAACGCCGCGTGGCCCGTCGCGCTCGGGATGCTCGCCTACCTCTTGCTGCTCTTTCCGGACGGCCATCTCCATTCGCGCCGGTGGCGACCTGTGGGTTGGTTCATCGGTGTGGTGACGTTCCTCCTCACCCTCGGGGCTGCGATGTACGCGACCACCAGCTGGTCGGATCCCATCGTCGCGCTCAACTCGACTTCGAACACCGGGCCCGTCAGCCTCGCCGGCGTCATCGAAACGGTCGCGTTCTTCGGTATCCCGCTGGCGCTTCTGGCGGCGTTCGCGTCCGTGGTCGTGCGATTCCGGAGCGCCGTCGGTGAGGAGCGGCTCCAGCTGAAGTGGTTCGTCACGGCCGCGGCATTCGTCGCTGTCACGTTCGCCGTGTCGGTGCCGCTGTCGTGGGCTTTGCCGTTCCTCGACGTCCTCAGTCCGATCTCGCTCCTCTTCCTCTACGCCGCCCTCGCCATCGCCGTTCTGCGGTACCGGCTCTACGAGATCGACGTCGTGATCGGCAGGACCGTGGTGTTCGCCGTCTTGGCGGCGTTCATCACGATCATCTACGTCGCGCTCGTTGTCGGGGTCGGCACGCTAGTCGGCACCAGTCGCAGCCCGCTCCTGTCGGCGATCGCGGCCGCAGTCGTCGCGGTGGCGTTTCAGCCGGTCCGGGAGCGCGCGCGCCGGCTGGCGAATCGGGTCGTGTACGGCAAGCGGGCGACGCCGTACGAGGTGCTGTCGGTCTTCACGGAACGGGCGGCCGAGACCTACGCCACCGACGACGTGTTGCCGCGGCTCGTGCGGGTGTTGGCCGAGGGGATCGGCGCGAACGCGGCGCGGGTGTGGCTCTCGGTCGGCCACGAGCTCCGACCGGCCGCGGCGTGGCCCGACGACGGCGTCGTCGCTCCATTGCCGCTCGACGGCGCCGGCGATCTCCCGGCGTTCGCCCCACCTGAGCGCGCGTTCCCCGTCCGTCATGGCGGCGAGCTCCTGGGGGCGATCAGCGTGGTCACCGCGCCGAACGACCCGCTCGGTCCCGACCGAGAGAAGCTCGCGGAGGACGTGGCCGCGCAGACCGGACTGGTCCTGCGGAACGTCCGCCTGATCGAAGAGCTCCGCGAGTCCCGGCGTCGGATCGTGACGGCGCAGGACGCGCGTGCCAAGGCGCTCGAGCGCAACCTCCACGACGGCGCGCAGCAGCAACTGGTCGCCCTCGCCGTGAAGCAGCGGCTGGCCGGGTCACTGGTGGACCGCGATCCCGCGAAGGCCAAAGCGATGCTCGCCGACATCCAGACCGAGACGCAGGACGCCTTGGAGACGCTGCGCGATCTGGCGCGCGGCATCTACCCGCCGCTCCTGGCGGATCAGGGATTGGAGGCCGCGCTCACGAGCCAGGCGCGGAGAGCGGCCGTGCCGGTCGAGGTCGGAGCGGTCGGCGTCGGTCGCCACACGCCGGAGGTGGAGGCGGCCGTCTATTTCTGCTGCCTCGAGGCCCTGCAAAACGTTGCGAAGTACGCCGCCGCGACGCGGGCATGGATCGGGCTCACGGAAGAGGCGGGCACGCTCCGGTTCGAGGTACGCGACGACGGCGCCGGATTCGATCCGGCCGTGACGTCGTTCGGGACCGGGCTGCAGGGGATGACCGACCGCCTGGACGCGATCGGCGGAGCCGTCCGGGTGAAGAGCGCGCCGGGCGAGGGGACCACCGTGATCGGCTCGATCCCGGTCGCGCAGGTCGGGCTGTTTCGGAGCACCTGAGGATCGCGCGTGGTTTGACGGTTCTCGAACGGTCGGGCAATACTGAACCAGATGGTTCAGTCTCAGCGGCTCGATCGGACGCTCTCGGCGCTGTCGGATCCGACGCGCCGCGACATCCTCGATCGCTTGTCGAGCGGACCCGCCTCGATCAGCGAGCTTGCGCGACCTATCGGCATCTCGCTCCCGGGGGTGATGAAGCACGTCCGCATCCTGGAGGAGGCGAGGCTCGTGACCACGCAGAAGCACGGGCGCACCCGCGAATGCCGCTTGGGACCGGGCGACATGGCCGACGTGACGCGCTGGATCGACGGGCACCGGCGGCGATGGGAGCGCCGCCTCGATCGTCTCGAAGCGCTGATCGAGCAGGAACGAGATGGCCGATGAGCTGAGAAAGGGAGGCGACATGACCTACGAGCTGAGGATCGAGCGGCAGTTCGATGCACTGCCGGAGTTGGTGTTCGACGCCTTCGTCGACAAGACCGCGCAGGGGGTGCTGCACGGCGCCGAACGGAAAGGTTGGAACGTCGAGGTGATCCAGACCGATGTACGCGTCGGAGGCACGTCGATCGTCCGGATGGGACCCGTGGGACGGGAGCCCGATACGGAGACGCGCGTGTACTCCGTCGTCGACCGCCCGCAGCGCCTGGAGCTTCGGCACTCGATGGAGCTCGCCGAGTCGGGCCTCACGATCGACACCCAGATCACCATCACGTTCGAGGAACGCGATGGCGGGACCCTTTTCACCATGGTGGAGTCGGGCTTCGAGGTCGAAGAGCATCGCGACGGGTTCCTGGAGGGCTGGACCGAGTTCCTCGAGACCCTGGGCGGGCTCTTGAAGACGAGGCACGACACGTGAGCGACGGTCGGGTCGCGCGTGTCGGACACCCGGCGTAGGCTGGGTCCCCCTACCGGAAGGAGCGGAGCCATGGACGGTGTCGTGCACTTCGAGATCCCCGTCGACGACCTGGAGCGCGCCAAGGCGTTCTACACAACGGTGTTCGACTGGGAGCCTCAGGCGTTCCCGGACATGCAGTACACGATCGTCACGACAACGCCGGTCGACGAGCAGACGATGCGTCCCACGTCGCCCGGCGCGATCAACGGCGGGCTAATGGACCGCAGCGACAAGACCCCGACCCCGGTGATCACGATCGGCGTGGACTCCGTCGAGGAGGCCCTGAAGAAGGTCGAGGCAGAGGGCGGCACGGTGATCACGCCGAGCACGCCGATCCCGGGCATGGGAGCGTTCGGCTACTTCAAGGACTCCGAGGGCAACGTGATGGGCCTGTTCCAGTACACCTGATCGATCCCGATCTCAGGACACGGCTCGACGAGCGTCGACGAAGGACTCGATGGATGGCTGTGTCGTACCAGCTCGTGATCGACTGCGCATCATCCGAACCGCTCGCGCGGTTCTGGGCCGAGGCGTTGCACTACGTGATCGCACCTCCGCCGCCCGGGTTCGACTCGTGGGAGGACTTCTACCGATCGATCGGTGTGCCCGAAGACGAGCTTGGCGGTGGCACCGACAGGATCGAGGATCCGAACGGTGAGGGTCCGCGCATCTGGTTCCAGGTCGTCCCCGAGAAGAAGTCGATCAAGAATCGCATCCACATCGACGTGAACGCGAGCGGTGGCCGCGGTTCATCGCTCGAGACCAGGCGCGAGCGGGTCGAGGCTGAGGCGGCGCGGCTCGTGTCTCTGGGTGCGACTCGGCTGCACACGATCGTCCAGGAGGGCCTGGATCACTACGCGGTCGCGCTGACCGATCCCGAGGGCAACGAGTTCGACATCAACTAGCCACCACCCGTTTCCTGAGATCAGGCCGGTAGGTTCGCTCCTGGGCGATCCTGGATCAGAGGCTGCAGTGCGGTCGCCAATGGACCGTGGCGGCCGGATCCGGGACGTGGATCCAGATCGAGAACCGGTACGTGTTGTACGAGTCGGCGTTCAACTGACCGTGCGCGCGCCAGAACTTGACTTGGATGGCCGACCAGACGCGGATGTATCCGATCCATGTATGCCCGGAGTTCGTGTCCCAGTTATCGACCCGCAGATAGCCCGTCACGTGGTCGATGTTGGCTCCCGGAGGACCACCGACGTGCACCTGCTGCGTCCGACAGGTGATCGTGGCTCCCCGCGGCATCGCGCCGACCGGGCTCGCGGCGCTGATCGACCCGGCGAACAGCATCGTCGTCACCACACCGACAACTGCGCGTTTCATGCAGCCCCCCCTTTCCCCTCTCTCCTGACTGCTCAGCAAATCTAGAGCAGAACGCTCGGTGATTGCCACTCCCTCTCGACATGAGTTCACTTGGCGGCGAGCGACGACAACGCCGGGTCCAGACCGCGATCGGTCAGCACCGCCGGATGGATCCCCGCGCCAGGTCCTGGGGCTAGCCGCAGGGCCGATGCGTCGGTTCGAGGCGCTTCAGTCCGGCGTCTCGTCGGCGAGCTCGTCCGCCCCGAACGTTCGGCGCTCCTCGATCGCGCCACTGGGCCCGAGGACCAAGATCTCGCAAGGCTGGTCCGCCTTCGCGCGGTTGACCGCGACGGCCACGGCGTGGGTTCGACTGGGCAGGTTTGCGAGGTCGACATCGTTGTGGCGCACGATCCAATCCCGCCCTCTCGACATCACCCAATACGTGTTGCGCTCCACCGCAACATCCTCGCACCGGCGTTCCGCTTTGCATATCGGCGATGAAGAAGCTGACACGGTCGCGCCCAACTTGTCCGTCCTTAAGATGGTTGGGCACCGCTCGGCAGCTTCGCCAGTTCGCGACGGAGCGACTCGAGGGTCTGCTTGTCGAGCGAGAGGAGCTCCTCGGGCGGGTCGAACATCAGATCGAAGAGTCGCTCTTTCGTGGTGACGCCGAACGAGGTGAGCACGACGGTCTTCACCCGACGGTCGCTCGCGAGCATCTTGCGTTCGACCAGACCTCGCTCCTCCAGGCGATCCACCAGCCAGGTCGCCATCGACGGATCGCAGTGGCAGGCGTCTGCGATCACACCCATCGCACGCGGCTCATCGGGCTCGAGCGCGGAGAGCACCTTCAGGTGACCCGGCGTGAGCCCCAGCTCTTTGAGCATCTCGATGTGCTGGCCGCGCTGGAAGGTTCCGAGGGAGAACTCGGCCATCATGCGCCACACCTCGACGGCGATCGCCTGCTTGCTCCTCGACCCGTTCGCGCCCACTACCTCCATGGTACGCGCCGCCGGCAGATACTTCTAGTTTCTCGATAGTTGACATCTCTCAAATATCCGTGGCATCATCGCGCCCATGACGAGCCCGGCGATCCTCGTGGAGGGACTCACGAAGCGGTACGGCGACGTGGTCGCGCTCGACGGGATCGACTTCGAGGTGCCGGCCGGTTCGGTGTTCGGTTTGCTCGGTCCCAACGGTGCCGGGAAGACCACCGCGGTCCGCGTGTTGGCGACGGTCTTGCAGCCCGACGGTGGACGGGCGGAGGTCCTCGGGCATGACGTCGTCACCGATGCCAACGCCGTTCGACATCGGATCGGACTGGCTGGTCAATCGGCCGCCGTGGACCCGAACCTCACCGGTCGGGAGAACCTGCAGCTGATCGGCAAGCTCGCACAGCTCGCTCGCCCGTTGATCGATCCTCGCGCGGCGGAGCTCCTCGACAGATTCGAGCTCTCCGACGCGGCGGACCGTCCGCTGCGCACCTATTCGGGCGGGATGCGGCGTCGGCTCGACGTTGCGGCCGCGCTGGTGCAGAAGCCCCCGGTCCTGTTCCTGGACGAGCCGACGACCGGGTTGGATCTGCACAGTCGGAACGAGCTGTGGGACATGATCCGGGAGCTCGTCGCCGACGGGACGACGGTCCTGCTGACGACGCAGTACCTGGAGGAAGCCGATCGCCTCGCACATCGCGTCGCGGTCGTCGACGTAGGTCGCGTCATCGCGAACGATACCCCCTCGGCCTTGAAAGCCCAGATGGGGAGCACCGTGATCGACATCGACATGGGCGACGAAGCGAAGTCCTCTCGTGCGCTCGAGCTGCTCTCGCACCTGGGCGGGGGCCGCGCGGAACGGGAGGGAACCATGCTGCACGTCACCACCGACGACGGCTCCCATCTGTTGATGGAGGTGCTGCGCACGTTGGATACCGAGGATCTGGCGCCCGCCAAGCTCGCCGTTCGGGAGCCGAGTTTGGACGATGTCTTCCTTTCGCTCACCGGGCATCACGCAGAGACCGAAACGGCGGACGCCGAGCCTTCGGGTGCCCCTCGATCGAAGAAGCGAGGTGCCGCATGAGCACGACGACCGTCGACCACGTCTCCACCGGCGTCGAACGGGTGAGTGGAGGCCCGGTTGGAGCGATCAGAGATGCGCTCGCCATCACGCAGCGCAACCTGATCGCCTATCGACGCGTTCCCCAGCTGTTGGTCTTCTCCACGATCCAGCCGGTGATCTTCGTGCTGATGTTCCGCTACGTGTTCGGCGGCGCGATCGGGAGCGTCACACTCGCGCCGGGCAAGGTGTTCCCGTACGTGGACTTCCTGATGCCGGGGATCTTCGCGCAGGTGGTCGTGTTCGGCTCGCTCGCCACGGCGATCGGCCTCGCGACCGACCTGAAGTCGGGGCTGCTCGAGCGGTTCCGGTCGCTGCCGATGGCTCGTTCGGCGGTCCTGGCCGGACGGACCTTTGCCGATCTGACCCGCAACGTGTTCGTCATCGTGTTGATGGTCCTGGTGGGGTTCGCGGTCGGGTTCCGGGTCCACTCGAACGTCTTCTCCGTGATCGCCGGCATGTTGCTCGTCCTCCTCTTCGGGTACGCGATGTGCTGGATCTTCGCCACGGTGGGTCTCGCCGTCGGCGATCCGGAGACCGCGCAAGCCGCCGCGTTCCCGGTGCTGGCGCCGCTCGTGTTCGCGTCCTCCGCCTTCGTCCAGGTCTCGTCCATGCCGGGATGGTTGCAGGGCTGGGCCAAGAACCAGCCGGTCTCGGTGACCGTGTCGGCGGTACGCGACCTGATGCTCGGGCTGCCTGCCGCCTCCGACCTGCTGAAGTCGGTCGTGTGGCTGCTGGCGATCCTGGTCGTGTTCGTCCCGCTGTCGGTTCGGCTCTACCGCCGAAGCGTCTGAGCGCCGCGACCGGGCCGCCGGTCCCGCCATACTTGGGGCCGATATGGGCACCAGCGACCGACTCGCGGACGCCTTCGGACTGGGCGGTGACGGCTCGCGCGACCACGTGACGATCCTGGCCGGAACCGGCCAGAACGTCGTCGGCCTCGGGGTCTTCGTGATCGCGAGCTTCGGGATGAACATCCTGATCGCCCGCGCGTTCGGGAAGGGCTCCGCAGCTCTCGGCCAGATCACCGTTGCCACGCAGCTCGCGTTCGTGGTCGGGGCCGCCACACGGTTCGGGATGGACATGGCCGCCGTCCGGCGCGTCGCGATCGAGGTGGGCAAGGGCGAGGGTGGCAGGTCGCGAGCGATCGTTCGTCTCGCCGTCACGATCGCGTTCGCGGTCTCGGTGATCGTCGCGATCGTCGCGTTCCTGTTCGCAGGGCCGATCGCCTCGCTGATGCGAGCTCCGACGAACGCCTACCGCGCCGCTGCCGTCGCTCTCGTGTTCGTCGCCCTCGCTCAGGTGTACCTGGGCGGCAGCCGCGGACTGAAGATCATGCGGCACACGCTCTATGCGTACTGGGTGGGGCAGTCGATCGGCTGGATCGTGCTTACGCTCGTCGCGTGGTCGGTGATCGGCAAGACCGTCTCGGTCACCGTCCTCGCGTACGCCGCGTCGTGGCTGTTCGCGACGGGAGTCGCATGGTTCTTCTGGCGCAAGGAATCTGGGAAGTTCGCAGCACAGCTCCCGGCCGAGCCCCGTGAGGCTCGGGCGTTGCTCCGCTACGGCGCGCCACGAGCGCCGGCCGCGCTCCTCAGCCAGGCCCTCTTCTACACCGACCTGTTCGTGCTCTCGACCAAGCTGCCGAAGGGAAGCGCAGAACTGAGC
Organism: Actinomycetota bacterium; assembly: GCA_050692375.1. Taxonomy (GTDB): domain Bacteria; phylum Actinomycetota; class UBA4738; order UBA4738; family HRBIN12; genus JBBQVZ01. Next base: position 12,701 of record JBOGVK010000069.1, read on the forward strand.
GTCTATGCGGCGTCGGTCCGCGTGTCGCAGGCGCTGGTGCTGTTCCTGACGGCGGTCTCGTACATGTTCAGCCCGTTCGTCGCGGACCTGCACGAACGAGGTGAGCGCGAGCGGCTGAACGGCCTCTTCAAATCCATCACGCGATGGACCCTCGCCCTGACGATCCCGCTGCTGCTTCTGTTCATCATCGTGCCGGGCCCGGTCCTGCACCTCTTCGGCTCCGACTACGACGCGGGCACCGCGTGGCTGCGGATCCTGTTGATCGGCCAGACCGTGAACGTCAGCGTGGGCGCGGCGGGCTTCATCCTGATCATGGTCGGGCGGACCAGCTGGGATCTCCTCGTCTACGCGTCGTCGTTCCTGCTGGATCTCACGCTGGCCTTCGTGCTCATCCCGCACCTGGGTCCGAAGGGCGCCGCGATCGCGCAGGCGACCACGCTGGTCTTCTCCAACGCGGTCCGGCTGTATCTGGTCTGGCGCTTCGTGCGGATCCAGCCGTACAACCGCCAGTACGCGCGCCTGGCGATCCCGGCCGCGATCGGGGCCGCCGCGATGATCGGCATCCATGCCGTGCTCGGCGGACCGAAGTGGGCGCTGGATCTGCTCGGCTCCGGCCTCGTGGGCGGACTCGTGTACTACACGGCGTTCCTGCTCATCGGCCTGACGCCGACCGAGCGGGGTGCGGTGATGCGCGCGCTCAACCGGCCCCCTCATGGCGAAGCTTCCTGATGGCGGTGCGGACCCTCGCGACGACGATCCCTCTCGTGAGCGAAGATGGTGTGCCGATAACGGATGAGATCGAGCTGGAACGCCGGCTCTGAAGAGGAGGTGACCGTCCGCATGGAACGATCGACATCGCCCGACCCCGTGACCGATCCGAAGGCCTACCAGGAGCATCTCCTCGGATGGCTCGGCGAGGACGACCCCGCGGCGGTGCAGGCCGCCACGCCGGCGGCGCTGCGGCACCTGTCCTCCCAGGCCGGCCCGCATCTCACGATCCGTCCCTATGCGAGCGAGTGGTCGGCGTTGGAGTGCATCGCGCACATCGTCGACGCCGAGGTGGTCATGTCCGGTCGGTACCGCTGGGTCTTGGCCCACGACGAACCACCGTTGATCGGGTACGACCAGGATCTGTGGGTCGACCGGCTCCACGCGGGTGACGACGACCTGGATGGGCTGCTGGATCTGTTCGCCGCGTTGCGGCTCGCGAACGTGACGCTCTGGCAGCGCACGTCCGCCGACCGCCGTCAGCGGGTCGGCATCCATGCGGAGCGCGGCCCGGAGAGCTACGACCTGGCGTTCCGGATGATCGCGGGACACGACCGGTTCCACATGGCGCAGGCCCAGCGAGCCCTGGAGACCGTTGCGGGGGTGTAGGAACCCCGACTAGTGCGACCTCGCGGACTCCAGGAGCTCCGGTCGGCTCCAGCGCGAGGCGATCCGTTGGATCCGGCGATGCCGCTCGGGCGGGCGGATCGCGAGGGGCGCCTCGTGGGGCTGCGGCACGCGGAAGAACCGCGCCTTCCCGATCTCGGCCAGGGTCAGATAGGCGGCGATCATCGCGAGCAGGATCAACAGGAACCCCGCCGGCAGCGGGGTGAACCCCAGCAGATGCGCGAGCGGGGGGATGTAGGGCAGTACGGCCCCGACGCCGGCGCACGTCAGCGTCGCGATCAACTGCGGTGTGCTCGGCCGGCTCTTGAAGAACGGCACACGGCGTGTCCGGATCACGAAGATCACGAGCGTCTGCGTCGCCAGGGATTCCACGAACCATCCGGTGTGGAAGAGCGTCTCGTGCGCGTGGAACACCCAGAGCATCACGGCGAACGTCAGGAAGTCGAACACCGAGCTGATCGGACCGAAGAACGCCATGTACCGGCGGATGAACCGGGTGTCCCAGTGGGCCGGCCTCGCGAGCATCTCTTCGTCGACGTCATCGGTCGGGATCGTCGTCTGGCTGGCGTCGTAGAGGAGGTTGTTGAGCAGGATCTGCGTCGGCAGCATGGGCAGGTAGCTCAGGAAGATCGACGCGCCGGCGGCGCTGAACATGTTGCCGAAGTTCGAAGACGTCGCCATCAGGATGTACTTGATCGTGTTCGCGAACACGCGCCGGCCCTCGATCACGCCGTCGGCGAGCGTCCCGAGGTCCTTCTTCAGGAGCAGGATGTCCGCGGCGTCCTTCGCGACGTCGCTCGCCGTGTCGACGCTGATGCCCACGTCGGCGTCGTGGAGCGCCACGGCGTCGTTCACGCCGTCGCCCATGTAGCCGACGTCCGTCCCGAGCGCACGCTGTGCCTTGATCACGCGTGACTTCTGCTCGGGTGAGACCCGCGCGAAGATCGTGGTGCGCGGGAGGGCGGCGGCGAGGTCGCCGTCGCTCATCTCCACGAGCTGCGCGCCGGTGATCGTGCCCTCGACGGTCAGGCCGAGATCGGCGCAGACCTTCTGTGCGACCCGTTCGTTGTCGCCCGTGACGATCCGCACGCCGATCCCCAGACCGGTGAGACGTCGCAGCGAGGCCGCGGCGTCGGCCTTGGGAGGATCCGTGAACGTGATCAGCCCCTCGAACGTGAGGTCGTGCTCGTCGCCCGGGGTCACGACATCGATCCCCGCGCCGTCGCGAGAGCCGACCGCCACCACGCGGCTCCCCGCCGCGAACGCGTCGTCGAGCAGCCGTTGGGCCCGCGCGGGCGCGTTGGCGCAGGCGGCGAGCAACGTCTCGGGTGCTCCTTTGGTGACGAGCAGGCGTTTCCCGTCCGGCGTCTCCACGAGTGCGGACATCAGCCGCCGGTCGTAGTCGAAGGGCGCGAACCCGATGCGACGGTAGTCGGCCACCCCGGCGGCCCGCGCGCCGGGGGCGAGCCATAACGCCTGGTCCAACGGGTTCCCACCGACGGGAACGGCATCCTCGACCGCTGCGTCGTTGCAGAGCAGACCCAACCGCAGCACCTGTTGCGAGCTCGCACCGTTCGCGTCCAACGCGCTCGAGTATGTGATCCGGCCTTCGGTGAGCGTTCCCGTCTTGTCCGTGAACAGGAGCTCGATGTTGCCGAAGTCCTCGATGCTCACGAGTCGCCGGACCAGGACCTGTTTCTTCGCCATCCGCTGCGCGCCGGCCGATAGGCTGATCGTGACGATCGCGGGAAGCAGCTCGGGTGTGAGCCCGACGGCGATCGCGAGCCCGAACAGCGCCGCGTCCAAGATCGGGCGATGCAGCGCCGTGTTGATGACGAAGATGGCGATGCACAAGACCTCGGTGATCTTCACGAGCAGCTTCGAGAAGTCGCGGAGTCCCACCTGGAACGACGTCTCTGCGTGCCGCTCACCCAGGCTGAGCGCGATCTTGCCGAACTCGGTGTCCGGGCCCGTCTCGACGACGACCGCGCGCCCCGTGCCCGCTCGCACGATGGTGCCCATGAACGCGCAATCCGGCAGGTCGACCGGCGAGCCGGGCTCGGTCACGGGATCGGTCTGCTTCGGCGCCGGCATCGCCTCACCGGTCAGGATCGCTTCGTCGCACTGGAGCGAGTTGACCTGGAGCAAGCGGACGTCCGCGGGGATCACGACCCCGACATCCAGATGCACGACGTCGCCGGGCACCAGCTCGGTCTCATCCACCTGCCTCCCGTGTCCATCGCGCATGGTGAGCACGCTGTGCCGGATCTGCGAATGCAGCGATTCGACCGCCTTCTCCGACCGGAACTCGTTGAAGAACCCCAAGCCGATCGAGAGCGAGAGGATCACGACGATGATGACGGCGTCGGCGTGTTGCCCCGTGAAATTCGAGACGATCGCGGCGATCACCAGGAGCGGCATCAACGGGTTCTTCAGCTGCCGCAAGAAGATCGTGAACGCGTGCGTGCCGTGACTGCGCACAGCGTTGGGGCCTACGAGGGTCAGGCGTCGTGCGGCCTCGTCGGCGCCGAGACCGGCGTCCGACGATCCGAGGTGTTGCAAGACGTCGCCGGCGTCGAGCCGAGCAGCCTCGGCGAGCGACAGGTCATGCCACGACGTCATCCCCATCGCCGGCCCAAGATCGCGGCGAGCAGCGCGGCGGCCGCCGTCTTGTCGAGTGGCTCGTTGCCGTTGCCGCACTTAGGAGACTGGACGCACGAGGGGCATCCGCGTGAGCAGGGGCACTGTTCGATCGCCTCGAGCGTCGCCGCGAGCCATCGATCTGCCGTGCGGAACCCCCGCTCGGCGATGCCCGCGCCTCCCGGGTAGCCGTCGTAGATGAAGATCGTGCAGAGGCCGGTATCCGGGTGCAACGGTGTGGACACGCCGCCCACATCCCAGCGATCGCAGGTCGCCACGAGCGGGAGCAGGCCGATCGCCGCGTGCTCGGCCGCGTGCACCGCGCCGGGCAGCTCGCGTGCGGAGACGGCCGCCCGATCGATCACGGCCTGCGGGATGGTCCACCACACCGCCTTCGTCTCCAGATGCTGCGGCGGAAGCGGCAAGGGGATCTCGTCGATCACGTCGTTCGTGGACACCAGCTTCTTCACGTAGCTCACGACCTGGTTCGTGACGCGTACCGTCCCGAAGAACGCCGCGACGTCGCCGGTCGTTCCGTCCTCGCTCGCCGCCACCACGTCGATGTCGGTGATGTCGCGCGACTGGGTGTAGAAGTCGGGGTCCGCTTCGTTCACGACCGCGACACGCGTGACCAGGTCGAGCTCCTCGACGAGGTACTGCTCGCCTTGATGCAGGTAGACGGCACCCGGATGCAGCGTGGCGAACGCGCGATGCTCGTCGGCCGTGCCGAGCAGCTCGCCCGTGTCGCCGATCACGATCGAGTAGACGTGTCCCGCCCCGGCCCGGATGTCGACCGCCCGGTGTGGCGACTCGCGGCCGCGATCGTTCCAGGTATCCGTGCGCTGCAGCAGCTCTGACCGTTCGACCATCCGCTCGACCGCGGCCGTGACACCCGCCAGGTCTCCGAAGAAGCCGAGCTCCTCGACGCGGAGCGGCAGCTCCCGAGCCGCGCACCGCAGGTGCGGCTCCAGCACGTACGGGTTCGTCGGATCGATCACCGCTGCCTCGGGCGGCCTGTCGAACAGGTCCTGGGGATGGTGCACGAGGTACTGATCCAGCGGGTCGTCCTGCGCGACCAGGATGGCCAGTGAGTCGGAGTCGCGACGGCCGGCACGTCCCGCCTGCTGCCACATCGAGGCGCGCGTGCCGGGATAGCCGGTGAGCACGGCGGCGTCGAGCGACCCGATGTCGATCCCCAGCTCGAGCGCGTTCGTCGAGGCGACGGCGAGCAGGTCGCCGTTCGCCAGCTCGCGCTCGATCTTCCGGCGGTCCTCGGCCAGGTAGCCGGCTCGGTACGACTTGATCCGGGCGCGCTTCTGCGCATCGCCCACGTCGCGCCGCGCGAACTCCGCCAGCAACTCTGCTGCTCGGCGGGACCTCGTGAACCCGATCGTTCGCACGTCGCCCTGCACCAACCGCGATACCAACCACGACGCCTCGGTCAACGCGCTGCGTCGAACGCCCACGTCCTCGTCGATGATCGGTGGGTTCCAAAGCACGAACAGCTTCTCGCCCGACGGCGCGGCGTCGGCCAGGACTTCGCGGAACTCCAGGCCGGTCAATCGCGATGCCAGCTCTCCGGGATTGCCGATCGTCGCGCTCGCCAGCATCCATCGCGGCGAACCGCCGTAATGGGCCACCAGTCGCCGAAGCCTCCGGAGCGTCATGGCCACGTGCGATCCGAACACCCCGCGGCACACGTGCGCTTCGTCGACCACGACGAGTGACAGTCGGAAGAAGAAGTCGGCCCACCGGGCGTGGTCGGCCAGGAGCGCCAGATGCAACATGTCCGGATTCGTCATGACGAGGTTGGCGTTCTTGCGGATCAGCGGGCGCTCGCCGCGCGGCGTGTCGCCGTCGTAGACCGCTGCCTTCAGCTGCGGGATCTTGAGCGCCCGCACGGCCCGGAGCTGATCTCGCGCAAGAGCTTTGGTGGGGAACAGGTAGAGCGCGGTGGACGTCGGCCGTTCCACCGCCTCGGACGCGAACGCCAGGTTGTAGACCAAGGTCTTGCCGCTCGCCGTGCCCGTCGCCATGATCAGGTTCTGATCGGCGGCCAGCACCTCGAGCCCGTCGGCTTGGTGCGGATAGACGCCCCGAACGCCGATCAGCTCCATCCGATCTCGCACGAGCTCCGGGATCCATCCGGGGAACGGACGGATCTCCGGACTCCTCGCAGGGAGCTCGCGGACGTGCACGAGCGAACGCGCGACCTCCTCGTCCGCCGTGAGCGACGTCAGGAATGCGCGTGGGTCCACGAGCGCGATGCTACTTGCACCACGAAACACGGGCCCCGACGCGTGTCGGCCGCGTGTCGGTACGATTCGGCGCATGGTGTGGGGTCTGCTCGTGGCGTCGCTCGTGATCATCTTGGGCGGCGCCGAGCTCTTCACGAACGGTGTCGAGTGGGTCGGCAAGGGGTTCGGGCTCTCCGAGGGCGCGGTCGGATCGGTCCTCGCGGCGATCGGCACGGCCCTGCCGGAAACCTTGCTGCCGATCGTCGCGATCATGTCGGGTCACGTCGGGGGCGACGACATCGGGATCGGCGCCATCCTGGGCGCGCCATTCATGCTCACGACGCTCGCGATGTTCGCTCTGGGTGTCACCGTCGTTGTGGTGTCGCGGAAGGGGAAGCGCTCAGCGACGCTCGAGCACGATCCGGGTGTCTTCGTGCAGGATCTGCGGTACTTCCTGGTCATGTATTCGTTGGCGCTCTTCGCAGGACTCATCCACGTGAAGGCGTTCAGCGTCTTTCTCGCCATCGGCCTCGTGGTCGCGTACGGGTTCTACGTCCGCCGCCACTTCGCGTCTCCCGGCGAGGACAAGCTGGCGGCCGAGGCGGCGGGTGAGGTCAAGCGTCTATACATCCGCCGGCTCCTCCACGGTGAGGGCAGCCCGATCGGGTTCTCCCTGGCTCAGACCATCCTCGGCCTCGGAGTGATCGTCGGCGGCGCACAGATCTTCGTCCACGCGATCGACGATCTGGCGACGCGGCTCAACGTGTCGCACCTCGTGTTCGCGTTGCTCGTCGCGCCGATCGCGACGGAGCTCCCGGAGGCGCTCAACAGCAGCGTGATCTGGGCTCGCCGGGGGAAGGACGTGCTGGCCCTCGGGAACATCACCGGCGCCATGGTGTTCCAGGCGACGTTCCCGGTAACGATCGGGTTGCTGTTCACGCCGTGGCGGCTGGATCAAACGGCAGGTGTGGCGGCTGCGATCGCGCTCGTCGCGGCGGGTGTGCTCTACTTGACCGCGAGTCTCAAGGGGCGGCTGCGCGGGAGGCTCCTCCTGGTGCAGGGCGTCTTCTACGTGGGGTACGTGGCGTACGTGGTGGCCCGCGGCTGATCCAACGGCGAGGACCTGACTCAGGTCTGGTTCGCGGTGGGACTGGGGGGGATGTGCTTCTTGCTCACGATGCCATCGGGCTTCACGTCGGCGAAGATCACGTCCTTCTCGGAGGAGAGGTAGACCACCGACAGGCTTCCCTGCATGCCCGTCGAGCCGGGCAGCGCGATGTTCGTCACGCCTTTGGGGTTGATGTGCGAGCACGTGTAGGCGAGCTGCACCACTTCGTCGAACGGCACGGTCGTCTGCACGTTGCGCATGCCCGACGCGATCCACGTGAACAAGGAGCTCTGATCCGCCTGGAAGGCCGCACGGAACGCGACGAGCGAGGCGATCAAGATGCGCCCGGCATCCTCGGAGCGCGCGAAATCACCCTGGCTCAGGCTGTGCCGGTCGCGCGAGAACGCCAGCACCTGCTGGCCCGTGAGCGTTTGCACGCCTGGCTCGAAGTTCGCTCCCGAGTACGAGTCGTGCATGGAGAACGGCACGTTCATCGTCAAGCCGCCGAGGTTGTCGTAGAGCTGCGTCAAACCCCAGAACGTCGTGATGGCGTAGTAGTCGATCTTCAAACCGGAGATGCTCTCGACCGTTTGCACCAACAGGGCGGGTCCGCCGTACACGAGCGACGCGTTGATCTTGCTGGTGCCACGTCCCGGGATGTTGACCCAGGAGTCACGGGGGATCCCGATGATCGTCGCTTTGTGCTTGGCGGGGTTGATCGACACCACGTGGATCGAGTCGGCCAGCGAGTGCTCGACGTCGTCGCCCAGTCGCGCGCCGCTGCCGACGACCAGCAGCACGATCGGCTTGGTGCCCGTGAGCGAGGGCGCATAGCCGGCGTGCGCCTTGCCGATCACGACGCCGGCCTGCGCAGACGCCGGTGGGATCGCGCCGAGCGTTCCGAGCGCGGAGCCGACCACCCACGCCACGAGCGCCGTGACCGCGAAGACCGCGCGCCGTCGCATCGTCACGACGGGCTCGCCGTCGGTGTTGTGGTCCGGGTTACCGTGGGAGTCGCCGCGGGGATGTCGTTGCGCAACACGCGGAACGAGACGATCTTCCACGTTCCATCTACCTGCTGGAAGACGAACTGTCCCTCGCTCTTCATCTGCAGATCCCGTGCGCCCTTGCCACTGCCCGTGGCTTCGAAGTGCACGATCGCAACGACCGAGAAAGGCTGATCCTTCTGGTCGAACAGCACCTTGGTCTTCAGTGAGGCGGCGGTCTGGTCCGGCAGGATCGTGTCGAACGCATCGCCGGCGCCCGTGCCGGCGGTGATCGTGTCCACCTGCTGCTGCGCCTCGGCGCTCGCTCCGGTGTCGAAGAGACCCCACACGTCGTCGTAGGACCCGTGCTGCCAGTTACCGGGATCCAGGAACGCCCCGATGTACAAAGCGTTCATCGCCTTCTCGACCTCGGTCGCGGCGGGTTTCGCCTTGCTCTTCAGCTTCGCCGCGGTGATGCCCGTACGCGTCGGCACGGCGAGGACCTTGGTCACGACGAACGCGAAGGGCGGCGTCGGGGGCGTCGAGTTCCCGATGATCGGGAGACCGTCGGTGCCACCACGCAGCAAGACGAAGCCGAGGAAGGCAACGACGACGACCGCAACCCCTCCGGTGATGAGGTATGCGGGCTTGATGCGCGAGGACGATGCGTGCCGGCCGTCTGCCAAAACGCCGACCAGCGTACGGGCGGTGCGCGCGTAACCACAACCGTCGTGATGTGAGGAAGTCGTGAAGGATTGAGACCGGAGTAAGCTAGCCCGGTCCGAAGGTGCGCCGGGAAGTCTGGTCGGCAGGAGTTCGAGCGATGGCACCGACCGGCTCCGATCGCGGGCGTCCGGCACGATCCGGCATCCGGGTGCCCTGGGCGTACTCGGACCGCCCGGTGCCTCGACACGTCGTTCGCCCCTTGCAGGAGTTCCTCAATGCGTCGACCTCGGGCGGGGTGCTGCTGGTCGCCGCGGCCGTGATCGCGATCATCTGGGCCAACTCTCCGTACTCCGGTGCGTACGAACGCATGTGGCGCTCGACGCTCTCGGTCGGGATCGGCACCCACGGGGTCACGGAGGATCTCCGCTCCTGGGTGAATGACGGACTGATGGCGTTGTTCTTCCTCGTCGTCGGGCTGGAGATCAAGCGAGAGCTCTTGACGGGCGAGCTCAGGGATCGTCGAGCCGCTGCATTGCCCGCGATCGCGGCCATCGGCGGCATGGTGGTGCCGGCGGCGATCTACCTCGCGACGAACGTCGGCGGGGGAGGGATACGTGGCTGGGGGATCGCGATGCCGACGGACATCGCGTTCACGTTGGGGGTCCTCGCTCTGGCGGCGCGCCGCGCGCCGCCGAGCCTGAAGTCGTTCGTGCTCACCCTCGCGATCGTCGACGACATCCTCACGATCGTGGTGATCGCGATCTTCTATCCCTCCGGAGTGTCGATCGCCCCCCTGCTCGCCGCGGTCGCCGTTGGCGGGGCGATCGTGGCGCTGGAACGGATCCACGTTCGAGCTTCGGTGGTCTACGTCGCACTCGGGGTCGCGATGTGGATCGCCATGCACGACTCCGGCGTTCCGCCCGCGCTCTCGGGTGTCGCCATCGGGCTCCTGACTCCCGCGGTGCCGTTCCAGCGGCCCCGGGACGTCAGCGAGGAAGCGGTCCGCGTGGCGGACGAGACGGTCGACGAACCGGACCCACCGGATGCGGACGCTCACTGGTGGTTCTACCTGGCCCGTCTGTCGAAGGAGGCCGTATCACCTCTCGCACGGGTCGAGCACTTCCTGCTGCCGTGGACGACCTTCGTCGTCCTGCCGTTGTTCGCGCTCGCGAACGCCGGCGTAACCTTGTCGGGCCACGCGCTCGCGACGGCGCTGACCAGTCGCATCACCGTGGGGGTCGCCGTCGGACGTGTGGTCGGCAAGATCGCGGGCATCGGTGTCGCAACCTGGCTCGCGGTTCGATCCGGCCTCTGCCGATTGCCCGAAGGGATGCGGTTCGCCCATGTGCTCGGCGTCGGGGCCGCCGCCGGGGTGGCGTTCACCGTGTCGTTGTTCGTGGCCGGGCTCGCGTTCGCGGGTCATCCGGAGCTCGCTCAGCAGGCGAAGGTGGGAGTGCTGGTCTCGGCGTTGATCGCGGGCCCGCTCGGGTATCTCCTGCTTCGCAGGGCGAGCGCCTCCGGGGATGACAGTCACTAGTCCGCTATGGACTAGCTGTTCGCGGCTTGACGTCCTTCCACTACTCCGCCAGCTCCGCTTCAGCCTCGATCCCCGCCATCGCGATCCCACGAGGGCGTCCGAGGCGGTTCCACAGCCAGAAGAACACCGCCGATATCGCCAGGGATGCGGCGAGGGACGCGATCGGGTACCCGCGCCGCAGATTGACGAGGATCGTGAACGCGACGACACCCGCCCCGAAACGGTTGACCATGACGTTGCGACGGTGTCCCTCTTGCCTCGAGAATCGCGCCATCGCGAGCAGGCCCGCAAGGAAGCTGACGAAGACCGACACGGCGTAGAACAGCACCAGTTCTTGATCGTGTCCGCCCGCGGCGACGACGACCAAGGCGGAGACGACCAGGTAGACGCCCACGCTCCAAAAGGGCGTGTGGTGACGGTTCGTCCGGCCCAAGGTGTGCGCCAGGATGCCGACCTCCTCCCCGTTCGGCTGCGTGCGCCGAGCGAGGGCCTTCAGGAGTCCGGGGCCGGCCTGGAAGGAGGAAGAAGCGGCGGCGAGCAGAAGCAGGGAGCTCGTGAGCTGGAAGAGTGCGAACCACGCCCCCCTACCCGCGGCGTTCTTCGCCACGTCGGCGATCATCGTGCTGCCCGGTTGTGGGATCCCCACGTGCAGCTTCACGGCGAGCCCGGAGATCGAGAGCGTGAGCACCGCCGTGATCAAGACCGTCAAGAAGAGCGTGCGATGTCCGAACCGCTCCTTCTGCGTGTCATCGAGTTGTCCGAGTTGGGCGATGGCGGATGCCGGGGCTTCGACCCCCGTCGCGAGGGCCATCGCCACGGGGAACGCGAGCAGCACCAACAGGAGTGGGAGCCCGCCACCCTCCACATGTAGAGGCGCATCGCCGGTGGCGTGCGGGGCCACGAAGCCCAGCACGATCACGGGGATCGCCGCGGCGATGAAGGCGACCGTCATCACGGCGAAGACGCTCCGACCGATGTGTCCGAACCACGTGAGTCCTGCTACGAAGCACAGCAGCACGAGCGCGATGGCCGTGCGCTGTCCATGCAGCGACGGGAAGTAGGCGATGACCGCCGACGCTGCGGCCGCCACGCTGATCGCGATCGTCAATACGAAATCGACGATCAACGCTCCCAGCGGCAGGAACGCCCAGCCTTCGCCGAACGCCGCTCCGGTCGCCGCGACGGCGCCGCCGCCCTCGGGGAAACGATGGATCAGCTGGTCATAGTTGACCTTGACCAGATAGATGATGGCCAGCACGAGCGCCATCGTGGCCACGAGCAGTCCGAGGTTGCCCTTCAGTGCCCGCAGCGCCGCTTCGATAGCATAGGCAACGGAGGACACCGGGTCGGCCATCACTGCGAACGCGAACGCGAAGAGCAGGACGCCCGTCCTAGGTGCAGCTCGGCTCCGCATGGGTCAGCCGATCTGGAAGTCGCCGGTTTCGAGGAATCGCGCGTAGTGCGCGAGCGCGACCTCCGAGCTGTGCATCAACGGCTGCGGCGGGTCGTTGCGGTCGAACCACTCGACACGGGACAGCTCGTTGCCGTCGGCGACCGGTTCGCCGCGCCAACGCCGGAGCACGAACCAGAGCCCGAAGTAATGCGTGACGTCACCGTTGGGGTAGGTGATCACATGGTCCTGGGTATCGGACACGCACGCGAACGCGACCAGGTCCGCCCGGTCCGCCTCCACACCGACCTCCTCGCGCAGCTCGTCGAGCGCCGTGGCGGCGAAGCTCCCACCCTCCTCGGCGCCGCCGCCCGGCATCGCCCATTCCCCGTTGTCGCGGCGAAGACCGAGCAGGATCCGCCCGTCGGCGTCCTCGACCAGGACGGTGGAGCCGGGCCACAGGATCGGCTCGTGGCCGACCTTCTGCCGGACCCGCCAGAGCGACGAACCCTCGAAGCTCACGCGATCAACGCTCCGGCTCGACGGCGCGGTAGGCGATGATGTGCACCTTCTCGACGGTCATCATGCCCTCGCCCACCATCTCGTCGAGCACCGGCAGGATGCCATCGATCCGCTCCGCGGTGTCGACGATCTCGATCAGCACGGGCAGATCCGTCGACAACCGCAGGATGCGCGTGGTGTGCACCCTCGAGGCCTTCCCGAATCCCTCGATGCCTCGGACCACCGTCGCCCCCGCGAGACCCTCCTTACGTGCGTGTTCGACGATCGCCTCGAACAGCGGCTTGCCGTGATAGGTGTCGGATTCTCCGATGAAGATCCGCAGGAGCTTGCCTTCGCCCTCGAGCTTCATCTAGATCCCCCTCCCCAGCGACATCCCAGCCCAGACGGCGACCAGGCCGATCCCGAGCGTCGCGACCACGTTGAGCGCCGCGGTGCCGAGGGCGCCATCGTCGATCAGTCGCACCGTTTCGAACGAGAACGTGGAGAACGTCGTGAAGGCCCCCACGAAACCGATCGTGAGCGAGGTGCGCAGTGCCGGAGATGCGGCGACCCTTTCCGTGAGCATCACGAAGAGGAGTCCGAGCAGGAAGGACCCCGAGATGTTCACGACGAACGTGCCGAGCGGGAACGTCCCCGGGAACCGTTCGCTGATGAGCCCGTCCAGCCCGTAACGGGAGAGCGCTCCCACCGAGCCTGCCAGTCCGACGCCCACGATCGTCCGCACCGACACCTCCCCAAGTCCCACGGGTAGGAGCCATCAGCCGGTTCCGGCGGTTCAGGCGAGCTCCATCGCCCCGGCGGTCGCCCGCGCAGGGGCGAGTATACGCAGGTCAGCCCACACAGCCTTTCCCTATACTTCACGGGTTCCCGGCCCTGGGCCGGGTGAGAGAGACTCGCTCCCACACATCTCAAGGAGGTTCGATGCACGGCGTCTTGGCCCAGGAGAGTGGTTCGATCCGCGCGGTATTCGGGTCGTTCGAGACCAACTCCCTGTGGGTGATCCTGGTCGTCTCTCTCGTGGCGCTGGCGTTCGCCTACTACCTCGCGCGCGAGGTGCTCGGAGCGCCGGAGGGCACCGAGAAGATGAAGGAGATCGCGAAGGCGATCCAGGAAGGCGCGAAGGCCTACCTATCGCGACAGTTCCGGACGCTCGGCATCTTCCTCGCCCTCCTCACCGTCGTACTGTTCTTCGCGTTGCCGGCGCCCAAGGACGCGCTCCACTCGGAGTTCGCGATCAAGTTCGGTCGATCACTGGCGTTCATCTTGGGGGCTGTCTTCAGCGCGACGACCGGCTACACCGGCATGTGGCTCGCGGTGCGCGCCAACGTCCGCACGGCCAACGCCGCGAAGGAATCCGGACTGCGCAGGGCGGTGCGGATCGCGTTCCGCGCGGGGGGCGTCGCGGGCATGTTCACGGTCGGGCTCGGTCTCCTCGGCGCCACCGTCATCCTGATGATCTACAAGCAGGACGCCACGAGCGTGCTGGTCGGATTCGGGTTCGGCGGCGCGCTCCTCGCGATGTTCATGCGGGTCGGCGGCGGCATCTTCACGAAGGCGGCCGACGTCGGCGCGGACCTGGTCGGCAAGGTGGAGCAGGGCATCCCCGAGGACGACCCGCGGAACGCGGCGACGATCGCCGACAACGTGGGCGACAACGTCGGCGACTGCGCCGGCATGGCGGCCGACCTGTTTGAGACATTCGCGGTCACGACCGTGGCCACCATGGTGCTGGCCTCGATCTATTTTACTGGCACGCTGAAGGCGCAGTTGATGCTTTATCC
>JBOGVK010000070.1:0-7462 GCA_050692375.1 Actinomycetota bacterium
GCTGCACTATGGCCCGATCCCGAAGTTCGACGGGACGAACTGGGACCTGGAGATGAGCGGTCTCGTCGAGAACGCGTTCACGCTGTCGTATGCGGAGCTGCAAGCGCTGCCGCACGTCACGGTCGACGCCGACATGCACTGCGTCACCGGCTGGACCACGCTCGACAACACATGGGAGGGTGTCTCGTTCCGCACGCTCCTCGAGATGGCGAAGCCGACGCCTGAGGCGAAGTGGGTGATCGCGCATTGCGCGCACGGCTACACGTCGAACCTGTCGTTGCAGTCGATGGACGACGACGACGTGCTGGTTGCCTGGAAGAACCATGGCGAGAACCTGAGCACCGAGCACGGTTGGCCGCTCAGATTGGTCGTGCCGAAACGCTACGCGTGGAAGAGCGCGAAATGGTTGACCGGCCTCGAGTTCAGCGCGAAGAACAAGCGAGGGTTCTGGGAAGTGCGCGGTTACCACATCCACGCGGAGCCGTTCGGCGAGGAGCGCTACAGCTACCAGGAAGGCCCGCGCGCCGAGCTCGAGCCGTGACGGAAGGGCTGGACCTCGGCGCATACCTCGCGCGGATCGGCTACGAAGGCGAGCCGGCTCCGACCCCCGACAAGCTGGTGAGGCTCCATCGTGCGCACGCGTTGACGATCCCGTTCGAGAACCTCGACATCCTGCTCGGCCGTCCGATCCGGTTGGACCTCCCGAGCCTGCAGGCGAAGCTCGTCGACGGCCGGCGAGGAGGCTACTGCTTCGAGCAGAACGCCCTCTTCGCCGCCGTCCTCGAGACGATCGGGTTCGAGGTGACCCGCTTGGCGGCACGGGTGAGGATGGGGGACTCGGCGCCCCGGCCGCGGACGCACATGGTCCTTGCGGTCGCGGCGAGCGATGGCTGGCCGACGTGGGATTCGGCGGCGACGGGTTGCTCGATCCGATCCCGTTCACCGGCGATGCGCCGGTGCGCCAAGGGGCCTGGACCTATCGGCTGCAGCGAGAGGAAGATCTCTTCGTCGTGCGTTCCTTGCAGGGTGACGCATGGATGGATCTGTACGCATTCGACCTGCAGCCGCAACTTCCGGTCGACTACGAAGTGGCGAACCACTTCACGTCGACCTGGGCGGGATCCTCGTTCGTGAAGCACGTCACCGTGCAGCGTCCAGGGCTGGACCTGCGGCTGGTCCTGTGGGAGCGATCCTTCGTCGTGCAGCGCGTCGGAAGCGAAGAGCGAACAGAGGTGCGTGGTGCCGTGCAATTGCTGGAGATCCTTGCGGATCGGTTCGGCCTGGTGTTCCCCGAGGGAACCCGCTTCCCGCTCGGCGGACGGTCCTAGCCCGCGAGTGAGCGCAGCAGGGCGATGTCCTCGGCCTGACGTGCGGCTTCGCCGGGTGTCTCGAGGATCAGGGTCAGCTCCGCGAGCTCGGGACGACCGACGATCGAGCGCCAGCCCTCGAGACCGATGAAGCCGTCGCCGACGTTCTCATGGCGATCGCGGCGCTCGCCTCGCGGATAGAGCGAGTCGTTCGCGTGGATCAACGCAACGCGGTCGGTGAGCCCTTCCGATCGCAGCTCGGCAAAGAGCGCCTCGACGCCATCAGCCGTGTCGAGCGCGTAGCCCGCCGCGAACAGGTGGCAGGTGTCGAGACAGAGTTGGAGGGCATCGATGTCGGCGGCCTCCAACAATCTGGCGGCCTCCGGGATCGTCGATGCGACGGCTCCGGAGGTTCCGGCCATGAGTTCGACGAGGATCCGCACGTGCTCCGCATGATCTGCGGCGATACGAAGGGTCATGGCGGCGCGCTCGAGCGCGGCCGCCGGTTCCGTGGGACCTCCGGCTCCCGCGTGCAGGACGAGCGAGTCCATGCCCAACGCGTCGCACGCGCGCACGGTTGACCCCGCCAGCGCCCGCGACTTCGCGACGAAGTCCTTGTTCGGCGAGGCGATGTTCACCAAGTAGGGCGCGTGGGCAACGAGTGGTCCCAGGCCCGATGCTCCCCAACCTTCGCGGAAGGCTGCAGCCTCCTCGTCGGTTACGCGCGGACCTGCCCAACCGCGCGGGTTCGAGATGAAGATCTGCGCGGCGTCGGCGCCTCGAAGACGGCATTCCTCGACGGCTCCTCCGATCCCGCCGGAACGACGCCGGACGTGCGCCCCGATCCTCACACGAGATAGAGAGTGATGGTGTCGCCGTAGGCCACGGTGACTCCGACCCCGGGGTTCTGGCTGTACACGAGGGTTCCTGACGTGGTCCCGATGACCTGGAAGACCGGGACCAGACCATACTGGTCGGCGAGGGCTTGGGCTCCGTCGCGCGTGAGGCCGCTGAAATCCGGAACCGCGAAGTGCTTGGGTCCCAGGGAGACCGTGATCGTGACGGTCTGCCCGGGCTGGAGCGCTTGATGTGCCGGGGGCGATTGCCTGATCACCGTGCCGCGCGGGACCTCCGTCGAGAACTTCGTCTGGGGATCGACGATGAAGCCCGCGTCGGTGAGGAGCTGGATAGCTTCGTCCTGCGTCTTCCCGACGACGTTGGGCAACGGAAGCGGCTTCGGGCCCTGGCTGATGGTGACATCGATCGTGCTACCCCTCGGAGCCGTGACGGATCGTGACTGGCTGAGGATCTGCCCGACGGGTTTGTCGCTATAGACCTGTTTAGGAACACCGAGCGAGAGGCGCTTGCCGAGTGCCTTCGTCGCATCGGCCAGTGTCATGCCGACGACGTTCGGCACCGGAACGAGGGGAGGTCCGAGCGAGGGGACCAGCGTGATCGTGGCGCCCTTCTGGAGCGACGTGCCGGCCGCCGGCCGAACGATGGCAACGTCGTCCTTCGGGATGTTCATGCGATACACACCGGCGTCGGCGACGACCACCTGGAAGCCGGCGTCTATCAGCTGAGACCTCGCGTCGTCGATCGGGTGGCCGATCAGTTGCGGCACGCCAGCGTGGTGAGGAACGACGTAGACCCACGCTCCCCACGCGATGGCGGCGAGCGCGACCAGCAAGAGCGCGATCCCGGCGAAGCGTCGTCCGCGCCGCCGCCGGGTCCGCTCGACCCTGGGGATGGTTTGGGTGGCCGTGGCGGCTACCACCGGAACACGCTCGGTCACGCCGCCTTCCGTACTCACCTCTGGTTGATCGCCCACCACGGCTGCCAACGAGCGGGCGGCCGGCAGTCCCGACGCGATGGATTCGAGGTCGCGACGCATCTCGGTGGCGCTCTCCGGCCGGAGCTCACGGTCGCGCTCGGTCGCCGACAGGACGAACCCGTCGAGCTCCGTGGGAACGTTCGCGACCGCGGTCGAGGGCTTCGGGACGCGGCCGGAGAGATGCTTGTACGCGATGCTCATGGCGGTCTCGCCGGTGAACGGCAGTTGTCCGGTGAGCAGTTCGAACGTCACGATCCCGAGCGAGTAGAGATCCGACCTGGGGTCGGCCGGCTCACCGCGGATCTGTTCGGGGGAGAGGTATTGCACCGTGCCTTGCACGCCGCCGGTCTGCGTCGCGGTCCCGTCGGCGTACGCGCGCGCCAGACCGAAGTCCGCGACCTTCACGGCGCCGCCGGTCGTGACCAGGATGTTCTCCGGCTTGATATCTCGGTGGACCATGCCCTGCGCGTGCGCCGCCTCGAGAGCGAGCAACGTCTGCCGCACGATCTCGGCAGCCTGCGCCGGCTCGAGACGAACGTTCGCGTTCAACAGCTCGCGCGCGGCGCGGCCGCGCACGAACTCCATGACCATGTAGTAGATGCCGTCGACCGCTCCCCAGTCGTAGACGGCGACGATGTTCGGGTGGGAGAGCGACGCCGCGGCGCGCGCCTCGCGTCGGAACCGATCGACGAACCCCTGGTCGCCCGCGAGCGAGCGATGCAGGACCTTGATCGCGACCTCACGAGCGAGCACAGCGTCGTGCGCGCGGAAGACCTCACCCATCCCTCCGGCGGCGACCCGATCCACGATGTGGTAGCGGCCGTCCAGCGTGACGAGGGCGCGGCCACCGGCTTCGCCGGTGGCCGAGGCTTGCGCAGTAGTCTTGGACGTGGTCGACCTCCCTGGGGGAAGCGCTCAGGAGCGGAAACAGCGCGTCCGGAGGCGATTCTACGGTGGAGAGCAGGCAGAATGGCTGAAGCGGAGGCAACTGCACCGGTCGATATCTCCCCGGACCTCTCTGGGGAGCTGGACCGGATCGAGGCCGCCGTCCAGGCGGGGGACGCCGATCTCAGGTCGCTCGGCTTCTGGCGCATCGTCGCGCAGGTGAAGCCGGACAGGCTCCTGGTGGATCGGTACGCCGACCAGATCGGGCGGATCGACACGGCGGCGTTCCGCAAGTTCGCTCATCTTCGGATGCCGGTCTGGATGGGGAACACGATCCTCCTCATGGGGGCCGGCTTCGGACTAGGTGCCGCGATCGCCGCCCACATCGTGGCGTCGGCGACGCTTGCAGGACTGCTCTTGATCGCGGCCGGGGCCACCTGGACGGTCGCCCTCCACAGCCCGACGCATTGGTTCGTTGGATCCCTCGTGAGCATCCGGTTCACCGACTACTTCGTGGGTGGCCCCCCGCCGCCGCGGCCGGGACTGAAGAGCGACTACGCGTCCTACCTTCGAGCCGACCCCGGGAGCCGAGCGTGGATGCACGCCTCCGGCGCCATCGCCTCCAAGCTCGCTCCCTTCCTCGCGCTGGCGTTCTGGCCAGGGTCGGGTGCGCCATGGTGGAGCGCCGTCGCGTTGATCGCCATCGGCGTCCTCTCGATCGGCACCGACATCGCGTTCTCCGTGAAGCTGAGCGACTGGAAGAAGTTCCTGCGCGAGCGAGCGGTCGCCAAGACCCGCTCGAACATCTAGGCCGCGGCTGCGGCCTATACTTCCGCGCGAACCACCGGGGAGCTCGGGGACACCGGGCTGAGAGGTCGGCTTCATCCCGCCGGCGACCCGCACGACCTGAACCGGGTAATACCGGCGGAGGGAGGCGACCGTGTTCGATCGAGGATCATTCCGAGTGTATGTCGTGACGTCGACCGGTCTTGCGCCGGGACGCGGCCATCGCGATGTAGCGCTCGCCGCGATCGAGGGTGGCGCGAGTGCCATCCAACTGCGTGCACCCGAGCTCCGAGACGAAGACCTCCTGCCGCTCGCCACGGAACTTGCCGTGCGGTGCCGGGAGGCCGGCGTGTTGTTCGTGGTGAACGATCGCCTGGACGTCGCGCTCGAGAGCGGAGCGGACGGCGTGCATCTCGGACAACGTGATGACCTCGGTGACGTTCGAGCGCGCATCGGTGCGGATGCGGTCCTCGGTATCAGCGTCGGCGATCTGAACGAAGCGCAGGCCGCCGAGGCGGCCGGTGCGGACTACCTGGGCGTGACGGTATGGGCCACCCCGACGAAGCCCGAAGCGATCCCACACGACCTCGTGGGTCTGCGGGCGATCGTCGGGGGAACCTCGCTACCCGTCGTGGGGATCGGAGGGATCGAGGCGTTGAATGCCGGTCAGGTGATCGCCGCCGGCGCGGCAGGGGTTGCGGTCGTGTCGGCGGTCGGCGGGGCCGACGACCCTGTGGATGCGACCAGACAGCTCTCGGCAGCCGTTCCGAGCGCCGTGTCGATCCGAGAGGGGTCTCCTTGATGGAACAACGCACGGGCAAGGCGACGGCAGAGCTCTTCGAGCAAGTGATCCTGCGGCGGCTCGGCGCGGCGGACCACGATGTGTTGGTCGGACCGAAACATGGTGTGGATGTCGGCGTGGTGCGGGTCTCGGACGGTGTGGCGATGGCGCTCACGACCGATCCGGTGTTCGTCGTGCCGGCGTACGGTTGGGAGCGCGCGGCGTGGTTCGCGGTCCACATCCTGGCTTCGGACGCCGCCACGAGCGGGTTGCCGCTGCGGTGGATGGCCGTCGATCTGAACCTGCCGCCCGAGATCACGGACGACGAGCTCACCGCGCTGTGGGATGCGTTCTCTCGTGCATGCGCCGACCTGGGGATCGCCGTCGTAACGGGTCACACCGCTCGGTACGACGGCTGCGCGTGGCCGATGGTCGGAGGAGCGACCTGCATCGCCATCGGATCGGACGACGCCTACGTCACGCCGACGATGGCGCGTCCCGGAGACCGCGTCGTCGTCACGAAGGGCGCCGCGATCGAGACGACCGCGCTGTTCGCCGCGACGTTCCCCGAGCGATTGACCGCCGGTGTGGGAGCGGAGGTCGTCCGACGCGCGGATGCATTGTTCGAGCAGATGACGGTCGTTCCGGAGGCACGGATCGCCGCGGCCTTCGGGCTGCGGGACCCGGGCGTGACCTCGATGCATGATGCGACGGAGGGCGGCGTGCTCGGAGGGCTGCTGGAGGTTGCGGTCGCGTCCGAGATGGGGATGCGCATCGAGCTCGACTCCATCCCCGTCCGTCCCGAGGTCCGCGCCGTGTGCGACCATATCGGGATCGACCCGTACACGGCGATCTCCGAGGGGACGCTGATCGCGACGGTCACCGCCGATCGAGCTGAGGGGTATCTGGAAGCACTCTCGCGCGAGAACATCGACGCGGCCATCGTCGGTGACGTGACCGACCCGGCAGCAGGTCGTGTGCTGGTTACCTCCGGTGACGAGCGACTTCTCGAGCACCCCGGGCTGGATCCCTTCTGGGGGGCGTTCGGCGCCTGGGCATCGGAGGCTGCCACCGGCGGGTAGGCTCGCCGCCGTGGATCTCATCACGGTCGGAGACGTCATGATCGACGTCCACGTGCGGGCGCCCGCATTGCGGCGCGGCGGTGACGTGCATGGCCGGGTCCGACTGCAGCCGGCCGGCACATCGGCCAACGCTGCGGTGTGGGCGGCGTGGGACGGCGCGAGCGCGCGGGTGTTCGGATGCGTGGGTAACGACATCGCCGGAGGATTGTTGCGGGATGCGCTCGTCGATCGCGGTGTGGAGCCCGCCTTGACGCTCGATCCGGAGGCGCCGTCCGGAACGATGCTCGTCGTCGTCGAAGCGGGCGAGCGGTCCATGGTCGCCGACCGGGGCGCCAACGCACGGCTCACACCGGAGGACCTGCCCGACTCGCTCGAAGCCGGTGCCGTGCTGATCTCCGGCTATCTCTTGCTCCAAGAACCGACGACGCAGGCGGCGCTCGCGGCGATCGAGCGAGCGTCAGGCGGATTCGTTGCCGTGGAGTCGTCTTCGTGGCCGTTGATCGAGGCCTTCGGAGTCGACCGATTCCTGGTCGAGACGTCCGCTCTGGGAGCGAACGCGGTCTTCGCGAACGAGCTCGAGGCAGAGGTGCTCACGGATGCTTCGGGCGGTGCCGCCGCTCAGGCGCTCGGAGAGCGTTATCGCGTTGCATGCGTGAAGCTCGGCGAGAAAGGAGCCGCGATGTCGTTCGACGGTTCGCTCGTGGAGATGGCGGCGGAACCCGTCACCGAGGTCGATGCCACCGGTGCGGGCGATGCCTTCGACGGGGTGTTGCTCGCCGCGCTCGCG
>JBOGVK010000071.1:0-2814 GCA_050692375.1 Actinomycetota bacterium
ACGTACCAGAGCACAACGCCGAACACCGCGAGCATCGTGGCGATCAGCCACGGTTGACCGAGCTTCCGCTGGATCACGTCCTCGAACGCCGCGCCGGCGATGGCCCCGGGGATGGTGCCGAGGACGAGCGCCCACCCGAGTCGTTCGTCGTTCGTCGTGATGGCGCGGCGCCGGATCGAGTGCAGCCACGCCGACAGGTATCGCCAGACATCGCGACGGAAGTAGATCAGCGCCCCCACGAGCGTGCCGACATGAAGCGCGACGTCGAACGTCTTGTTCAGCGCGACGTCGTTCACGATCGACCAATGGAAGAGCCACGGCACCAAGATCAGGTGGCCCGAGCTCGAGATCGGCGCGAACTCGGTCGTGCCCTGCGTCAGGCCGAGCACGATCGCCTGCAGGATCGTCACGGGAAGGTCCTCTCCGGTGGAAGGTCCGCGTCATGCTAGCGGTCTTGCCGGCGCTCACCATTCGCCGAACGGCGGGGACTTATGGCGATCCTGTTGCGGAGTCGGGACCGAGGATCGTTCACTCCCTATCGGAAGATCTGGTCCCAAGCATCTCGATCCTCGGGATAGAACCAGCGCTCGGCTTGTCGCCCGTCGTGGAAGTGAAAGATGCTCACGACCCACGTCTGGACGTCGACGCGTTCCCTGCGAGCCCCCATGGCGCTCAACGCGCACACGTGTTCGTCGTTTCCAAAGACGTCGTGCTCTTGCAACCAGAACCCGAGCGCGCGGGCGCGCTCAAGCCAGGCGAGCAGGGCGCCGCGACCCCGGATCTCGCCGGCCATGGGGTGATCCCCCGGAACATGCCAAACCACGTCCTCGTCGATGAGCGTTTCGAGGGCCTGGAGGTCTCGAGCACGGAACGCGTGCGCGGCCCTACGATAGGCGGTGGCGTTCGGATGCTCTGGGCTCAAGAAGGACCCGTTCCTCGACCTGGTGAAGCCCAGCAGCCTACTCGACACGTGGTGAGCGGTGAGCCGCTGCGATCAGCCGGTCGCCGACGCCGGTCCGAGGATCGCGACCTCAAGTTGTCCGAACGCCCGGGCGTACGCGAGGCGCGAAGCGGCGTCCGCGTCGACGAGCAGCACGAGGGTGACTCCGGCATCGCCGCTGGATGTAGTGGTTCCGCCGATCCCTCCGCCCTGGTCGGTCGAACCCGAGAGCACCCGGAGGACGTCGATGCCGCTCGCGACCAGCTCCGTGTGCGGCTGACCTCCACCGTACGTGGCGTAGACCTCGATGCGATCTCCCGCCTTGACCGTTCCCTGCGGCACGCCGCCGGGGATCGTCACGGCGCGGAGCCCGTCGGGAACGAGGGCCGCGATCGGTCCAACCTGTGGCTCCGACAACCGCGACCGCGTGATGATCTCCCCGGCATCGATGTCCGCCGTGAGCACCCGGCCGCCGAGTGACGCGACGTCGCGGATCGCGCCTGGAGGCACGAACGCTTGAGGGAGGGACGACGGCTGGAGCGTCGCTTCGGTCAGCACGGTCCCGCGCATGAGGTCGTTCGCCGCGATCACGACCGTCACCTCCGGCCCGACCGCCGGATGCGCCGCCTCCACGCGGTCCTGATAGCCGCGGATGACGACGAACGAAAGCGCCCCCAGCAGGACGGCGACGGAGAGCAAGATCTTCGAGGCCACGGGCCACCGGCGTCGGAACATGGCGGCAACGTCGCACAAGCGCGCAGCAAGGACCGTGACGCCCATCACGACCGGCGGCCTTTCCTTCCTCTTACACGGACGTCACGCTTCGCTTGCACGCGTCGCCGAGGCTGTCAGCGAGATGCGCACCGCCTTCGAGGTCGCGACCCCCACCGGCCGTACGATGGCCGCGATGAACGGAACCATCCTCCTCGTCGAGGACGAACAGAGCATCGCGTCGCTGGTCCGCACGTATCTCGAGCGCGACGGGTTCCAAGTCGTCCATGTGCGGAGCGGGGAGGACGCCCTTGCCGAGCTGCCGCGCCACCCGGTCCGTCTCATCGTCCTCGACATCGGCCTCCCGGGGATCGACGGGTTCGAGGTGTGCCGTCAGGTTCGCGCCAAGGGCCGCACCCCGATCATCATGCTCACAGCGCGCGACGAGGAGGTCGACCGCGTCGCGGGCCTGGAGGTCGGTGCCGACGACTACGTCTCCAAGCCCTTCTCGCCGCGCGAGCTGGTCGCGCGCGTGAAGGCCGTGCTCCGCCGCTCCGATCCGTCGCACGATGCCGCGGTGCTCACGCTCGGTCCGATCACACTCGACGTCGCGTCGCATGAGGTCCGCGTGGACGGGACCGAGATCGATCTGACGGCGAAGGAGTTCGACCTGCTCCGTCACCTGTTGGAGAACCCCGGCGTGGTGCTCTCGCGTCAGGTGCTGCTCGATCGCGTGTGGGGCATGCGCTATCCGGGCGAGACCCGGACGGTCGACGTCCACGTCGGTCAGCTCCGGAAGAAGCTCGGACTTCCCGACGCGATCCGCACGATCCGCGGAGCCGGCTACAAAGCCGTCGTGCCGTGAAGACGCTCCGAGGCCGGTTCTTCCTTTACTTCCTCTTGGGGTCGGTTGCCACGACCGTGCTCACCATCGTGATCGCCGAGGCGCTCGCACGTCGGATCGTGGAACGACGGACGTTCTTCGGGCGTGGATTCCTGGTCGGACGCTCGCAGCTCGTCGCCGCCACACCCGGCCGTGGCAACTTCGCGGTTCTCCTCCTGGCGGGCTTGATCGGAACGGGCGTCGCGGCGCTGTTGGCCTATGCGCTCTCGACCCGTTTGACCAAGCCGATCCGCGAGCTCTCGGACGCGACGCGAAGCGT
>JBOGVK010000072.1:0-10781 GCA_050692375.1 Actinomycetota bacterium
GTGGATCGGTCGCGATGTGCTCCGCGAGCTCACGCTCGCGGAGCACCAACGGCGTCTCCGCGCGAAGACCTAGCTCTGCTCGACGAGCTCCGCCGGTGCGTCGGGCACGTGTACCGAGTGCTCTGGCTCGTGGCCCTCGACGTTGAGCTTCGGGAGCCACTCCAGCCACTTGGGCAGGTACCAGTTCCAGTCGCCCAGTAGGCGCATCCCGGCCGGCACGAGCAGCGTCCGGACGATCGTCGCGTCCATGAACACGGCGACCGCCAGGCCGAAGCCCATCTGCTGCAGAGGACCGAGGCGACCCGCTGCGAAGCCGGTGAAGACACACACCATGATGATCGCTGCGCCGGTGATGATGCCTGCCGTCGTCCGCAGCCCGTAGGCAACCGCCTCGGTGTTGTCGTGGGTCTTGTCGTACTCCTCTCGGATCCGAGAGAGCAGGAACACGTGGTAATCCATCGACAAACCGAACAGGATCGAGAACAGGAACAACGGAAGCCAGGCCTCGATCGCATCGCTCTGATGGAAGTTGAAACCGATCGCGTTGAAGAAGCCGATGCCGACGCCCTTCTGGAAGACGAGCGTCACGGCACCGTACGCGGCGCCGACCGACAGCAGGTTCATCAGGATCGCCTTGATCGGCAAGATCAGCGAGCGGAACACGACCATCAGCAGCAGGAACGACAACCCGAGCACGAACGCGAGGACGATCCACTGATAGGCATCGGTCTGCGAAAGGAAGTCGGTGAAGATCGCGCTGTTGCCACCGACGAACACCTCGACACCGGGCACCCCGGCCATCGCCGCCGGGATGATGCGACTCCGAAGGTCGCGGATCGCCGCGATCGCCGACTCGTTCTGGGTCTCACCTCGGAAGAAGGCGGAGACCTTGACGGCTGAGCCATCCTTCGCCGTTTCGATCTGGGTCTGCGGTGAGAATGTGGCGTCCTGCCCGATCGCGGTCTGCAGCGCGGTGATCGCGCCTTGGGCCTGGGTGCTGTTCACGTCCCCCGTGACGACGATCTCGGCCGGATCGGTCAACCCGCCGGCGAACTCGCGCTCCAGCGTGATGAAGGCCGCTTTGGCCGGCACGTCGGGGAGCTGGTGGATGTTCGTCGAGCTGCCCTTGTTGAGCTGGAAGTAGAACGAGCCCAGCACGCCCAGGACGAGCACGCTGGACACCAGGAAGACCCACGGCCGCTTCATCACGCCCCGAGCCACGATGTCCCAGACCCCGCCCGGCACGTCGTGTGGGGTATCGAGGCGCGCCCGCTTCGACAGGCGCGGCCAGTTGATGCGATCGCCGACCTTGGCCAGGACGGCGGGGAGAAGCGTCATCGACGAGACGATCGACACGACGGTGACGAAGATCGCGCCCGCGGCCAGCGCGCGGAAGATCGTGGTCGGGATGATGAACATACCCAGCAGCGCCAGGACAACCGTCATGCCGCTGAAGAAGACCGCGCGGTTCGCGGTCGCTCCCGCTGCGCCGATCGCCTCGAGTTTGTCGAACCCCTTCTTCCGCTCCTCGCGGAACCGCGACACGATGAACAGCGAGTAGTCGATTCCGACCGCCAGGCCGATCATCGAGATGATGTTCGTGACGAACAGGTTGAACTCGACGATCTGACCGACGAGCGCCGTGATCCCCAGCGCGACCGCGATCGCGAAGATGGCCATGCCGATCGGCAGCAACGCTGCGACGATCGCCCCGAAGACCACCACGAGGACCAACAGCGCCGCCAGGATCCCGATGGACTCGCCTTTCTTCGCGTCTTCCTGTGCGATCGTCCCGAAGTCGGCGTTCAGCGTCGCTTGTCCGGCGAGCTGGGTGGTGAACCCGTCCGATGGGTTCGCGGCGAGCGTGGCACGGATGTCGTCGATCGTCGACGTGTCGTCGGTGGCGATCGCGACCGGGATCAGGGTGTAGTGCTTGTCCTTCGAGACCAGTCCGGCGGCTGCGTCGGGAGATGCCTGAAGCGCGTCGTAGTAGGTGGTCGGCGGCGCCGCGAGCAATGCCTTCTTCGCGGCCAGCGCCGCTTGGAGCTGCTTGACGTACGCCTGGTACGCGGGATCGTCCACGGTGAGCGCGCCCGACCGCACGATCACGTATTCGGTGCTCTTGCCGACCTGCGCCGACGAGAACTGCGCGTCGATGACGTCCTGCGCCTTGATCGACTCGGGCTTGTTGGTGAACGAGATGTCGTTCGTGAGGACCCCGCTCAAGAGCGAGCTGGATACGCCCACCATCGCGGCGAACAGCACACCCCAGATCGCGATGGTGCGCCACGGGTGCCGGCTGCTCGCTCGAGCCAACGATTCCGGATTGATCTTCATCCGCCCACCTTTCGTTCCGCTTGAGACGCGTCGTCCGCTGGTCACATTGACGTACGGTGTATGCTTACGGTGTATGTTTTACAACCGTACGGTGTAAGTCGTCAACTACTTTCTCAGGGATCGTGCACATGGAACAGGGAACGGAAACGAAACAGCGGGAGAAGCTTTCGCGGGAGCGGATCGTCGAGGCCGCCCTCCAGATCATGGATGCAGAGGGTCTCGACGCGGTCACGATGCGCCGTGTGGGCCGGGAGCTCGGCGTCGAGGCGATGTCGCTCTACAACCACGTTCGGGACAAGGAAGACCTGCTCGAGGGCATCCGTGACCACGTTCACTCACAGTTCCTCGATCCGGGAACCGAGGGACCCTGGGAGGAACGCGCGCGCCGCGCCGCCCGATCGTGGCGACAGGCGCTCCGGGCGCATCCGGGAATGATGGCCCTGATCTCGGAGGCGAAGGGCCCCGTCGTGTCCCCCGGATCGATCCGGCCGACCGAGGTGGCGCTCCGACTGCTGCGAGAGACGGGCTTGCCCGAGGACGACGCCGTGAAGGCGTTCTGTTGCTTCGGGGGCTACATCATCGGGTTCGTGATGTTCGAGGTCGGCATGATGCGCGCGGCGGAGTCGCCGGCCGGATCGCCGGATCCCCAGCGCCTCGTTGCCGGACTCCCGGCTGACGAGTTCCCCTGTTTCGTGTCGTCCCTTCCGTATCTGATGCAGGGCGACATCGATCAGCGGTTCGAGTACGGGCTCGATCTGATGATCGCCGGGCTGCGGGCGAAGGCCGACGCCGGCGGCTCCCGCTAGTCCGTCTCAGACTAGCCGACCCCCGGTTCGCTCGAGCTTCCTGCCGGTGCGATCGCTCCTCGATGGCAGACGACGCGAGTAGCCAGACGATGACCGGCGACCGCGCTCGCCACTGGATCCATTCCGCGGAGCCGGCTCGCGAGATAGGCGGCGTTGAACGCATCGCCTGCCGCCGTCGTATCGACGACGCCGCGGGGGATCTCGGCCGCGACCTCTTCGATCCGATCACCGTGGAGGATCGAGCATGGCCGCGGGCCGTCGGTCACGACGACCTCCGCCCTTCCCCCTTGCCGCAGGCTCACCGCGATCTCGGCCGCGGTGGTGAGACCGGTCAGCGCACGGCCGTCGTCTTTCGACGCCAGGATGAAGTCGGTCACAGACGCGACCTGCGCAAGCCTTCGTTGCGCCTCGGACGGAGCGTCCCAGAGCGCCGGCCGATGGTTCGGATCGTAGGCGATGAGACCGCCTCGTTCGCGAACCGCCGTCGCATAGCCACAAAGCGTGCGGCGGCCGGGCTCGTGCAGCACCGCCATCGAGATGCCGCTGAAGTAGAGGAAGTCCACCTCGGACGGCTCCGGGAGGAGTCCATCACGGTCGAGCGCACCACGGAACGGACTCTGGCTCCGTTCGTATGCGAACGTGCGCTCGCCCTCGGCGTCGACCGTCACGTGGTACCGGCCGACCTTTGCGCCGGGGACCCGCTGGAGATGCGACACGTCGATCGCTTCTGAACGACATAGCGCCACCAGGGCGTCGCTGGAGTCGTCGTCCCCGACGGCGCTCGCCAGCGACACGCGAAGCTCCGGCGCTTCGCGCGCGAGGTAGACGGCCGTGTTCAGCGCGTCGCCGCCGAATCCCAGACGCAGCTCGCCGAGCGGCGTTTCGAGGGATTCGATCAAGGGTTCCCCCACGATGAGGACGTGCGTCACGCCGGACCGGATCTCGAAATGTGCGACGCAGCGAGCGCGAGCCGGCCGATCTCGTCCCAGGCTCCTCCTCGGATCAGTTGGCGCGGACAGACCCAGCTCCCGCCGACCGCGAACACGCAGTCGAGAACGAGGTACGCGGGTGCCGAAGTGGCGTCGATCCCGCCGGTCGGCAGGAACCGAACGGCAGGGGCCACGGCGGAGAGCGCCGAAACCGCTGACACACCGCCTGCGGTCTCGGCCGGAAAGAACTTCACCTCATGGATCCCGGCCTCGTGTGCCTGCATGAGCTCACTGGCCGTGGCCACGCCGGGCACGTACGGCACGGGACAGTCGAGGGCAGCCCCGAGCAACTCGGGACTGGACCCGGGGCTCACGGCGAAGGCCGCACCCGCGGCCACCGCCGCGGAAAGCTGTTCGAACGTCAGTACCGTGCCGGCCCCGGCCACGGCGAGCGGGATCGCCTCCCGGACGGCCCGTAGGGCCGACATCGCCACCGGTGTCCGCTGCGCGATCTCCATGACCGGCAATCCGCTGTCGACGAGCACGCGCGCAAGGGCAACGGCTTGCGCCTCGTCATCGACCTCGACGAGCGGCACGACGGCCTGCGCGCCGAGCAGATCGGTCAGGTACGCCGGTTCCTCGCGGCTCGGCACGTTATCGGAGGCCCAGCTCACGGCCGACTCGATCGAACACGTCCAGCGCCTCCCGCAGATCGTCTTCGGTGTGATCGGCGGTCACGATCGTCCGCACGCGCGCGAGACCGCGACCGACGGTCGGGAACACGATCGCCGGGCAGAACACGCCCTCCTCGAACAGCCGAGCGGCGAGGGCCTGGGTCTTCCCCTCGTCGCCGGTCATCACGGGGGTGATCGGCGTCTCCGACATGCCGGTATCGAATCCGAGCGCGTGCAATCCCTCTTTGAACATCGTGGTGTTCGACCAGAGCCGTTGCAGGCGTTCGGGTTCGTCGTGGATCACGTCGAGGGCCGCCGTGCAGGCCGCGACGACCGCCGGCGGAGCGCTCGTCGAGAACAGGAACGGCCGGCCGCGGTTCTGTAACCACTCGATCAGGTGGGTCGGGCCGGCGATGAAACCGCCGAGCACGCCGATGGCCTTCGAGAGTGTGCCAACCTGGATGTCGACGCGTCCGTGCAGGCCGAAGTGATCGACCGTGCCGGCACCGCCGCTCCCGAGCACGCCGCTCGCGTGCGCGTCATCGACCATCATGATCGCGCCGTGCTTCTCGGCCACGTCGACGAGCGCCGGCAGCGGTGCGATGTCACCGTCCATCGAGAACACGCCGTCGGTGATCAGCAACTGATGCCTTCCCGGTCGGGCGGTCTCGGCGAGCAGCGCATCGGCAACTGACGCGTCTTTGTGCGGGTAGACCTTGATCTCGGCGCGCGAGAGGCGGGCGCCATCGATGATCGAGGCGTGGTTCAGCTGGTCGGAGACGATCACATCCTCCTTCGAAAGGATCGCGGCGACGGTTCCCGCGTTCGACGTGAATCCGGACTGGAACATCAACGCGTCCTCGGCGTGCTTGAAGTCGGCCAGCCGTCGCTCCAGCTCGCGGTGCATCGTCATGGTGCCCGCGATGGTGCGAACCGCTCCGCTGCCGGCGCCGAACTCGGCCGCCGCCTCCGACGCGGCCCGGTTCAGCCGCGGATGGTTCGCCAGACCCAGGTAGTTGTTCGACGCCAGATTGATGACCTCTCGCCCGTCGAACCGCGAGCGAGCCCCGGTGGGACCCTCAAGTATGCGAGGGTGCAAGAGCAAGCCCTGCTCACCGAGCTCAGCAAGCTCGTCCTTCAAGTGGTCAAGCGCTCCCATATCCGCTCCCGTTCCCTAGGCCCCGGGCAGCAAGATGACCTTGCCCGAACGCCCGGATGCCGTCGTCGCGAATGCTTCTTCGAACTTCTCGAGTGGGAACCGATGCGTGATCACGGGCGCGACATCCACACGGCCGGTCGAGAGGAGCGTCGTGGTCTGCTGCCAGGTCCGGAACATCTCGCGTCCCGTGATGCCTTGCAGCCGAGCCTCCTTGAAGATCACCTGGTCGTTGAGGTCTAACGTCACCGGCCCGTCGGGCAGCCCGAGCAGCGACATGCGCCCGCCTCGCGCGAGCATCCGGGTCCCCTGGTCGATCGCGCCAGCGTTCCCGCTCATCTCGAGCACCACCTCCACACCACTTCCGTTCGTCGCCTCGAGCACGGTCGCCACGGGATCCACTTCGGTCGGGTCGACCAACAGATCGGCGCCCATGACCGTCGCCATCTCACGCCGGTAGTCGTTCGGCTCGACCGCGATCACCTTCCATGCTCCGAGCGAACGAGCGATGGCAACCGCGAACAACCCGATCGGTCCGCAGCCGATCACCGCGACAGCGTTCGTCGCGACGTCTTCGCCACCGCCGGTACCGAACGCGGCGTGCACGGCGTTGCCGAACGGCTCCATGATCGACGCGGCGTCGGGATGGATCCCTTCGCCGACGACCCAGGCGTTCCCTGCCGGGAGAACCAGATACTCGGCGAACGAGCCCTCGATATCGACACCGAGGATCTTGAGGTTTTCGCAGATGTGCGCACGGCCGGTCCGGCAGGTCGAGCAGCGACCGCATGCGACATGCGTCTCGGCCGCCACGAACGCACCGGGATCAAGATGGTGCACCTCTGTCCCCACGGATTCGACGGTACCGGCGACCTCGTGACCGAACGTCATAGGCAATCGGGCGATCCGCTTCTCGGCCCATTCGTTCCAGTCATAGATGTGAAGGTCGGTTCCGCAGATCGACGCGGCGTGCACACGGACCAGCACCTCGTCCTCGCCCGGAGCGGGGATCGGGATCTCCACGAGCTCCGCTCCCTCTCGAGGCGCCATCTTGCGGAGCGCGCGCATCGTTGCGGACATGTCGGGAGCCTATCGTGGCGGATGGGAACCCGCGGCGGCGCGAGGGCGTCCTAGCCCGACCCGACCAGGAGGATCGCAACGATGCGGCTGAAGCTCTTCGGTGTAACGGTGATCGCGCTTGGACTGCTCGCTGGGGCGTGCGCGAACGCCTCCACGGACGCCGGCACCGGCGACGGCGGGACGGGGAGCGGGGGGCAGGGGGGAGACGGGGGAGGCATCTCCTATCCCACGGCGGCCGACCAGGTCGTGCTCCGGATCGAGCAGGGCGGGGGCTTCGTCGCGCCGCAATACACCCTGACGAACATCCCTCTGTTCTCGCTCTTCGGTGATGGCCTCGTGGTGACTCCCGGGGCCCAGATCGAGATCTTTCCGAGCCCCGCCCTGCCGGCGTTGACGCAACTGCGCCTCTCCGCCGACGCCATCCAGGAACTGCTCCAGGCCGCCATCGACGCCGGCCTGAACACCGACCATAGCTACACGGATCTCGGGAGTGTGGGGATCGCGGATGCCGCGACAACGACATTCACACTGACCGTCGATGGACAGACCCATACGATCAAGGTGTACGCGCTCAGCGAGCTCGGCTCCAAACCCGACCGCATGAGCCAGGACGAATACCAGGCGCGCCAGGACCTCTTCGCATTCGAAACCAAAGCGACCGACCTCAGCTGGTTGCCACAGGACGCGATCTCCGATCAAGGGGGCTATCAACCCAGCGGACTCCGACTGTTCGTGAGCCGGTACCAGCCCGACCCCAGCCTCACGGAGCCGTCCGTCGAGTGGCCCCTTTCACCGGGGCTTGCGACGTTCGGCGATCCGTTCCAAGACGGCCTGAACGGGACCCGATGCGGGACCGTGGTCGCCGATGCCGCAACGACCCTGCTTCCCGTGGTCGAACAGGCGAACCAGCTGACGCCGTGGACGAGCGAAGGCACGAGATACGGGATCTTGTTCCGGCCCTTGCTCCCCGACGAATCCGGCTGTTGAGCAGGTCGGCGACCGCCGATCGAGGCAGAGCAGGGCGTGAGTCGCCTCGAGCCGCTGTGAGGCAACGCAAAAGAGATCGCTAGGGTCGTTCAAGGCACGGACCTGCCGGGCCGATATCCGTTCACAGAACTACCCCGAAGCAGGTAGGCACTGTGACCATCGACGACAGCGAGCCAGCGACCATCGACGCCCTGACCGCCCAAGGCGGGTTCTTGGCCGATGGCCGCAGCGCTCTCCCCGATCCAGCTCACCTGGCCGAAGCATCCGACCTGGCAGAGCGCCACCGCGACCTCGAGGCCCGATATCGCGGCATCATCGATCGGTTGCCGGCCGTCCTGTACATCGACGGCGTCAACGAAGGCGACACCATGGTCGACATCGGCCCGGGCATCCTCGAGCTCCTGGGGATCACTCGGGCGGAGTGGCTCTCCACCTCTGAAGGGTGGCGAGAGGTGCTCCACCCCGACGACCTCGCACGCGTGGTCGCGGCGAGCGAGCGTGCGGTGGTGACGGGTGAGGCATTCCGTGAGCAGTATCGAGCGATCCATCGCGATGGACGCGAGGTGTGGATCCGCGAAGAGGCCATCTTGGTCGAAGACGCCCATGGTGTCCCGCAGTTCTGGCTCGGCTTGATGCTGGACGTGACCGAGTCGGTTCGCACGGAGCGTGAGCTCCACGATACGCGGACGAAGTACGGCACGCTCGTGGAGCAGATCCCCGCGATCGTCTACGTGGATGTCGCCGACGATCGGATGACGACCAGCTACGTGAGCCCCCAGATCGAAGAGCTCCTGGGCATCACTCCACAGGAGTACATCGACGACCCCGATCTGTGGGCCAACCATCTGCATCCAGAAGATCGGGACCGGGCGCTCACCAAATACCTCGAGGGGCGCGCGGCCGGCGAGCCCTTCAGCTATGAGTACCGCCTCATCTCGCGCAACGGCCGCGTGCTGTGGTTCAGCGACAGCGCCGTTGTGATGCACGACGAGACCGGGGAACCCACCTACGTCCATGGCGTGATGCTCGACATCACCCAGCGGAAGGAGGCGGAGGAGCAGATCGCGTTCCTCGCCTACCACGACAAGCTGACTGGTCTTCCGAACCGAGTGCTCTTCGACGAGCTCCTGGAACATTCCCTTGCGCGCGCGCGTCGGCACGACCTCGGGGTCGCCGTCATCTCGCTGGGTCTCGACAACTTCAAGCTGGTCAACGACAGTCTGGGTCACGAGGCCGGCGACGACTTGATCGTGAAACTGTCCGAGCGTCTCGCCGAGGCGACGCGCGAGACAGACCTGGTGGCGCGCCCGGGTGGCGACGAGTTCCTGATGCTCCTCGCAGACCTGGAGCTCGTCGGACCGATCCCCGGCGCCGACTCAGCCGCGATGATCTCCCAGTCAGTGGCCGCGCGCATCCAGACGGCCCTACAGCAGCCGTTCGAGGTCGCGGGGACGGAGCTGTACGTGACGGCGAGCCTCGGGATCAGCCTCTTCCCGAATCACGGCGAGGACGCCGAGATACTCCTCAAGCACGCCGACAACGCGATGTTCCGTAGCAAGCAGGCAGGTCCGGGCGGCTCCTTCATGCACGCGGCCGGCGATGCCGACTCGATGGGGAAACTCTCGCTCAGCACCCGGCTCCGCAAGGCAGTCGAGAACCAGAGCTGGATGCTCCACTACCAACCGCTGATCGACCTCTCGACCGCCGGTATGGTCGGCGTCGAAGCGCTGATCCGTTGGCCGGAGCCGGGAGGCGGTCTGATCCCGCCCGGAGAGTTCATCCCGCTCGCCGAAGAGATGGGGCTGATCGAGGCCATCGGCGACTGGGTAGTCGAGGAGCTCTGTCGACAGGACATCGCATGGCGTGATGACGGGTTGACCTTGGATATCAGCTTCAACCTTTCGCCTCGGCAGCTGTGGCAACCGGATGTCGTCGACAAGATCGTCTCCCGGATCAGAGCGGCCGCGATGGATCCGGCGCGACTCACGGTCGAGATCACCGAGTCGACGGCGATGACCGACCCCGACCGGACGCAACTGATCCTCGAGGACATGCACGGACGAGGACTGCAGCTGGCGATCGACGACTTCGGTACGGGCTACTCGTCGCTCGCACGCCTGAAGCACATGCCCGTCGACGTCCTGAAGATCGACCGTTCATTCATCCGCGACGTCGACTCCGACCGAGACGCGGCGAGCATGGTGTCCGCCATGATCGCGCTGGCGCAGAACTTGGGGATGTCCGCGCTCGCCGAGGGGATCGAGACGGATGCCGAGTGGCGGTTCCTTGCCGACCGTGGCTGCGCGCTGGGACAGGGCTACTACTTCTCCCGGCCGGTTCCGGCTGACGAGATCCTCGCCCTGCACCGGCGGGCGTTGCTCAAGGTCGTCGAGGGGACCGCCTGAGGGAACCTCAGCGGCGCTTGGGCTTGCGCAGACCCGACCGGCGCCCGCGACTCGAACCGCTGAACACGAGCCTCGCGGGCGCGACCTTCATGCCTTCCAGCTCGAACTCCTCATGCAGGTCCAAGCGAGCGGCCATCCGACTCACATCGCCCTGCTGGTCCGGCGTGACGAACGTGACGCTCATCCCACCCCTTCCGGCGCGCGCGGTCCGCCCGACGCGGTGCACGTACCCTTTGTCTTCGAGCGGGGGGTCGTAGTTCACGACGAGCGTGATGTCGTCCAGGTCCAGCCCCCGCGCCGCGACATCGGTCGCGACCAAGACGCCGACGTGCTTATCTTCGAATCGCTGCAGCGCTTTCTCTCGCGCCTGTTGGGTCATGTCGCCGTGCATCATCACGGTGGGGACC
>JBOGVK010000073.1:0-28178 GCA_050692375.1 Actinomycetota bacterium
CCAGACCGCTGGACCGTCGTTCGGGTGACACCAGACCTCGTAGCCGAGCTCGCCGGTGTAACCGGTCCGTGAAACGACGATGGGGATGCCATCGACGGTCCCGATCCGTGCGACGCAGAACCGGAACCATGTGAGCTCTTCGAGCGTAGGTTGCGTGGGCGGCGTCCACACGACCCGCTGCAGGATGTCGCGGCTCCGCGGTCCCTGGATGGCCAGGTTGTGCAGTTGGTCGGTGGAAGGCTTCACCCATACGCGCAGATCCAGGCGCTCCGCCTGCTCCTTCAACCATATGCCGTCGTAGTCGTTGCCACCCACGAAACGGAAGTTGTCCTGGCCGAGGCGGAATACGGTCGCGTCGTCGATCATCCCGCCGGTCTCGTTGCACATCGCCGTGTACACGACCCGGCCGATCGAGAGCTTCCGCGCATCCCGGGTGATCGTCGCCTGCATCAGCGTCTCGGCGTCGGGGCCGAGGATCTCGAACTTCCGCAGCGGCGACAGGTCCATCATGACGACGTCCTCACGACACGCCCAGTACTCCGCGACGGCTCCCTCGCCGTTGAAGTGCGTCGGGAGCCAGTAGCCCGAGTACTCCACCACGTTCCTCGTCAGCTCCTCGATCCGCGGGTGGAACGTCGTCTTCTTCGTCAGCACCGGTTCCGCGTCGGGAGTGACGCGGTGCGCGATGGCCTTCGAGAAGCCATGCCCGGCCGGGTACACCCGGACGTGGATATCCGTGGGATCCCAGGCGTTCGCGGGATCGACATCGTCGGGGCAAGCCGACGATGCGCAGACGAGGTCGGTCAGCGCTCGCAACATCACGTAGTCGCCGGGTCGTGACCACGGCTCGTCCGTGACCAGGATGTTGTTCGCGTTGAAGGAGGTGTTGAAGAAGAAGTTGAGTGCCGGCCATCCTTTGCGCGCGGCGATCGCGTACGGCTCCACCTGAACGTTGAAGTTGTCCGTGCAGTTCACGTGACCGGGGTAGCCCATGTCTTCGTAGTACTTCGCGTTGCACGCCAACGCGAACGTGTCGTGACGTCCGACCGTGTCCCGCACCACCTCGACCAGAGCGACCATGTCCGCGTCGTAGAACTTCCCCCGCAGGCCCGGGGTGGGATAAGCCTTCCCCATCAGGGTCCGCGTGACGGTGGCGTCCAGGCCGCGCTCGAGCCCGTCCTCGAGCTTCCCGCGATGGAACGCCAAGAAGTCGGAGCACTGCCGCCCCTCGACATCGATGATCTGGATGAACTCACCGGCCTTCACCTCGTAGCTCGAGGCCGTGGAGCGGTCGACCCGGAGATCGACCCGGGGCTCGGCGAGGGGCGGCGGAAGCTCGATCTCCTCATGGGTCCTCGGAACACTTCGGCGGACCTCCACGATGAGGTCGCTCGGGGGAGGCGCGCCGTCGACGATCCGCCCGGCGGGCGCACCGACCACCACGACGATCGGTCGTACGGCCGAGAACGCCTGCGACGATCCCGGTGGGGACCACTCGCCGAAGAGCAGGGTCGCGTTCGCCTCGGATGGGTTCAGCCCGCGGCCCGCAAGTTCGGCAACGACCTCTCGCGCCCCGTCGGCCGCGGACGCGATCAACCCTCGGAGAACCGTGGCGGGTGCGTCGGCGCGTGCCCCGATCGCAGCGGCGTCGTCGACACCCTCGGGCGAAAGCGCCGTCACCTCGGCCGGCTGCCCTCCGTCGTTGTCGGTTACGGCGAAACGATCGTCCGGGTGGAGCGCGATCACCGTCACCCCACCCGGACGGACCCGATAGCGTTCCAGGTACGGGTCGGGCGGAAGCAGACCGGGGAGCAGGAGCTTCGAGCGTCCCGTCTGGAGCGTCATCGCTCAGGCCTCGGTGGCCGGCTCTTTCGCCTCGTCCTGACCGGCCTGCTCGAGCAGCTGCTCCGCCAGCTCCCGCTTGCCATTGGCGTCGAGCTTCTTCACTTCGTTCTCCACGGAGCGTCGGTTGTACGCTTGGTTCCAATAGTCCAGCGAGTCGAACCCGAGCAAGACCGCCTTGCCCACGAATTGCCGGAGGACCTCATTCGTCGGACCCATCACCCACCCGGCCTTCGCGTCGCGGAGGTACCGCTCGAGCTCCATATCGCGCTTGTAGCCTGAGCCACCGCACGCGTGCAACATCTTGTCCACCACGTGCGCGACGTTCTTCGCCGCCTCGAACTTGATCTGCCACGCCCAGTGAAGGAAGTTTCCGCGTGCGAGCTCGCCGGGGCCGGGGTTCTTCGTGTTCCCTTCCGTCGCGCCGTCCATCGCTTGAGCCACCGACAGGGTGAACAGCCTCGAGGCGTTCGTGTCCATCACGGCTTCCCCCACGTAGTCCTGGATCGTGGGGTAGTCCGCCACCCTCAGGCCGACGTCCACGTGCTTCTTGCGCGTGGTGTGGCGCTTGGCGATGTCGATCGCGCCCAGCGCCAGGCCGTTCCACACCGAGGACGACCCGATGAGGAACCATGGATCGACCGACTCGTCGTTCGAAGTGGCTCCATCGCCGGTGGGTCCTACGAGCTGACTGGCGGGGATCTCGACATCGTCGACCTCGATCGGGCCCGATTGATTGCCCCGCAATCCGAGGGCGTCCCACAGCGACGGCTGGGACTTCACATGCTCGCCGTCAACCACGAACACCGACAGATCGTCGTAGCCGGTGAAGTCCGGGCTGGTCGTTTGTACGACGTAGAAGTCGGCGAACCCTC
The DNA here is from genome assembly GCA_050692375.1 of Actinomycetota bacterium. GTDB lineage: Bacteria > Actinomycetota > UBA4738 > UBA4738 > HRBIN12 > JBBQVZ01. The sequence goes on from JBOGVK010000073.1 coordinate 2,718, forward strand.
CTGACGTCGTCCACGACGCCTTCTTGCGTACCTTGAACCCACCGTTCACTCGCTCAGCGCCCGAGGAAACCGGGTACCAGAAGTGCGAGCCCGTCTCGGGGTCGGAGTAGGACAGGGTGCCGATCGTCTTGCCGGCCGCAAGCGGCCGGATGTACTTGTCGACCAGCTCGGGCGTAGCGCGCAACATGATCGCGTTGACCGCGCCCATGTGCATCACGTAGCACATGGCGGTCGACGCGCACCCGTAGCGCGCGATGGTCTCGCACACCATCGAGTAGGCGACGTGGTTCTCGCCGAGACCGCCGTACTCCTTCGGGACGGTGAGCGCGAGGAACCCGTGCTCGCCCAGGATCTCGAGGTTCTGCCGGGGGAACATCAGCTCGTCATCGAAGCGCTTCGCGTTGGTCCGGAGCTCCTTCTCGCAGAGCTCGATGATCAGCGCTCGAAGCTCCTTTTGCCGGTCGGTGTACACCCATTCGGGGTCCCACTCGTACCCGAGTCCCCAGAAGGGCTCCGACCCCCACATCTTCTCGGTCATGCATACCTCCACCAGCGGGTCAGCCGACGGACCTATCGTAGGTTATCGACCCGGCCGGACAAGGAGCCGCGGGTCTCGTCAACAGGTCAAACAGGAAAGGGGCGGCGGCCCGCCCCTTCCCACGTCTCATCCGTGCGTCCTAGCTGGGGATTTCCTCTTGGTGGAGCAGTCGGATCTGCTCCTCGGTCGGGTAGTCCGGAACATCGGCATCGCGGAACGTGACCTTCGCCTTGTCCTCCACGATCCTCCGGTAGAGGAACAGCAGAACCGATCCCACGAGGACCGCTATCCCGATCAGGAACGGTGTCGCGGTGGCCGGGTATCCCCCGAGCGTGGCGGCGAGGTTCCGGTTCGTAACGCCCCAGATCAGGAACACCAGGTTCGTGATGCACAGGACCCACGCCACGGCAACCCATACCTGGCCGACCTTGATCACCCTCGGCCATCTCGGCCGATCCTTGCGCAGGAGTAAGAATCCGGAGAGGGCTAGGACATGGGCGAACACGTAACCGATGTTCGACATGTACAGGATCGCCAGGTTGTTCGCGATGAACAGGATCAAAAGGATATTGACGACCATGTCCACCGCCATCGCGCGGGCCGGCACGTGATGCCTGTTGAGGTGGTAGAGCCACTTGACGGTCATGTCGTCCCGCGCGATCCCGTAAAGTGCGCGGCCGCCATCAGCGGTCGAGGAGTTCATCGATAAGATCAGACTTGCGATGAGCAGGATCAGCGCGATCCCGCCCAGGTTCGATCCGACCACCTGCTTGAAGGCCGTCACGTAGTACGGGCCGAAGTCGCCCTTGGTTCCCACCACACCACCGAGTCCCAACGGCAAGAGGGTGAAGACCAGGAGCGAGAACATGGCGGTCGAGCGCAACGCGAGCGCGGTGTCTCGTTTGGTGTCGTGATACTCCGGGGCGAAGCTCGCGCACACCTCGATGCCGTACGCGGACCAGCCCATGATGAAGAGCCACATCAAGGCGACGGGCAACTTCCCGAAGGTCCCTCCGCTCGCGTTCGCGACGGAGGTGTAGGTGATGTTCGAGCTGTGCCAGTCTCCTGTGAAGTACGGCACGACGATGAAGATCGCCAGGGGGATCAGGAGGAGGACCCCCGTCACGTACCCCACCGCCAGCGACGGTTTCACGCCGTACACGTTGAAGATCCAGACGATGACGATGATCGCGATGCCGATCAGGTGCGGGAGGCCGATGTCCACGGGACCGAGGCTGAAGTAGCCGCCGTCGGCGCTCGGGTGCGCGCCGCCGGTCTTCGCGCCTGTGAACCATTCGGCGGTCGCGAGCCCACCGATGAGGTATCCGTTGATGCTGAGCACGACAGACCAGCCGATCCAATACCCGAAGGCGGCGATCGGACCGAAGAGGCTGAAGTACTTGCGCCACCCCTCGTGGGCGTACAGGGAGATCCCGCCGGGCTTGTCGGGGAACATCGCGGCGGTCTCGGAGTAGATCCAGTTCTGGAGGAGGCCGATGGTGGCCGAGATCCCCCAGAGGATGATCGACCCCGCCGCGCCCACCGTCGCCAGCGAGAACCCGAGGTTGGCGACCAAGAATCCGGGGTTGCAGAGCCCGATGACGAACCCGTCGTACCAATGGAGCGACTTCAAGAGCTGACGTTCTTCGATGGCCGCTTCCGCCACGAGACACCTCCCCTGGTGGGTCCTTCCGGACGCCTAGCGGGGTATAGCACGGGCTCCGAACTGCCTGCAACGCGGTGCGCCGGTCGAACAGCCAACAACGAGGTTAAAGGGTGTGTCGCGTTCGGCCATATATCGGGAATCGAGCCGCTGGGCGTAAGATGCCGCCCATGCGGGGGGCACTCATCACCGTCACGTGCGATTGCGGCGAGCGGCACTATGTGCCGTACGGCGAGCGGCTGGAATGCACATGCGGCCGGTCCTGGAACACGAACCAGATCCCGAGCGACGAGTACTGGGGGATCATGCACGACATGCGTCGGTACCGCTTCCGCGCCATGGGTATGGCCGTCGCGATCGCGGGGGGTGCCATCGTCTTCGCGCGTGTCACCCGGGGACCTGTGATGCCGATCATGCTCCTCGTCATGATGGCCTGGTTCCTCTTCTACATGCCGCAATGGCGCCGCAGGGTGCGGATCGCGGCCAGATCGCTCCCGTCATGGAAGCTTCGCCCTGAGTAGATGGATGTCGGCGCGAAGGTCCGGCGTCACGAGATCGGACTGGACCGCTCTGCCGGAGGTCGGCCGATCCTGCTGGCTACCATCGGGGCACCGTTCGACGAAGAAGCGGCCGTCTTCGCGGTGGACAGTGCGGTCGAGGCGGGACAACCCCTGATCGTTGCCAACATCACGGCGCTCGAACCGCTCGGCCTGTCCGTGATGCTCGGGTACGACGCGCTCGAAGAGTTCACACCGGAGGTTTCAGAGTCGGTGCGACGACCGGTCGAGCTGGCGCATTCGCTCGGCGTCAGCGTGGAGCGCCTGCGGATCAGGAGCCCGCGCCCGATCCAGGCGCTGCTGCAACTCGCCCGTGAACGTCGTCCGGGTCTGCTGGTGTTCGGGGCCGACCGGCAGGGGCTGGCGCCTCGAACGTATCGGCGAGCGGTCCGGGCCATCCGCGAGGGTGCCGGATGCCTCATCTGGGTCGTGCCGGAGCCCGCGGCATGAGAAGGCGTATGTCCCTGTCGCACCTGTGATCTGACCCCTGGAGCCGTCGACGGCTCTTCCGTATATCGGGACCCAACACATGCAACCCGCGGATTGAGGCGCTGCGGCACTCCCACGATGGGTGTGGTGAGGCGCCCACAGCGGTAACGTTTGCCCGTCGACGCCTCAGGAGGCGAGAGCACGTGTGCGGCATCGTAGGTGTCTTCTACAAACGTGAAGGTGCGACCGGCCCGGTCGGCCAGATCATGACGGACATGTGCGACGAGCTCTTCCGCCGAGGCCCCGACTCGGCGGGGGTCGCCTTGTACGGTCCGGTCCTGGACGACAGGTTCGTCGTTCGCGTCGACCTGGATCGGCCCGACCACGACATCGCGGAGGGCGAGGTCCTCGCGGCCGCCGACGAAGTGACGTCGGTCAATGACGCCGTCCGCACCGCCCGGTCCTTGCGATTGGTGGTCGCTCACGACGCGGACGGCAAGCTCGCGGACGTCATCGAGGAACGTGTTCCCGGCGCGCGGGTGTTCAGCGTCGGGCGCTCGATGGAGATCGTGAAGGATCTCGGCATGGCCTGCGATATCAACCAGCGATACGCCCTCGGCGAGTTCCAAGGGAGTCACGGGATCGGCCACACGCGGATGGCCACCGAGAGTCGGGTGGACATCGCGCACTCCCACCCGTTCTGGGCACGGCCGTTCCCGGACATCTCGGTCGTGCACAACGGCCAGATCACCAACTACCACAAGCTGCGCAGGGGCTTGGAGCAGAAGGGTCAGCGGTTCGCCACCGAGAACGATTCCGAGGTGATCGCGATCTACATCGCAGACAGGCTCGAGGCGGGCGAGACGCTCGATGCCGCACTTCGCGCCTCGATCGACGATCTGGACGGCACGTTCGCGTACCTGATCTCGACCGTGAACGGGATCGGTCTGGCGCGCGACCAGTTCGCCACCAAGCCCCTTCTCTACGCGGAGGACGACGAGATGGTCGTGCTCGCGTCCGAGGAGATCTCGATCCGCGCGTTGTTCCCGGATCCCACCTTCGTCCCGCGTGAGCTGCAGGCCAAGGAGGTGCGCTGGTGGTTGAAGTGACGACGTCGAGCGCCACCGTCGACGCGGACGGCCTGCAGACGCGTGAGGTCAATCGGGCGATCAAGCAAGCCATCGCCGAGGGCGCTCGCGAGATCCGTGTCCTGCACCCCGCCGGACGGCATTCGTTCGCCGTCGCGTTGAAGGCCGAGGATGTGAAGATCGTGTTCGACGGGCCGGTGGGGTGGTACGCCGCCGGGATGAACTTCGGACCGCACGTCGTCGTCCAGGGTAACTGCGGCTGGGGGATCGGCGAGTGCATGATGGGCGGGCGGATCGACGTGCTCGGTCATGCGGGCTCGGGGACCGCCGCGTCGATCCGTGGTGGCTCGGTCTTCGTACAGGGCGATTCGGGGGCCCGGTCGGGGATCGCGATGAAGGGCGGATCACTCGTCGTCGCCGGCAACGCCGGCTACATGTCGGGTTTCATGATGCAGGAGGGAACCATCGTCGTCTGCGGCGACGTCGCCGACGGCATCGGCGATTCGATGTACGAGGGCACGATCTATGTCGGTGGGTCGGTGGCCTCGCGCGGGGCCGACGCCGAGGTCGAGGACATGGCCGACGACGACGTTGCGTTCCTCGCCCGGACGCTCGACCCGTTCGGCATCGACGCGGGCGGGTTCGACTTCACGAAGATCCGTTCCGGCCGCAAGCTCTGGAACTTCTCGACGAAAGAGCCCGAGATGTGGACGTCGGCGCTGTGAGGAGGGCCGGATGACCGAGGGGAACGGCCAGGTGACCTCGGACGGTGGCATGGCCGCCCCCGTCCTGCGCGAGTCCCCGTTGTGGCCTCGGGTCGTGATCGAGGACATCCAGGTGAAGGCCCAGCTGGGCCGGTACCGGATGCAGGGGTTCTCGATGCACCGGAGCGTGCCGGGGTTCGACGATCTGACGTTCGTGCCCTGCACGCTCTCCCGTGTGCCGCTCGAGGGCTACCGGGAGAAGTGCGAGACGAAGACGGTCCTGGGAACCCGCTTCGCCGCCAACCCGGTGGTGTTGGATCGACCGATCACGATCGCGGGGATGTCGTACGGCGCGCTTTCCGGCCGCGCGAAGACCGCGCTCGGCACCGCGGCGAAGCGCGCTGGGATCTCCACGACCACCGGCGACGGAGGGATGTGTCGAGAGGAACGCGAGGCGGTCGACACCATGATCTACCAGGTGCTGCCGTCCCGGTACGGCTTCAACCCCGACCACATGAAGATGGCCCAGGCGGTGGAGATCGTCGTCGGTCAGGGTGCCAAGCCCGGGACCGGAGGGGTGCTCTTGGGATCGAAGGTCTCGGCCGAGATCGCCGAGCAGCGCACGCTTCCGGTCGGGGTCGATCAACGCTCGCCGGTGCGTCACCCGGACTTCATCGGGCCCGACGACCTGCAGCTCAAGATCGAAGAGATCCGCGAAGCGACGGACTGGCAGGTGCCCGTGTACGTGAAGATGGGTGCCTCCAGGGTCACCGACGACGTGAAGCTCGCGGTGAAGGCAGGCGCCGACGTGCTGGTGATCGACGGGATGGAGGGCGCGACGGGGGCGTCGCCGGATGCGCTGCTCGACCATACGGGCGTGCCCACCATGTCCGCGCTCTGCGATGCGGTGCGCGCGCTCGAGGACATGAAGGCGCTCGGCGAGGTGCAGATCATCATCTCCGGGGGGATCAAGAACGGCGTCGACGCGGCGAAGGCGTTGGCGCTGGGAGCCGACGCCGTCTCGATCGGCACCGCGGCCCTCATCGCGCTCAACTGCAACGCACCCCTGTACGTCGAGGACTACGAGAAGCTCGGCGTGAAGCCCGGCTTCTGCCACCACTGCCATACCGGCCGGTGCCCTGTGGGGATCACGACCCAGGACCCCGAGCTGATGAAGCGCCTCGAGATCGACGAGGCGTCCGACCGCGTCTTCAACTTCCTTCAGTCCATGACCATGGAGCTGCAGATGCTGGCCCGCGCCTGTGGCAAGAACGACGTCCACGACCTGGAGGCCGAGGACATGCGGGCGCTCACGCTCGAGTCCTCCATGATCACGAGGATCCCGCTCGCGGGAACGGACTTCGTCTTGACGCCGGACGCCATCGCGGCCCAGGTCGCGGCGCGGCTGTCCGGAGCGGACACGAGTCACTGACATGACGTTCCTCATCACCTGTCCGAACTGCGGTCCACGCGAAGCGCTCGAGTTCAGCTACGGCGGTGAAACGACCTCGCGCGCCGGTCCCGACGCCGATGAGCGCGAGCTGGCCGGCTATCTCTTCTTCCGTCGCAACGTGAACGGTTGGCAGACCGAGTGGTGGTTGCACCGCGACGGATGCCGGAAGTGGTTCCTCGCGGAACGGCACACGTCGACGAACGAGATCCGGCGCACCCTCTGGCCGTCGGAGCGCGAGGGGGCGCCCGCGTGAGCTCGCGGTTGCAGGAGACGCCGGGCGAGCACATCCGGCGCGATCGCCCGATGACCATCGTGTTCGAGGGACGCAAGATCAGCGCGTTCGAGGGAGACACGGTCGGCTCGGCCCTCGCGGCCGCCGGCGTGTCGATCACCGGCCGGTCGTTCAAGTACCACAGGCCCCGAGGTCTCTTCTGCATGACGGGGTCCTGCGCCAACTGTCTGATGCAGATCGACGGCATCCCCAACGTCCGATCGTGCACGGAGCCGGTGCACGATGGCATGGTCGTTCACCGGCAGAACGCGTGGCCGTCGGTGGGCCGGGATATCCACGGCTGGCTGAATACCTTCTCGTTCATGATGCCGCCCGGCTTCTACTACAAGATCTTCCAGCGTCCGCGCTGGGCGTGGCAGACGGTCGAACCGTTCATCCGCTCGAAAGCGGGGTTGGGAACGGTTCCGCGTGTCGAGGACCACGCTCTTCGCGATGTGGTGAACATGCACGTCGATGTCTTGGTGATCGGCGGGGGATCGGCCGGGCTCGCGGCGGCGACCGAGGCGGCTTCGGCGGGTGCGTCGACGGTGTTGCTGGAGCAGCGAGGTGTGACCGGCGGCGACGCCGGTGCGTTGGCTGGGGCCACCGATGCCGGCGCGCGGATCATGAGGGGAACCGCGGCGTTCGGCGTGTTCGACGGGCCGCTCGTCGCCGCTGCCAACGCCCATGCGCTCTACCGGATCCGTGCACGGCACCTGGTGTTCGCGACCGGCGCGGTGGAGCAGTCGGCGGTCTTTCCGAACAACGACCTGCCCGGTGTGATGCTGTCCTCGGCGGTCGAGCTGCTGATCGGTCGCTTCGGCGTGCTTCCGGGTCGCCGTGCGGTGGTGCTCACCGCGGGGAGCGAGGGATACCGGGCGGCTCGGGTGTTGCAGGATGCCGGGGCGACCGTCACCGTCGTGGATCTTCGGCCCGCCGACTCCGTGCCCGCGGTTGACGGACCGGAGCGGATCGCCGGGCAGACGATCCTCGCCGCCCACGGCCGACGCCACGTCAGGGCCGTAACGGTGGGGTCTCTCGGCGCAACGAGCGGACGCAAGATCTCGTGCGATCTGGTGGTGACGGCCGGGTTCGCGATGCCATCGACCAACCTGCTCGCGATGACGGGGGCGATCCTCGAGTTCGACGAGAGCGCACAGGCGCACCTCCCCGTCGAGCTCCCACAGAACGTGCACGCGGCGGGCGCGGTTGCGGGAGCCCGTTCTGCCGACGCAGCGGCGACGCAGGGGCGGCTCGCCGGACTCGAGGCGGCCGCGTCGGTGGGCCGGGACGTCGACCCGGAGCTGATCGGTTCGCTCCTTCGGGACGTCGAGGCGGCCGGCGGCGATCCCGTCCTCCTTCCCCCGGAGGTGTCGGCCATCGCCGGCAAGCAATTCGCGTGTCTGTGCATGGACGTGACCAACAAGGAGCTCAAGACGGCGGTCGCCGAGGGGTTCGACTCGATGGAGCTCCTCAAGCGGTACACCACCGTCACGATGGGGCCCTGCCAGGGGAAAGCCTGCATGCTGTCGTCGCAGCGCCTGTGCTCCCGCGCGACGGGCTCGTCGTTCGCCGAGACCCGGCCGACGACCGCCCGGCCGCCCTGGACCCCCGTGGACATGGGCACGCTCGCCGGCGCCAGGCGAACCCCTCGGAAGGAGACGACGATCCACGATCTCCACGACGATGCGGGCGCGACGTTCATGTGGGCGGGGGATTGGCGACGCCCGCATCACTACTCGACGCCCGAGCAGGAGGTGGACGCGGTTCGTCAACGCGCCGGAGTGATCGACGTCAGCACGCTCGGGAAGTTCCGCGTGCAAGGGCCGCAGGCGGTGGATCTCCTCGAGCGCCTGTACCCCAACCGGTTCGCGGATCTGGCGGTCGGCCGGATCCGGTACGGCGTCATGCTGAACGACGAGGGGGTCATCCTGGATGACGGCGCGGTGTGCCGTGTCGACGACCAAGAGTTCTTCGTGACCGTGACGACGGGCAACACCGCCGCGCTCGAGCGTTGGATCACGTGGTGGCTCGCCGACTGGCGTTTGGACGTTCAGGTGTTGAACGTCACGGGGGCGTTCGCGGCGTTGAACCTCGCCGGCCCGAACGCTCGCGGCATCATGGAACAGCTCACGCAGGGGGACGTTTCCGCCGATGGCTTCCCCTACCTCGCGTGTCGCCATATCGACGTGGCCGACGTCCCGTCGATCGTGCTCCGGATCGGGTTCGTCGGCGAGATGGGATATGAGATCCACGTGCCCAGCCTGTACGGCCCGCACCTCTGGCGCCGGGTGATCCAGGCTGGTGCCGGCCGGGGTATCGAGCCGTTCGGGTTGGAGGCCCAGCGCATCCTCCGCCTGGAGAAGCAGCACATCCTGGTCGGGCAGGACACCGATGCGGAGTCAGACCCGTACGAGGCCGGCCTGGGCTGGATGGTGAAGGACGAGAAGCCGGACTTCCTCGGCAAGCGTGCGTTGCAAGATCTCGCGGCCGAGGGACCCGGGGAGCGACTCGTCGGTTTCACGACGGACCCGGCATGGGTCCCGCCCGAGGGAGCGTCGATCGTCCATGAAGGCATCTGGGTCGGTCGCGTGACCTCGGCGCGACGGAGCGCCGCCGCCGGCGCGACGGTCGGACTCGCGTGGGTTCCCGCGGGCTGGGCCAAAGACGGGACGGCGTTCGAGATCCAATTCGGTGCGAGCCATGCGACGGCCCATGTGGCCACCCGTCCGTTCTACGACCCCGAAGGTACGAGGCTCCGATCGTGAGCGATCCGACGGCGACCGGCACCTCCACCGCAGGGGCTGTGACTATCCCCGTCCTCCGCTCGCCCTTGATGGCGCTCCACCGGGCGAACGGGGCGATGACGCAGGTCGATGACGGCGCGGAGGTGATCCGGTCCTACGGGGACGCCGAAGCGGAGCGCACACTCCTCACCGGCGCCGTCGGTCTGGCGGACGTCACCATCCGGGGGAAGATCGATCTCCGGGGCCGGATCGACGGTATGGTCTTACCGGGAGCCGGTGACGTCGTCGCACGGATCGCGGAGGGATGGACGCTCCTGTTCGCCCCACCCGGGCCGGTGACCGGACGCGTGATCGCGATGGCTGCGCAGGCCGGTCCCGACGCCATGGTGACGGATGTGACGCACCTGTACGCGGGGTTCGCGCTCGGCGGTCCGGCGCTCCCAGACGTATTGGCGCGGTTGACGAGTTGGGATCCGGCAACGCTCGAGCCGGGAGACGGGACCGGGGCCCCGATCGTCGACATCCGGGCGATCGTCGTGCGCCGTCAGACGCCCCCTCAGCTCCTCGAGATCTTCGTGGCCATGGAGTTCGCGCGGTACGCGTGGCGGTCGATCTCCGACGTCGTCGAACGGATGGGCGGCGGGCCGGTCGGCTGGGACGCCCTCCACGAACAGGGTTGGCGCTGATGCACCCGATCCGCTACTTCCAGCCGTGGAAGATGTGGCGCCGCCACGAGCTGAAGCCGACATACGACGCCGTGATCGTCGGCGGAGGCGCGCACGGTCTGGCGATCGCGTACGAGCTCGCGAAGCGCGGTGTGACGAACGTGGCCGTCCTGGAGAAGGGTTACATCGGGGCCGGTGGGAGCGGCCGGAACACCACGATCATCCGCGCGAACTACCGCACCCCAGAAGGCGTCGCGTTCTACAAGGAAGCGCTCCGCCTCTACGAGCAGCTCTCGCAGGAGCTCGACTACAACCTCCTGTTCTCCCAGCAGGGGCACCTGACGCTCGCGCACGCCGAGCGTGCGGTGAACGTGGCACACGAGCGCGCAGAGGTGAACCGCTTGCTCGGCGTGGACAGTAGGGTCATCTACCCGGACGAGATCGCGAAGCTCTGTCCCGAGCTCGACCTCTCCGAGCATCCGGAGTTCCCGATCATGGCGGCGCTCTACCACCCGCCCGGCGGCGTGATCCGCCACGACGCGGTCGTCTGGGCGTATGCGCGACAGGCCGACCGGATGGGTGTGCACATCCATCAGTACACCGCGGTCACCGGCATCGACGTCGAAGACGGTCGCGTCAGGGGTGTGCGAACGACGAAGGGCGACATCTCGACGCGGGTCGTGATCTCGGCCACGGCCGGGTGGACCTCGCAGATCACCGAGATGGCGGGCGTGCGTGTGCCGATCGTGACGTACCCGCTGCAGGCGTTCGTCACGGAGCCGTTGAAGCCGTTCCTGCACGTGATCCTGGTCTCGGCCACGCTGCACGTTTACGTCTCCCAGACCGATCGGGGGGAGGTGCTGATCGGTTCGGAGATCGAGCCGTACTCCTCGTACAACCAGAGCTCGACGCTCGACTTCTTGGAGATCACCGCGAAGCACACGCTGGAGCTCCTTCCGATCCTCGGGCGCGTGCGGTTGATGCGAGCGTGGGGTGGGCTCTGCGACGTGACGCCCGACTACAGCCCGATCATGGGCGAGACTGAGGTCGAAGGCTTCCTGATCGACGGCGGTTGGGGGACCTACGGATTCAAGGCGACGCCGATCTGTGGCGTGACCATGGCGGAGTTGGTCGACACAGGCCGTGTGCCCGATCTGATCCGGCCGTTCGCGGTCTCTCGGTTCTGGGATCGGAAGCTCGTCTCGGAGATCGCGGCCGCCGCGGTCTCGCACTGAGTGCCACCCGGCCGTACCCTGGTTGGATGGCGTCGTCCGAGCCGCTCCGCCGGAACCTCACGTCCACCAAGGTCGTTGCGATCCACGACGATGTGCGCTCGGAGCGCGTCGACATGCTCGCGACCGAGGAGCCCATGGAGATCCGGGCGGGAGGTCCGGGTCAGGAGGCCGAGGCGGTCGCGGTCACGATGCGCACGCCGGGCGGCGACTTCGAGCTCGCGGTGGGCTTCCTGTTCACGGAGGGCTTGATCGCTCCCGGCGACGTGCGTCGCGTCGCGTACTGCGACAACCTTCCGGGTGAGGGCCAGCGATACAACGTCGTCTCGGTGACGCTCGAGCGACCGTTCGACGCCGGTCGGCTCCGCCGGAACTTCTCCGCCACGTCGTCGTGCGGGATATGCGGGAAGGCCGCGCTCGAGGACGTAGAGGTGCGCTGCTCCCCGGTTCAACCCGGCCCTGAGGTCTCGGCGGGTCTGCTCGTATCGCTCCCGGAGGTCCTGCGATCGAACCAGAAGGTGTTCGAGCGGACCGGCGGGATCCACGCCGCAGGACTCTTCACCGCGAGCGGCGAGCTGATGTCGCTCCGAGAGGACGTCGGGCGTCACAACGCGGTCGACAAGGTGATCGGTGAGCAACTGCTCGCCGATCACATGCCGCTGTCTGATCACATCCTGCAGGTCAGCGGGCGCGCTTCGTTCGAGATCGTGCAGAAGGCCGCGGTCGCGGGGATCCCGATCGTGAGCGCCGTCAGCGCGCCTTCCTCGCTCGCGGTCGAGGCAGGCGAGCGGTTCGGGATGACGATAGCCGGGTTCGTCCGCGACGGGCGCTGCAACGTCTACACGCACCCGGAGCGGATCCTCGGCTAGGGCCGCGTGCTCCTCCCGCGTAGAATCCGTCCCGACGCACCGATGTTCGGTGGAAAGGAGAGCCGATGAAGGACGGGCTCACACGACTCACCGAGCCGATGGTCCGCGACGACGGCGTGCTGCGCGTTGCCACCTGGGACGAGGCCCTCGACAGGGCCGCGGCTGGGTTGCGCGCCGCCACGGAGCGGAACGGCGGCAACGGGGTCGGCCTGTTCAGTTGCTCGAAGGCCACGAACGAGATGAACTTCGTCGCACAGAAGTTCGCTCGTCAGGTCCTGCACAGCAACAACATCGATAGCTGCAACCGCACCTGACACGCTCCTTCCGTGGTCGGTCTGGCCACCGTGTTCGGAGCAGGCGGCGGGACAAGCTCATACGAAGAGATCGAGCACACCGATCTCATCCTCTTGTGGGGATCGAACGCGCGAGCGGCGCATCCGATCTTCTTCCACCACGTCCTCAAGGGGATCCACAACGGCGCACGTCTCGTCGTCGTCGACCCTCGCCGGACCGAGTCCGCGGAGTGGGCGGACCTGTGGCTCGGCATCGACGTCGGCACCGATGTCGCGCTCTCGAACACGATCGCCCGCGAGATCATCGTCAACGACCTGCAACATCACGCGTTCATCGAGCACGCGACCACGGGCTTCGAGACGTACCGGGACTCGGTGATGGACTGGACGCTCGAGCGCGGGGAAACTGTGACGGGCGTGCCGGCCGAGATCATCCAGGAGGTTGCGCACGCCTACGCGAAGGCCGGCCGCGGCATGATCTGCTGGACGCTCGGCATCACGGAGCATCACAACGGTGTGGACAACGTGCTCTCGTTGATCAACCTGGGTCTTTTGACCGGGAAGGTCGGAACGTACGGGAGCGGGATGAACCCGCTCCGCGGCCAGAACAACGTGCAGGGCGGCGGGGACATGGGGGCGATCCCGAACAAGTTGCCCGGGTTCCAGGACATCGAGAAGGACGCGGCCGCGCGCGAGAAGTTCGAGCGCGCGTGGGGAGTGCCCATCATCCCGAAGTACGGCTGGCACCTGACGCAGATGTTCCACGCGATGGAGCGGGGCGAGTTGCGCGCCGCCTATGTGATCGGCGAGAACCCGGCGTCCTCGGAGGCCGATGCCACGCATGCCACGCCGCTGCTCGAGAATCTGGACTGCCTGATCGTCCAGGACATCTTCATGACGAAAACGGCCGAGCTTGCCGATGTGGTGCTGCCCGCCTCGGCGGCGTGGGCGGAGAGCGAGGGGACGGTCACGAACAGCGAGCGCCGGGTGCAGCGGGTGCGCAGGGCGCTCGATCCACCCGGCGAAGCCAAGGACGATATCTGGATCATCGCGCAGCTCGCGAAGCGCTTGGGGATCGACTGGGGAGAGGTGAGCGCCCACGACGCCTGGGAGGAGCTCAGGAGCCTGTCGCCGATGCATGCGGGGATGACCTACGAGCGCCTCGAGGCGCTCGGCGGGATCCAGTGGCCGTGCCCCGACGAGTCGCACCCCGGCGAGCTGTTCCTCCACGCGCGCCTGTGGGAGTTCGAGGACGCCGCGAAACAAGGGCCGAAGGCGCCGTTCAGCGTGGTGATCGACGATCCACCGGTGGACGGGTTGTCGGAGGATTTCCCCCTCCGGTTGACGACCGGGCGCCGGTTGGATTCCTACAACACCGGCGTGCAGACGAGCGGGTATACGTCGCCACTGCGGCGACCCGAGGCGATCGAGCTCTCGCCGGAAGATGCCGAGCAGCTCGGGGTCACCGAGGGCGAGCGCGTGCTGATCACGTCGCGCCGTGGTGCCGTCGAGGCCCCCGTCCACCTCGATCAAGGCCTTCGTCCGGGTCTCGTGTTCATGACGCTGCACTTCCCCGAGCAGGTCGAGACGAACCGGCTGACGATCGAGGCGAACGATCCCAAGTCCGGGACGGCGGAGTTCAAGGCGACCGCGGTACGCATCGAGAAGCTCGGGCGGATACCGGCCGTCGTATCGGGTTCGCGAGACGCGGAGTGACGGAGGTGCATTGGACCTCCACCTGATGCGGGCGGCTCCGAGCGACGAGGAACGGGCGGCCGTCGACGAGCTGCTCGGCCCTCCCGAGACCGGGTGGGTCGGTGGCGAGCGCGAAGCTTCGTCAGAGACGCGGTTCGCACGCGGCGGTCGCGAGGCCCGTGACCAGCGCGATCTGCTCCTCCCTGCTCTCCACGCTCTGCAGTCACGTGTGGGCTGGATCAGCGAGGGCGGCCTGACCTACGTGTGCCGGCGTCTGACGGTCCCGCCCGCCGAGGCGTATGGGGTCGCGACGTTCTACGCGATGTTCAGCGTGGAGCCCCGCCCCAGGACCGTGGTGCACGTCTGCGACGACCTCGCCTGTCGCATCGGCGGGGAGGCGCTCTGCACCGGGCTCGAGCGCACGTTCGGCCCCGCCGGTACGATCGGCGCGCACGGATCGACGACCTGGATGCGGAGCCCATGCTTGGGTCTGTGCGAACAAGCCCCGGCGGTCCTCGTACAGCGGGCAGGTTCGGGAGTCTCCGACGAGGCGCTCGGGACCGCATCGGCCGCGCAGGTCGGACGGATCCTGGCGGGCGAGCCCCCCGGCTCGGAGTTCGGGCGTCCGAACGATCCGGCGGTCGTCTCGGCTCCGCAGACCTGGGACGACCAGCAGCGGTCGGGTCTCCGCCTGCTTCGGCGGATCGGAGTCGTCGACCCCGTGTCGCTCGACGACTACCGGGCGCACGGAGGGTACGAGGGGCTCCACAGGGCGCACGACCTCGGTCCCGAGGGCCTGATCCGCGAGGTCACGGACGCCAAGCTCATGGGTCGCGGCGGCGCGGCGTTCCCGACGGGCGTGAAGTGGAAAGCGGTCTCCGAGCAACCCGTTCGTCCGCACTACTTCATCTGCAACGCCGACGAATCCGAACCCGGCACGTTCAAAGATCGGATCCTCATGGAACAGGATCCGTTCGCGGTCATCGAGGCCCTGACGATCGCCGGCTACGCCACGGGGTGCGAACAGGGCTACATCTACATCCGCGGGGAGTATCCACTGGCGACGGAACGGCTGCTGCACGCGATCGCCGAGTGCCGGCGTCTCGGGCTCCTCGGCGATGACGTCATGGGCGAGGGCTTCCGGTTCGATATCGAGCTGCGGCGAGGAGCCGGCGCCTACATCTGCGGTGAAGAGACGGCGCTGTTCAACTCGCTCGAGGGCAAACGCGGCGAACCGAGGAACAAGCCGCCGTTCCCCGTCCAACGGGGCGTTTTCGGCAGGCCGACCGGCATCAACAACGTGGAGACGCTGCTCAACGTCCTCGAGGTCTTGCGGATCGGTGGATCCGCCTATGCCAAGATCGGCACGGACGCTTCCACCGGCCCGCGCCTGTTCTGTGTGAGCGGCACGGTCGCGCGTCCCGGTCTGTATGAGGTCGATTTCGGTGCCACGCTCGGCGACGTGCTGGAGCTGGCAGGCGGGATCATGGGAACGCCGAAGGCGATCCTGCTCGGCGGCGCGGCGGGCGGGTTCGTCACGCCGGAGCAGCTGGACGTGCCGCTGACGTTCGAGGGTGCTCGAGCCGGCGGCTACACGCTGGGCTCCGGCGTCGTGATGGCGTTCAACGAGTCGGTCGATCTGGTCGACATCGTGCTTCGCATCGCTCGGTTCTTCCGCGACGAATCCTGCGGCCAGTGCGTGCCCTGCCGGGTCGGAACCGTTCGGCAGGAAGAGGCGTTGCATCGCCTGGTGGCCGGCCGGACGATCGGTTCTCGCGAGCAGGAGCTGACGCTCATCGATGAGATCGCCCAGGTCATGCGGGACGCCTCGATCTGCGGCCTGGGGCAGACGGCCGCCGCCGCCGTACAGTCCGCGGTGCAACGGCTCCATCTCTTCGACGACCAGGGAGCGAACGCATGAGTGCGGTGCCGTTGGCACCCCCACGGCGCCTGATCGACATCGAGGTCGATGGCGCAACGGTTCGCGTGCCGGGGGACTCGACGATCCTGGACGCATGCCGGGCCGAGGGCATCGACACGCCGACGCTCTGCTTCGCCGACAACCTCACGCCGGTCAACGCCTGCCGCGTCTGCGTGGTCGAGGTCGAGGGATCGCGCGTGCTGGTGCCCGCGTGTTCGCGCACGGTCGAAGAAGGGATGAAGGTCAAGACCGACACCGAACGTGTACAGCACTCACGCAAGCTCGTGATGGAGTTCCTGGCGTCAAGCGTCGACACCGAGCTCACGAGCCCGGATGTCCACCGCTGGATGTCGGAGTACGAGGTGCATCCGGAGCGCTTCGGTGCGGAGATGTCGCCTCTGCCGGCGGGGGAGCGCGACGAGCGGTGGGCCGGACATCACCACGATCCGGCCGATCCGACCGTTGCGGAGTCGGTGGCTCAGCCGGTGAAGATCGACAACGAGCTCTACGTCCGGGACTACTCGCGGTGCATCTTGTGCTACAAGTGCGTCGAGGCGTGCGGCGTCGACGCCCAGAACACGTTCGCCATCGCCGTCGCTGGGCGGGGATTCGACGCAAGGATCTCCACCGAGTACGCGGTTCCGTTGAACGAATCCGCGTGCGTCTACTGCGGGAACTGCATCGGCGTGTGCCCGACCGGTGCGTTGATGTTCACCAGCGAGCACGAGAAGCGGGAGGACGGCTCGTGGGACGAGTCGGCGCAAACGGTCGTCGACACGATCTGCCCCTATTGCGGCGTCGGGTGCGAGCTGGAGCTCCACGTCCAGGACAACGAGATCGTGAAAGTCACATCGGCATGGGACAACTCCGTGACGAACGGCCACCTATGCATCAAGGGTCGGTTCGGGTTCGCGTTCGTGCAGTCACGCAAGGGCGACGATCCGGCGGCGGCGAAACGGAAGCGAGGCTAGTCTGAGCAAGACTACCGGGAGCGCGACGGGGATCGTGCTCGCGGGAGGACGCTCGACCAGGTTCGGCAGCGACAAGCTCGCGGTGGTCTATCAAGGCATCCCACTTCTGCATCACGCGGTGATTCGACTTGCGGAGGTATGCGCCGAGGTGGTGATCGTGATCGCGCCGGGCGCGCGTGAACCAACGGTGCCCATCGGCGTCGACGCGCGGTGCGTGCGAGACCCTCGGGAAGGCGAGGGTCCCCTCGTGGGACTCCTTGCCGGTCTGGAGGCGGTGGCGACGTCGCTCGCGATCGTCGCTGGCGGCGACATGCCTGATCTTTCGACCGACGTCCTTCTGGAGATGCTTGGCGTCGTGGGGGAGGCCTCGGTCGACGCGGTGGCCTTGCAGGATGGCGGCCGGTTCCGTCCACTCCCGAGCCTGATGCGCGTTGCGCCCGCGCGTGACGCGACACGGTCCCTGCTCCACGCCGGGGAACGTTCACTTCGCGCGTTGCTTCAGGCCCTGCGCACCGCGGTCATCGACGAGCCAACGTGGGTCGGCCTCGATCCCGGTCGCAGGACCCTGTTCGACGTCGATGAGCCGGGCGATCTGGACTAGGGTCAGCCTGTGCCGCACGAAGTGCTTCACGTCGGGAAGTTCGAGGTCGTCCCGCTCTGCGACGCGCGCGTCCCCCTGCCGCTCGACATCGAACTCCCCCTCGACCTTCCCGACGGATGGCAGCCGTTCCGCGACGTGTATCCCTGGGCGTTCCTCGGTGACGCGTCGTGGGATTTCCACATCCATGCGTTCGCGGTCCGGACGCCCGACGTGCTCGTCATGATCGACACCGGGATCGGTGCTGAGGCGCCGTCCGACTGGGGGCCGGTCCGCGGCTCGATCGCGGCGGAGCTCATCGTCGCGGGGATCGAGCCGCACGAGGTAGAGCACGTGGTTCATACCCACCTGCACCTGGACCACATCGGTGGCGCGACCCTCGAGGACGGTCAACCCAGGTTCCCGTACGCGAAGCATCACGTGCACCCGGCGGACTGGGAAGCGTTCCGGGATGCCGAGGACGCGCAGGATCGCGGAGCGTTCCAGCGATGCATCCGTCCCCTCGCCAACCGCGACATGGTCGATGTCACCGAAGAGGATCACGAGATCGCGCCGGGCGTCGGCGTGATCCACGCGCCCGGGCACACACCCGGGCATCGAGCCGTCTTGGTGTCCTCGGGTGATGAGCGCCTCTTGATCACCGGCGACGCGCTGCACCATCCGGTACAAGTCACCCACCCCGGATGGCTCTCGACCCACGACGCCGATCCCGCGGCCGGAGTGATGACCCGCAAAGCCCTCGTCGGCCGAGCCCGCGACGAGGATCTGGCGACCTGCGTACCGCATTTCGGCGAGCCGTTCGGTCGCGTAGTGAGCGTCGACGGTCGCGACCGATGGGAGACCGGGTAGTCAGGGCCGTTCGCCCCATGACCGACCTCGGCTCGTTGGAGTAGGCTCCGAACCGAAGAGCGGGGAGGCTGGGCCACCCGCGCATCACACCCTCTCTTGAAAGGACAGAGCCATGAAGCGTCGTGTCCTCATCATGGGAGCCGCCGGCCGCGACTTCCACAACTTCAACACGGTGTACCGCGACGATCCCGACACGGAGGTCGTGGCCTTCACCGCGACCCAGATCCCGTTCATCAACGACCGCAAGTATCCGGCCGAGCTCGCGGGGCCGAACTACCCGAACGGGATACAGATCCACGACGAGTCCGAACTCACGGCACTGATCAAGGAGCTGCACGTCGATGACGTCGTCTTCGCATACTCCGACGTCTCGCACGTCTACGTGATGCACAAGGCGAGCGAGGCGATGGCCGCCGGAGCGAACTTCCTGCTGCTGGGACCGGAGGCGACGATGCTCGACGCGAAGGTACCGGTGGTTTCGGTCTGCGCCGTGCGCACCGGATCCGGCAAGAGCCAGACGACGCGCGCGATCGCAGGGACGCTCAAGGACGCCGGCAAGCGGGTCGTGGCCGTTCGCCACCCGATGCCGTACGGCAACCTGAACGCACAGCGGGTGCAGCGCTACGCGACGATCGAGGATCTCGATCGCTACGAGACGACGATCGAGGAGCGCGAAGAATACGAGCCGCACATCACGTCCGGCACGATCATCTACGCGGGGGTCGACTACGCCGACATCCTCGCGCAGGCGCAGGAGGAGTGCGACGTGCTGCTCTGGGACGGCGGGAACAACGACCTGTCGTTCTACCGGCCCACCGTGAGCGTCGTCGTCGCCGACCCCCTGCGGGCCGGACACGAGACGACGTACTTCCCCGGCGAGACGAACATCCGCATGGCGGACGTCATCGTGATCAACAAGGTGGATTCCGCATCGACGGAGCAGATCGGCCAGCTCGAAGACACCATCCGTGCGATCAACCCCGGGGCGACCGTCGTGAAGGCGAACAGCAGGGTGACGGTCGACGAACCGAGCTCCATCGCGGGGAAGCGGGTTCTGGTGATCGAGGACGGTCCCACGCTCACCCACGGCGAGATGAAGTTCGGCGCCGGTGTGGTTGCCGCCCGTCTGAACGGCGCCGCCGAGATCGTCGACCCGCGTCCGTGGGCGATCGGCACCATCGATGAGACGTTCCGCAAGTACGACGTAGGCCCGGTGTTGCCGGCGATGGGGTACTCGGAAGGTCAGCTTGCCGAGATGGAGAAGATCATCGACGCCGCCGAGGTGGATCTCGTCGTGATCGGCACGCCGATCGATCTTCGGCGCGTGATCACGATCTCCAAGCCCGCGGTCCGGGTGCGCTACGATCTGGAGGTCTTGCCCGACTCGCCGCAGCTGACGGACGTCCTGGCCCCGGTCTTGAAGGGCTGATCGCCGAGGCGAGCGAACGGATCCTCGGAGACGTCGGATGGAGCGGGTGGTCATCGCCCTCGGCGGCAACGCCCTGCTTCGCCGCGGCGCCGAGGACACGTTCGAGGAGATGTACCGGGCTTCGCGCCTGGCGGCCGAGCGCATCGCCGACATCGCCGCTGCGGGGTGGGAGGTGGTCGTCACCCATGGCAACGGTCCTCAGGTGGGCAGGATCCTGCTGCAGCAAGAGGCCGCGAAGGAGGTGGTCCACCCGATGCCGCTCGACGTCTGTGGCGCCGAGAGCCAGGGCCAGATCGGGTATCTGCTCCAGGTCACGATCGGCGACGTCTTCTTCGAGCGGAGCATGGAGCGCCCGGTGACGACGATCCTTTCGCTCACGCGTGTGCGTGCACAGGATCCGGCGTTCCGCAAACCGACGAAGTTCGTCGGTCCCTACTACGAGGAGCCTCAGGCGAAGCAGCTCGAACAGGAGCGGGGCTACGTGATGAAGGCGGATCCTCACGGCGGCTGGCGCCGCGTGGTCCCGTCCCCGAAGCCGTATTCGATCGTCGAGACCCCGGTCATCGAGCGGCTGGTCAGCGCCGGCGTCATCGTGATCGCCAGCGGTGGGGGTGGCGTTCCCGTGATCGAGAAAGGCCCGCGGCTGATCGGGACGGAGGGAGTGGTGGACAAGGATCTGGCCGCCGCGATCCTGGCGCACGAGGTTGGGGCCTCCGTGCTGCTCATCCTCACCGACGTGAAGAAGGTACAGCGGGGATTCGGTTCGCTCTATCCCGAGGACATCGACCGGATGACCGCCGGCGAGGCGAAGTCGATGCTCAAGAAGGGCGAGTTCGGGGCGGGGTCGATGGGTCCGAAGGTCCAGGCGGCGGTGAATTTCGTGGAGGCAGGCGGGAGCCGGGCCGTGATCGCCGACCTGGATGACGCGACGTCGGCCCTGGAGGGCACGAACGGCAGCGAGGTCGTCGCGGGCTGACGGCATGCGTGTCGTTACGTACAACGTCCGCGGCTTCCGCGACGGCCGACATCGGGTCGTTGCGGTCGTGAACTCGCTCCAAGCCGACGTCGTGCTCCTGCAGGAGACCGGCTCCCGTCGCGCCCTCCGCCGATTCGCGAGCGACGTGGGGATGCGAGCGGCGCGCGATCCGTGGTCACCCTTTCAACGCCGCGTGAAAAACGCGGTCCTGCTCGCCGCGCCATGGCGGTCTATCTCGATCGAGCTCGTCCGATTCGGTCGAGCGACCCACTGGTATCCCCGAGGCGCGCTCGTCGTTCGTGCCGCAACGGACGAGCACACCCTGTGTGCGCTCTCGGTTCACTTCGGGCTCGACGGGGCGGAACGCGGTCGCCAAGCTGGCGCACTGCAGCGGCTCGTCGCGGCCCTCAACTGCGACGTGGTGGTCGCCGGGGGAGACCTGAACGCGACCCCGGACATGCAGGCTCCGACCCGGATCGCCGCCGAGCTTTCCGACGCCTGGGCCGAGGCAGGCACTGGAGACGGCGCGACCTTCCCGGCATCCGCCCCGGCGGTCAGGATCGACTACGTGTTCGTCGCCGACGGCCCCGACATCACCAGGGCCGTGGTCGGCGGTGACGGCGCGTCGGAGGCCTCCGACCATCTGCCGGTCGCGATCGACCTGGTGATCGGGACGGTCTGAGTCGGAACGACGCCGGACTATCGGCCCGGGTTGCGGAAGAGCTGAACCCCCACGAACAAGGCGAACGCGCCGACGGCCAGGACCAGGAACGTCAGCATCCCCGCGAAGAACCACTCGAGGAATCCGTGGATGGCGAGCACGGGGGCATCCTATCGGCCCGGGGCGGCTGTTCTGCCTGGAAGCACGGTGTTCTCGGCTGGCGTTCCCGGTCGCCGGCGGCAGCCGGGGATATGCTTCCCCCCATGGAGACACCCAAGGAAGACACCGACCAGGTGCCGGAAGACGATGCCGAGGAGGCGGCGAAGAAAGCCGCTTCCGATGTCGAGTCCTACGAGTCCGAGTGGTACGAGGTCCTGAAGCGCCGGGCCGCGGAGCTCGAGGAGGCCGGCGAGGCCGGCGAGACCGCCGAGGACGACGAAGCCTGAGCACACCCCCGGCCGCGTTCGCTCCCTGATGCGCCTCGGCATCCTGACGGGGGGCGGGGATTGCCCCGGGTTGAACGCGGCGATACGGGTCGTCGTCCGTTACGGCCATCATCGAGGCGTCACCGTCGTGGGGTTCCGCGACGGCTGGCGAGGGGTCCTCAACGGTGCGGCTCACGAGCTCACCGAGGAGGACGTGCGCGGCATCCTTCCCCGAGGCGGCACGATCCTCGGGACATCGGGCACGCAGCCCTCGTTGATCGAGGGCGGACCCGATCTGGTCCGCGAGGCCATCGGCGTCCACGCGCTCGACGGGTTCATCGTGATCGGCGGCGAGGGGACCATGGGAACGACGGCCGCCATGCCCGACGTTCCCGTCGTGGGTATCCCGAAGACCATCGACAACGACATCGGTGGGACGGACGCGAGCATCGGCTTCTGGACCGCCGCGCAGATCGCGACGGATTCGATCGATAGGCTCTACAGCACCGCCGAGAGCCACAACCGTGTGATGGTGTGTGAGGTCATGGGCCGAAGTGCCGGATGGATCGGCATCACGTCGGGCGTCGCCGGCGGCGCCGACGTGATCATGATCCCCGAGCATCCGTTCGACATCGAGTCGGTGTGTCGCCGGATCCGGCGGATCCATTCCGAGCGGCGGCCGTTCTCGATCGTGGTGGTCTCCGAAGGTGCCACGCCCGTGCCTGGGACGATGACGTTGCCCGAATATGCCTTGGACGAGAACGGCTGGCCGCGGTTGGGCGGCATCGGGCGGATGGTCGCCGACGAGATCCACCGCCTGACTCGATCCGAGACGCGTGTGACGACACTCGGCCACGTGCAGCGAGGGGGCTCGCCTGTCGCGTTCGATCGCGTGCTCGCCACACGCCTCGGCGTCGCAGCGGTCGATGAGGTCCTCGCGGGTCGGTGGGGGAATCTCGTGGGGATCCGCGGCGCCGGCATCGCGACGACTCCTCTGACCGAGATCGGAGCTCAGGCGAGTCTGGTACCCGAGGAGCGGATGCAGATCCCCGAGATCCTCTGCGGGTGAGGACCACGACCGCGGAGGCTCCGTAGTACGTTCTCGCTCGTGAAGGTCGGCATCCTCACCGGCGGAGGCGATGTCCCGGGCCTTAACGCCTCCATCAAGGCGGTGGTCATGCGCATGGCCTCCGAGGGCCACCAGGTCATGGGGATCCGCCGCGGCTGGGCCGGGCTGCTGGAAACGAATCCCGACGATCCATCCACGGCATCCGAGCACACGATCGCGCTCGACCCTGGCGTCGTCCGCACGATCGACCGCACGGGAGGCACCTTCCTCCACACGTCGAGGACCAATCCCGCGAAGGTCCGGATCACCGAGGAGCCCGCGTTCCTGGCACCGGGACGGGCCGATGACGGGCCGAGGGACCACACGGGCCATGTGTTGCGCGTCCTCGATCACCTGGGATTGGACGCGCTGATCCCGATCGGAGGAGACGACACCTTGTCGTTCGCGCTCCGTCTCTCAGACGAGGGTGTGCCGGTCGTGGCGATCCCGAAGACCATGGACAACGACGTTCACGGGACCGATTACTGCATCGGATTCTCGACGGCCATCACGCGCACCGTGATCTTCATCCATCAACTCAGGACGAGCGCCGGTTCGCACGAGCGTCTCGCGATCGTCGAGGTGTTCGGCCGGTATAGCGGCGAGACCTCGCTCGTGTCCGCGTACCTCTCGGGCGTCGACCGCGCGATCATCTCGGAGGTCCCGTTCGACATCGACAAGCTTGCAGGTCTGTTGAAGGCCGACAAGGCGTCGAACCCCAGCCGCTACGCGATGATGACGATCTCGGAGGGCGCCACGATGATCGGCGGCGAGATGGTGCAGGGCGGCCGAGAGGACGCATACGGACACAGGAAGCTCGGGGGGGTCGGGCAGCTGACGAGCGAGCTCCTGCACGAGATGACCGGCGACGGCATCATCTACCAGCAGATCGGCTACCTGATGCGGTCCGGCAGCCCCGACTCGCTCGATCTCATGGTCGCCATCAACTACGCGGTCATGGCGGCCGACCTGGTGATCGAGGGCACCACAGGGCGTCTCGTGTCGCTCCGCAACGGGAACTACGCCAACGTGCCGCTCGGCGTGACTCGTCAGGGCGTGAAACGGGTCGACGTGGACTCGCTGTACGACGCGGACCAGTATCGACCCAAGATCCGCCACGTCGACGGCAAACCGATGTTCCTATACTGACGCGGCTGTGGCTGCCTACCGGGTCGATCTCCGTTCGGACACCGTCACGAAGCCTTCTGCCGCCATGCGCAAGGCGATGGCCGAAGCTGAGGTCGGCGACGACTGGTTCGGCGACGACGCCACGGTCAACCGCCTGCAGGAGCGCGCCGCGGACGTGACCGCCAAGGAGGCCGCGCTGTACGTGCCGACCGGGACCATGGCGAACCAGATCGGGCTGCGGTTGCACGCGACCGGTTCGGGCCACCTGGTCGCGGCCACGAAGGGGGCCCACGTCGCGAGCACCGAGATGATGACGTCGGCGGTCCTATCCGGCATCACGTATCGCTCCGGCGATACCGGATCGAAAGGGTGGATGACGGCCGATCTGGCGCGCGAGCTCGTCGAGGCGGAGGATCCCTACGACGTCGAGGCGATCGATCTGTTGGCAGTCGAGAACACGATGGGTCACGCGGGCGGAACGGTCATGCCGGTCGAGGAGCTCCGCGCGATCCGCAAGGTCGCCGACGACAACGGCCTGCCGATCCACCTGGACGGCGCTCGCATCTTCAACGCCGCCGTCGCTGCCGGCGTCGACGTCTCGGAGTACACCCGGGAGGCCGACACGCTGATGTTCTGCGTGTCGAAGGGTCTGGGCGCACCCATCGGATCGCTCGTCTGCGGATCGCGGGAGCACATCCGTGAGGCGCGGCGACTGAAGATCCTGTTCGGGGGGGCTTGGCGGCAGGCCGGCATCATGGCCGCGGCCGGCCTGATCGCGCTCGAGGACGGCCCCAAGCGCCTCCACGAGGACCACGAACGGGCCCGGCGCCTCGCGGTTGGAGTGGCGGAGCTGCTGCCCGGCTCGATCGATCCCGAGACGGTTGAAACGAACATGGTCTACATCAACACAGGAGCGGTGGGACTCGCACCGATCGACGCGATCGAGCGGCTGCGAGATGTGGGCGTGGGAGCGACGTTCGTGTCCGGCAAGGTTCGCATGGTCACGCACGTGGACGTCGATGACGACGGACTGGCCCTCGCCCTGGATGCGTGGCGATCCGTCGCCACCGACACCGCGCCAAAGACCGTGAAGGAGACGTGATGGGCCTGTTCACGAAGAACCTCCCGGAGGAGATCGCCGGCCGCGTGCCGCCCGGTCAACGCTTGGTGAAGACGTGGCCGGTGCTGCAC
>JBOGVK010000074.1:0-2589 GCA_050692375.1 Actinomycetota bacterium
CCGACGGTGCCGCGGCCGAGGAGATCTCGAACCGCGGCGTCTCAGTCACCGGCCACCGACCTCCACGCGTCGATCGCGGTCGGGATGTCGGCCGCCGACACATCGCAGTGCGTCACGAATCGGACCCGCCCTCCGACGACGTTCACCAGGACGCCATCGTCGGCCAGCCGTGCCGCGGCCTCGTCGGCCGTCAGGCCCACCACGGAGGGATCGGCGAAGACGATGTTCGTGCGGACGCGCGCGGGATCCACGGCGCCCGGCGTCGCCATGGCGACCCCCTCGGCTAACAGCAACGCGTTCTCGTGATCCCGGTGGAGCCGGCCCGGGCTCTCGTCGAGCGCGACGATGCCCGCCGCCGCGGTGATGCCGGCCTGTCGCCACGAGATGCCGAACAGCAGCTTCGTCCGCCGGGCCTCCTCGATGAAGTCGGCCGGGCCGCAGAGCATGGAGCCGATCGGCGCGCCGAGCCCCTTCGACAGGCAGAACATCAGGGCGTGCGCCTCTGCCGCGTAGGCCGAGACGGGCGTGCCCGTTGCGACACTCGCGTTGAAGATGCGCGAGCCGTCCATGTAGAGGGGCAGCTCGGCCTGCCGGGCGACCTTGGCGACGGCCTGGAGATCGTCGAGCGACCATGGTGTTCCTCCGCCCACCTGGTGCGTGTTCTCTACGGCGATGAGGTCGACGATGGGACCGCGATCCGGGTCGGGTTCGAGCGCGGACTCCACGTCGGCGGGCGCCATCACCCCGTCCTCGGTCGGGACCTGGCGGAACGTCAATCCCGATAGCAACGCCGACGTCGGACCCTCGACGCCGGCGACGTGCGCATCCTGCGCACAGGCGACCACGTGTCCCGGGCGCGTGAGGACGTGCAGCGCGATCTGGTTGCACATCGTGCCGGTGACCAGGTAGATCGCGGCCTCCGTTCCGGTGATCTCGGCGGCGCGTTCCTGCAACAGCCGGACCGTGGGGTCGTCGTCGTACTCGACGTCGCCGACCTCGGCCTGCGCCATCGCGGTGCGCATCGCGGGGCTCGGGCGGGTGACGGTGTCGGATCGGAGGTCGACTCGATGCATGGCCGGCCATTATGCGGCCAGCGGCGCCTTGCGGTCTGGCCTTGCGGTCTGGAGGCGTTTCGCGGGACCATACGCCGGCCCGGAGCCACCGCGATCTCGCGTGGAACGAACTCCCGGGCCGTCCGAGGAGGGAACGCATGAAGAGGTCCGTGGTCGTCGCGACCGTGGTGGTTGCACTCGTGGGCGCGGCCTGCACCGGCGGGGGTGCCACGGGTTCGGGATCCACCGGTGCCCCGTCGGGCTCGAGCGGGCCCATCGTCGAGGGTGGCGTCCTCCGTATCGCGGCCTTCGATGGGATCGACTCGTTGAACCCGTTCGTCGGGGTGAACGACGACAGCTACGCCGCCTACGAGTACATCTACCCGCAGCTCGTCCAATACGACGCGAACCTCCAACTGGTCGGCGACTTCGCAACCGACTGGAACCAGTCGAGCGACGGGCTCACGTGGACGTTCCACACGCAACCGAACGCCAAGTGGTCCGACGGGCAGCCGCTCACCGCCGAGGACGTGGCCTGGACCTTCAACACGATCATCAAGTTCCAGGACGGATCGACGGGCAGCGCAGCCGGCTCGGTCCAACACTTGAAGGATGTGAAGGCGTCCGGCGCCACCACCGACGTGTTCACGTACGACACGCCGGTGCCGGCCGCGCTCGCCCAGCTCCAGCAGGTCTCGATCCTGCCCGAGCACGTCTGGTCGAAGTACGCGACCGGTGACGGCAAAGCGCTCAAGACCTTCCCGAACGCGCCGTCGAAGGATCAGCCGGTCGTCTCGGGCGGACCGTTCATGGTCACGCAATACCAGCAAGATGCGACAACGCTCTTCGAGAAGAACCAACACTTCTACGGCACGCCACCGCACATCGACGGCTTCGGGCTCGAATACTTCTCGAACGAGGACGCCGAGGTCACGGCCCTCAAGTCGAACGACATCTTCGTGATCGAGAACGTCCCCGCAACGTCGGTGCAGACGATCCAGAGCTCGGGGTTCAACCTCTACACCGGCCCGAGTCTCACGTACCGCACATTCATCATCAACTCGAGCCCGTACAAGACGACGAACACCGAGCTGCAAGACCCGCAACTGCGCCAGGCGTTCGAGTACGCGATCGACCGCCAGAAGATCGTCCAGACGGCGTGGCTCGGCTACGCGACGCCGGGGACCACGATCGTTCCCACGTCGACCGGGATGTGGCACGACTCCTCGATCCAGCCGCTGCCGTTCGATCTGGCGAAGGCCAACGCGATCCTCGATCAACTCGGCTACTCGCGCGGATCCGGTGATATCCGCGTCGCGAACGGCCACCCGATGCAGTACAGCGTGGTCTTCCCGGGGAGCGAGCGCGGCGCCGGCGATCGCGCCTTCCAGATCATCCAGGCCGACTACGCCCAGATCGGCGTGAAGCTGGTCCAGCAGCCGACGACCGGAGCGTACGCCTACATGACCGCGCCGGATAACAAGTACGAGAACTGGGACCTGGCCATGTGGAACTGGACCCCGCCGATCGATCCCGA
>JBOGVK010000075.1:0-13883 GCA_050692375.1 Actinomycetota bacterium
GAGCCGCCGATGACGCACGCGCGTCTTCCGGCCGCCCCTCTCCGGCGGGTGCTCCTGCGGCTCCGAGACAACGAGAGCCTGTCCTGGGAGGAGCTCGCTGATCGCGCGGGCATCAGCTCCCGGCACCTTTTCAGGCTGCTGGCTGCTCGGACCGTCTCCGAACTGGTCGCTGACCGAGTCTCGTGTCGGATCGGCCTGCATCCGGCACTGCTCTGGCCAACGGAGTGGTTCCGGCAGGAGCACCCTCGCAGAGGCGGCAGTTCACAAACCGAGGAAGCGGTCTGAGCAGTCTCGTGCCGGATCGCCGCCCTCTGTTGCCATGAAGGAGGTTCACATGAAGCTGATGGT
Organism: Actinomycetota bacterium; assembly: GCA_050692375.1. Lineage (GTDB taxonomy): Bacteria > Actinomycetota > UBA4738 > UBA4738 > HRBIN12 > JBBQVZ01. Next base: position 349 of record JBOGVK010000075.1, read on the forward strand.
GTGCATAAAGCCATTCACCGCCGAACTGAAGTCGGTGCTCCCAGCCGTCGCCACCCGATCGGGACTCCCCGTGCTCTCCGGCGTGCGTCTGGAGGCCTCGGACGGCGATGTGTCCATCGAGGCGACCGATCTGGAGCTCACCGTCCGACGCGTCGTCCGTGGTGCCGTGACGGTCGACGGAGCGGGCTCGGTCGTGGTTCCTGCTAAGGCTCTCGTCAAGGCGGTCGCGGCGATGGGTGAACCGGAGATCGCGCTCGAGTCCCACTCGCGCGACGGCCAAGCCGGCCTCGATATTCGGGCCGGTACCCGAACCGTGTCGCTTCAGGGCTGGCCCAGCGAGGACTGGCCGGCCATTCCGCAGACGGCGGCGATTGACCCGATCGCCTCGATCGAGGCCTCGGCGGTCGTGGACGCGTTCGAGCGAGTGGCCTGTTGCGCCTCGGACGACGAGGCGCGGCCGGTGCTCACGTGCGTCGCCCTGTTCTTCCGGGACGATCCGGCGGCTCTCGAAGTCGTTGCGACCGACTCGTACCGATTGGGCGTCGCCCGGTTGCCGCTGGAGGCGGGATTCCGTGTCTCCAACGGCCCCCTGCTCGTCCCGGCGCGCGCGATCAAGCTCCTCGCGAAGCAGCTCAAGGGAGCCGAAGGGGCTGTCCAGGTCCGGGCTCTGGAGGCATCGGGCGAAGAGCCATCTCGTGCATCGCGCATCGCGTTCAGCGTGCCCGATGCCGAGTGGACGGTTCGAACCGTCGAGGGAGAGTTCCCGAACTGGAGGCAGGTCGTGCCGGAGCCGGGGGGTGGATCGTTCGAGTTCGATCCGCAAGAGCTCGGGTTGGCCTTGCGGGCGGCGACGTCGGTCCGCTCCACGAGCGGAGCACCTGTCCGGCTGACCCTGGATCGCACATGCTCCCTGGCCCTCAAGGACCCCGACCTGGGGGAGATGCGAGAGGCGCTCACCGAGGCGAAGTTCTCTCCTAACGGGGCAGGAGCGATGGAGATCGCCTTCAACCCTGACTACCTCGCCGACGCCATCCGATTCTGCGGTGCGGAGCGGGGTCGCATGTGGGTGCGCGATGGTCTCAAGCCGGCGTTGTTCGAAGGTCCGGAACGGCGCTACGTGCTGATGCCGATCCGGCTGCCCTGACCGCACCACACCAACCCATCGACTCCCGGAGCGGGCTGCTCTTCCCAGGGCTCACTCCGGGAGTCGTCGTCTGCCCTCGCCTGGAGGCCACCGCGCCACGAACGGAGTCCTCGATCGGCGAAGGCTGACGACGCCACCAGGAAGGAGAAGCACATGACGGTGTCCGTGAACGTTGTCGTCCTCGCCGGAACGATCGCCGCCGATCCCGTGGAACGGCGGATGCCCTCAGGCGAGGAGTGCACAGAGATCCGGCTGTCTGTTCCCGAGTCCGGAAGGCGCTTGCTCCCCTTGCCGGTCGTCGCGTGGCACACCGAGGTCGGGAAGGAACGCTTGCGGGACCTCCACCAAGGAGACGAGGTGCTCGTTTACGGGAGGCTCATCCGGCGCTTCTATCGCAGCGGCGCCGGCGCCCGGAGCCTCACGGAGGTCGTGGCGAACGGCCTCAAGCACCTCGAGTCGAGCGACCAAGCCGAGCCAGACGAGCATCGCGATACCGACGCCTGACGGCGCCTGGTTGCAGAGCCCGGTCACGGCGCGCTGCAAGCCGCGGCCGCATCCCCCGTCCACCGAGCGACCCAGCTCGAGGACACCTTCCAAGGGCGACACCAGCTCTGGTGTGCCCGCTGAACAGCGAGGAGGCAACCCAATGCCGCACGAGATGACCGAATACGACCAGATGTACTCGGTGCGCGAAGCGCCGTGGCACCTGGGCAGCGGAACGAACGTGCTGATGCTCGACGCAGCACCAGCGACGCGCATGGCCCGGATCGATGCGGCGGGACATGCCTTCACGGTCGAGGAGACCGATGTCCACCTGCGGAAGGAGCGTCCGGCGGGTGACGACGGGCGGCACGAAATCACGTTCCCGAAGGTGGAAGGCTGGAAGGCGCTCACCCGATCGGACACCGGCGACGTCCTGAACGTCGCCCGGGGCAGCTACGAGGTCGTCCAGAACATCGTCGGCCACGAGCTGTTCGAGGCGCTCAGCACAGGCGCGACGCTCGACGACGGGTCCGGAGGCACGGTGAAGGCCGGGGCGGTCTGCTACCTGTCCGCTCGGGTGGACGAGCCGCAGACGGTCACCGGCGACGACTCGCCCATCTACCCCTACGTGGTGGTGCTGTGGACCCACGACGGGTCCGGCGCCCTGCAAGCCCGGCGCACCAGCGTCCGGCCGGTCTGCTGGAACACGATCAGCCTCGGGGAGGCCCAGGCGAGGCGCTCGGGGCGGAACTTCACGTTCCGGCACACGAAGAACGTGCTCGCCCGGATCGAGGAGGCAAAGCGCGTGATCGCCGGCGCGCGCGAGGAGACCGCGGCGTTCGTGGAACTCGCGAACGAACTCGCACGGACGAGCGTCACCGATGAGCAGCGGGAGCGGTTCGTCACGACGTTCATCCCGAAGCCGGAGGCCGAGGTCATCAGCGACCAGGTGCTCGACAACATCCTGCGCGAACGAACCAAGGTCCGGGCAATCTTCGAGGGACCGACCATCCCGGAGGCCCATCGCAACACGGCCTACGGCCTGGTCCAGGCGGGGATCGAGTACCTGGACCACCTGCGGGCCTACCGCAACAGCGACACGTACCTCGGGCGCACGCTTCTCCGAGACGAGCCGTTGAAGCGGAAGCTCGTGCCGATGGTTCGGGAGCTCGCCGCAGCAACGCCGCGGGCAGCCTGAGTTGGAAAGGCTGGCCATGGCACGGTTCCGGCTCTTCGCCACCCTGTCCGACGGTGCCAGTGGACGCTGCCAGATCTTCTGCGACGGCCACCAGCACTTCCTGTTCGAACGAAAGCGGGACGAGTTCTTGGTCGAGCGGTTCCGCTCGAGCGACCCCAACCGCTTTCACCACTACGTCCACGACCTCTGTGCTCAGGGATGGAGCTTCGCCTGGGCACGGAACGAAGGAGGCTGAGGTGTCCCAACAGATGAGCGCAACGGAGGCGCTCGATTTCCAGCACTTCTCCGTGCACAACGCGGTGCAGGCTCAACTCGCCTGCCCGGAGGCATCCTGCGAGGCCTACCGCGACATCTTCACCGCTCGCCGCTGGCGAGCCCAGGGCTACGCCGTACTGAAGGGCGAGCAGGGAACCGCCATCACCACCTGGATCGCGACGCCATCGCGCGAAGACGACGGAGACGACAAGCCGGTTCGGCGTTCGAAGCGCGTCTTCGTCTTCTGTCGCCACCAGGTGGACCGGGCTCACTAACCCACACGGCCAGGAGGGGACCGGGACCGGCTGCTGTGCCGGCCCGGTCCCTTTCTGGTCTTTCCGCATCTCCCGTTGCGAACCCAAGGAGGAATGTCCCATGCCCTCGATCCAGGAGCGGGTCGTTGCCACGGGCCGCGGTGTTCGGGCAGAGCGCGATCTCGCCGAAGCCGCCGCCGACTTCTACGTGCTGGAACTGCTCACGGCGCGAGAGGACGCAGGCGCCGCGAGGATGCTGGCCAAGTTCGAGGGGTGCCTCGCAAGAGAGTTTGCCTGCTACTTGGACATGGCGGTCGGAGGAGAGCTCCGATACGCGATGCAGCACCTCGGAAAGGAGGTGCTGCCCGCCGAGCTCGCCTGCTTCTTCCGTGAGATCGAACCGTGCGAACGCGGGATGGCGTGGATGGCCTGGAACGTGGTCCGACGAGTCCTCGGCCTGCGCGCCCTGGAGCTCGCGACGCAGGTCTTCCGCACCCCGGGTTGGGCTGAGAACTTCGGTGGTGACGCGTGGTCCTTGGTGGCGCGGCTCCTGCGTGACCACCTCCGGGGCCTGGTGATCGCTCGCGTCTTCGTCGACCAGTGCTTCAGCCTGGAACACAACACGGGAAGCGTGTTCAACAAGCTCTACGAGACCGAAACGCTCGCCGGCATCCTGGACGCTCAGTACCGCGACGACTACCAGACGCTCCTGCGGCACGCTTCGGAATCGGTTCGGAGGTGCTGGCGGCTCTACGAATGGCGGCGGCGCCAGGAACACGATCCCGTCTGGCTCGGCGTCCAAGTGACTGACACATACGACGAGCTCGTCGGGGAGGTGGAGGGCCGATGACTGACGTTCCGTTCGAGGACCCTTCGGACGAGCTGTGGGGGATCCCCGACTTCGAGGGTCCCGCCAATGATCGGCCGCTGTCCGCTTGGCACTCAGAGTCGAAGTCGCTACTGCCGGCATGTCGTCACTGGCGCGACCCCGTCGTGCTCGTCGACGAGGTCGTGGTCTTCGCGTCCGCCTGGCTCGACCGGCCGATGGCCCGCGGCGTCGACATGAGCTGGCCGGACGTGGGCTTCTACTTAGACGGGAGCTGGTCGGCTGCCGTGCTCGTCTGCTCGCCCGGGTTCCGACCGCCCTTCGCCCAGCGGTCGAAGGGTCAGTTCGTGGTCTACCCATGGCCGGACCTCGGTGCGCCGCGAGACCCTCGGCGCTTCGTTCGTGCGCTCAGGTGGCTGCTCGGGCAAGCCACCGAAGGTCGCCGAGTTGAGATCGGCTGCGCCGGGGGCCACGGCCGCACCGGGACCACGCTCGCCGGACTCCTGGTCCTGCAGGGACTGTCGGCGCGATCCGCGATCCGTCGGGTCAGGCGCGCTTACTGCGAGGAGGCCATCGAATCACGCGAGCAGGAAGTCTTCGTGCGCGACCTCGCTGGATGAGTCTGCTTGATCGTCGCCTGCAGCGGCGATCGAACCCCCGAACAGCCGGAACACCCGAGGGAAGGAGAAGCACCATGACGAGCCTGTACTTGTGGAAAGGGAACGAGGCGATCGTCTGCACGTTTCATCGCACGCCTTCGGATTGGGACTACGAACCACTGTCCGCGATCGAGACGCGAGAGTACGTACGGACGCTCCAGGCAGAGGGCCTCGCCAGCGTGTCGCCTTGTGAGCCTTGTGAGATTGGCTACGGCGGCCGACGGCCAGGAGGTCCACTTACGTTCGCCGAGGCCCTGCTCACCGTGTAGGGTCGGCCTCGGCGGGCGCCTGGTGAGCGCGGGCCGTCTCCGACTCAGGTTGAGGGTCTGGCGTCGTCGGTGCAGCATCTAGCCATGAGCGCCCCGTCTTCGAAGGACAAGTGGGCCGAGTGGGTCCTCGCGCGGAGCCACGCGGCCGACGCGGAGCAGAAGCGAAGGTCGCTTGAGTTCCTGGGGCCAGTCCGCGACAGAGTGTTGGAGAACGCTGGGGTCAGCCTCGGCGACGTTGTCCTGGATGTCGGCGCCGGTGACGGCCTGATCGCGTTCGGTGCCATGTCACAAGTCGGGGAGTCGGGGCGCGTCATCTTCTGCGACATCTCCCACGACCTCCTCGATCACTGTCGAGCCGCCGCTCAGGAACTTGGCGTGCAGGATCGAGCCGAGTTCGTGCAGGCGGCTGCCGATGACCTCGCGACGATTCCCGATGGGTCGGTCGACGTAGTGACTACGCGCTCGGTGCTCATCTACGTGAAGGAGAAGGATGCCGCGTTCCGCGAGTTCCACCGCGTGCTCCGTCCCGGGGGGCGAGTCTCGATCTTCGAGCCCATCAACAACTACTTCCCCGACGACATGAACGACTTCTGGGGATTCGACGCAAGCCCGGTCAGGGACCTGGTCGAGAAGATCTGGATAGCTGAAGGGTGGGATGCCCCCAACCACCCGAACGATCCGATGATGAACTTCAGCGAGGGAGACCTACTTCGACACGCGGAGGATGCAGGGTTCCCCAAGGTTCACGTCGAGCTAGTCATCGACGTCGAGCCCGGATCGTGGGTCGAGGACTGGAAGCGGCTGCTTGGAACCTCACCGAACCCGAACGCGCGTACGGCCGAGGAGGCGATCAGGGCGGCGCTCACGCAGGAGGAGGCTGATCGGTTCACAGCACATCTCCAACCACTCGTCGACGCCGGTCACGGCCTGAAGCGGTCCGCCTTCGCGTACCTCCGAGCCGTCAAGTCGTCCCAGACCACTAGTGACTGATATGGGACTCTTCGGACTTCGCAGACCCTGCCCCCATTGCGGGAGGAAGGTCAAGAAGCCCTCGAACCCTGCGGTGTTTCTATGTCCGCGCTGCGCGAAGCCAGGGCCGTGGGCGAGCCCTGAGCAGGTTGCCGATTGGGAGAGGTCGGAGGCCGAGCGGGAACGGCTCGAGCGGCTCCAGGCCGATGCTCGCCAGCGCTACTCCGAGACGCTCGCAGCACTCGCCGAAGGCGCACCAACGGATGCGGCTCAACTCCCAGCGCTGGCAACCCAGACGGGCCTGGCGCCCGAGCAGCTTGCCCAAGAGAAGACCGAGGCGTTCACCTCGTACGTCCAGCGCGCCGTGGGCGACGAGATCCTGACGCCCGAAGAGGAGGATCACGTTCAAGAGCTCGTGCGGATCCTCGGCATCGATCTCGGCGCCTTCCTTCAGCAAGACCCGGAGCTCGGTCGTCACGTGATGGTTGCCGAGGCGAACGGCGGCTTCCTCCCGGATGTGCCCTCCTCACCGCTTGTGCAGAAGAAGGGCGAGATCGTTCACCTCCAGGTCCAGGCGACGCTGCTGAAGGACGTGACCGTTCGTCAGTCACAGGGCGGGTACAGCGGTTTCAGCTTCCCGATCGGCAAGACCGGCATCCGCTACCGAGTCGGAGGCTACAGAGGACACAGCGTGGAAGTGGGAACCAAGCGTGTGCCGGCCGACGATGGTTTCCTCGTCATCTCCTCGCAGCGAGCCGTGTTCATCGGCAACAAGAAGACGATCGAGCTCCCGTACGCGAAGCTCGTCAGTCTCACGGTGTTCAGCGACGGCGTTCAATTCCACGTGTCGAACCGTCAAACGGCCCCAGTGTTCGTCGTTCCGGCATCGGACGTTGTCGCGGCCTTCGTCCACGCGGCCGCCCAACATCTCAACGCTGATGCCTGAACAGGGTCGCCCTGGAGGCAATCAAGCCGCCCTCTCCGAGGACGCTCCCCGTAGGGTAGTGGGGGTTGCGGACAGCCTCTATGGATCGGCCTCGAGCTCTCCGAGGAGCCGAACGACCGTGCCGCGAGCGTCGTTGTTGAGTGTGAGCATGTCGATCAACTCGGCGAGGCTGGCGGCCTGATCGGTTGCGTGCTCCAAGAGTCGTGAAGCCATCGAATCGCGGTACTCCTGGTCCCGGATGAGCACCTTGCGGATGGCGTTGCGCGCAGGTGGGTCGAGCCGCCGGAGCACATCGCGAAGCTGGACGTTATCCACTCCCAGGAGCATCGCATGTGCGACGAAGCTCGTGGAGGGGCCCTCCTCCGGCAGATGCGGCCCGGGAGCCACGGCCTCGTTGGTCCGAACCCGCCTCAGCCCTCAGGACCCCACGATCTCGAGGCCCATCTCGCGTAGCTCCCGAGCATGCGCCGCGCAGAGTGCTGCTGTGCGGACCATGGGGTGGCCCGGCTTGCTGGCGCGCGTCGACTTGATCTCCAATCGAACGGCTGCCGCTCTTGGCCGGTCATGGTCCAGGTCGCACTCCAACTTGCGCTTTGCCACGGATACCTCCCCGAGTGGTCCGATTCTATGGCGCCCCTTGTCTCAACTCGTGGAAGCTCTGAAGACTGGCCAGCACGACCGGCGACGAAACGTCGCAAGCTGGGTCAGGATGCGCTAGCGTGGCGGCGCCTTGAGGCGAAGGAGGAACCTGGTCATGCGGCTATGACGCGACCCCGAGGAGGTCAGCCATGCCGCGTGATCGGATGTACGTCCGCAGGTTCCTGAACGAGCCCGACCACCATGGTGGTGCGTATCTGCTCATGTCCGTGCCTGATAGCGAGGGCGCGCGCGGGAGCTACGTCGAGTCCAGCGTTCGCTTCGAGATCGCCGACTGCGCTCGGAACGTCCAGGTGGAGTTCCCTTTGCACGACGCGGCTGCCCGCCGCAACAGCTTGCGGAAGGCGCGGCTCTTGTCGTCGGTGCTCCGGGACTTCGAGCGGGCGTTGAGCGCTGAGGCCAAGGTCGCCGCCGCTCGGGAGCGCGATCGTCGGTCGCTCCGTGCCAGCTCCCCGGAAGCGACGGAGTGGATGGTCCACGTCGTGGCGGACGTCTCGGAGCCGGACGCGATCGGCGATGCGGCTCTTGAGGAGCTCATGAAGCGCCTGGAACACGCGTCCGCCTCGGTCGGGATGGCGTCCAGAGACCTCTCAGTCACGCTCACCGTCGAGGCGTTGTGCTCTGCCGACGCAACGCGGATCGGCACGTGGATGGTCCGTGCGGCCGCCGCCGGGCTCGACGCGCTCTCGAACGTGCGAGCGGCGGTCGAATCCGTCGACGACTGAGTCGGGCCAACCTCGGTCACACACCTCGAGAGGAGGCGAGATCGCGATGCCCCGGGCTGGGTGGAGATGATGGGGGGCGACCGCGTGGTCCACGTGGCCAGCAACGAACTCGGGGTAGCGTCGAGTCGTGCCCAAACCTTCTGACTCTGTCGGCGGACGAGATCTCAGGTCGCTGCCGAAGGCCCACCTGCATGTTCACCTCGATGGTGCCATGCGGCTGACGACCCTCAGGGAGCTCGCAGCTCGAGATGGACTTGCTGTCCCGGATATGCGTCGCTACGGGAGTTTCGCGGCGTTCGGGGAGGCAATCGGAGCCGCCGCCGACGTGATCCAGTCGGAAGGCGACCTCAGGCGGCTCGTGCGGGAGGTCGTAAAGGACGCGGAACGCGATGGCGTAGTGTGGCTGGAGCTTTCGGTGTGGCCTGGTTTCTTGCGCGGCAGGCTGGGATCGATTCCCGATGTGGTGGCCCTGCTCCTGAACGCTGGTGAGCAAGCCACCGCGGGATCGACCGTCGAGATCGGCTGGATGTTGGCAGCCAACCGGAACCGGGGTCCCGCCGAAGCCATCGAGCTGGCACATCTGGGGGCCGAACTCGTCGGGGCCGGTGTGGTGAGCTTCGGCCTCGACGGGGATGAGGCGGCGTTCCCTCCTGACGCATTCGCAGACGCCTTCTCGATAGCGAAGCGCGGAGAGCTCCTCAGTACACCGCACGCGGGGGAGCTCCTGGGGGCGCCGAGTGTCCGAGCGGCCCTCGAACTCCTCGGCGCCGATCGCATCCTCCATGGCATCAGAGCCGTCGAGGATCGAGCTCTCCTTCAGCATCTCGCTGAATCGGGCACGTGTCTCGATGTTTGTCCCTCTAGCAACGTTCTGCTGGGCATCGTGCCGGACGTCGACTTGCACCCACTTCCCGCCTTGCTACGCGCGGGGGTCAAATGCAGCTTGAACGCTGATGATCCTCTGTTGTTCAGCGTGGGGATCCTCGAGGAGTACGAACTTGCACGCGACCGGCTTGGCTTGACCGACTACCAGCTCGCGGACGTAGCGCGAGCTTCTCTCGAGGCGTCAGCGGCGCCCCCATCGCTCCTCCGCGATGGCCTCCGCAAGATCGACCAATGGGTGCGGATGTGACGCCGCCCTGTGGTGGGCCAGTCTTGCGTTAGCCAACTCCTGCGACGTTTGAGGCTCTTCATCGACCCGATCGAGGGGAGATCGGCGGTGTTCCCTTCCTAGGTGGAGTCCGCGGGGAGCCATCGGGGAGAGAACGGGGAGTCCCTCGTCGCACCATCAGCCCCGATGCTGCTCAGAGAGGGAAGTTGTAAGGGTCCAGAGAGGTACCGGAGAGCCAACGCCGGATTCCGCGGGTGTACCTGTGGACGAAGGCGCGGCCGCACGTGCGGCCTCGCTCGGAGCCCATGGATCTTCACCAGGTCGAATCCGTTGGGGTCGGGAGGGCCCGCAGGGACCTCTACGAGATCCTCCGCTCGGTTGAGGGCGGGTCCCACTACCTCCTGCTCCGGTTCGATCGCCCGGTCGCCGCGGTCATCCCTCACGCCGACTACCTGGCCTTCTCCGAGCTCGCTCGGAAAGACGCCCTCGCGCGGGCGCTCCTTCAAGGCAAGGGCTACGACCCGGCCAAGCTCACCGCCCAGGAGTTCCTCGACCTCCTGGCCGCCCACGTGAAGGAGGGAAGCGATGCAGGCTAGCGAAGCCCTCGTCGCCGGAGCCCACTCCCGGCTGCGGCGCCTCGACCTTCGGGTGGCGGTCGGGGTCCTGCTCATGCTCGTCGCCGTGCTCGGCGGAGCCTCGCTCATCCGAAGCGCCCAAGACCGGACCCCCGTCCTCGTCGCAGCAGGAAGCGTGCAGCCGGGGGAGGTGATCGGACCCTCCGACCTCCGGGTGGTCGAGATGTCCGTCCCGGCGGGCGTCGCCTACCTCTCGGCGTCGGCGGAAGGTCAGATCGAGGGTCGGGTCGCGGCCGAGCCGCTTTGGGACGGCAAGGTCCTCGGCCCCGGATCGGTGGCCGAGGCACCGCCGGTCGCGGCCGGCATGGTCGCGATCACGCTGCTGCTCCCTCCCGAATCCGCCGTTGGCGGGAACATCCGATCCGGAGACCGGGTGGCGGTGCTCTCCAGCCCGGGGGTGGACGCCTCCGGCGGCAACCAACAGAAGGCGGCCACCACTATCCTGCTGCCCGTCGTCCCGGTGCTCTCGGTACGTGATGCGAGCACGTCCGAGGGCGAGGGTGTCTTCGTCACGCTGACCCTTCGGCTCGACGAGGCGCGAGCGGTCGCTGAAGCGCGGGCATCTGGGCGCGTCGACCTCGCACTCCTCCCGGGAGGTACCAGTTGAGCGCGATCGTGCTCTGCTCGGGGAAGGGCTCGCCCGGTGCGACGTTCATCGCGGTCAACCTGGCGGCGGCTCTCGCCCGTGCCAAGCAGAACGCCGTCCTCCTCGATCTCGACCCCGCCGGAGGGGACGTCTGCTGCTACCTGGGGCTCGACCCGCGCCGAGGCCTCTATCCGCTGCTGCGGATGGAGGGGCGCGTCTCCGAACCCAGCAGACTCCTGGCCGAGTCGGAGGAACGCGCGGGCTTCCACGTCGTCGTCGGCTTCCCCCAAGCTTCGGAGCTGGCCTCCCCGGACGTGCTCGCGGGCGCCTTGGCTGCGGCGAGCTCGCCGGACCGGGTCACCGTCGCCGACGTCGGTCGGGTCACGACGACGAGCGCACCCATCGCCGCGCAGGCGGAGCTTGTGCTCCTCGTCGTCCGGGCGGACATCGTCTCGGTGCTCGGAGCCGAGCGGGCGCTCAGGCAGCTGGAGGCCGCGGGAACCGATCGGGAGCAGATCGGTGCCGTCGTCTCTTGCCACGAACGGCGCCGGCCGGCCGACCTGGCCGAGGTGGGGGAGGCGCTGCGGTTGCCGATCGTCGGCGCTATCCCGTTGGACCGGCGGGGCGCTCGGAAGGCCCTCATCGCTCAGCACACCACCGCGACTCGCCGTTTGACGCGCGCGTTCGACGCCCTTTCGAAGGCAGCTCGACGGACCCTTCCTTGCGCGCCTGCAGAGAGCGATGCCGTGACGCCCGAGCTCGCGGAGGTGAGCGCGTGACGGCGGCGGACACGGCGACGGGCCTTAGAGAGCGGGCGCAGGAGGAGATCGGACGCTCCCTGGCAGAGGATCTACCCGAAGAGGACGCCGAGGCTCGCGCCTGGGCGCTGCTCGTCGATCTCGTCGAGGAGGAGAACCGCCGCCGCGTCCTTTCGCAGGAGCCGCCCTTCTCTCCGGAGGAGCGGACGGCAACCGCGCAGGAGCTCTTCAACCAGTTCTTCCGCCTCGGACCGATCCAGCCCCTCCTTGACGACGAGTCGATCGAGGAAGTGATCGTGAACGCTCCCGACCGCGGGTTCGTCGTCCGGGCGGGGGGCGACAAGGAGGAGATCCATCCGGGCTTCGCCTCCGATGAGGAGGTTCGGTCGCTGCTCGCCCGCATCATCGCGCGGGCCGGTCGACGGATCGACGACGCGTCGCCGGCCGTCGACGTGCGCCTTCCCGACGGCGCTCGCTTGCACGCGCTGCTCCCGCCGATCGTGCGTAGGGTTTGCCTCACGATCCGGCGGCACCGGATGGTCGCCGAGAGTCTCGATGACCTCGTCGCCCTGCGAACCGTGAGCGATGAGCTCGCGAGGTTCCTCCGCGGAGCGGTCGAGGGCGGGCTGAACGTTCTCGTCTCTGGCGGCACGGCTTCGGGCAAGACGACAACCCTGAACGCGCTCGGCGGCGCGATACCGCCGTCGGAGCGCGTCGTCACCATCGAAGAGACCGCCGAGCTCCGACTCGAGGCGCTACTGCCCGACTGCGTGGCGTTGGAGTCCCGTGCGGCCAACGTGGAGGGGCTCGGCCGGATCGGCATCCGCGAGCTCGTCCGCCACGCCCTTCGGATGCGGCCCACGCGGATCGTGGTGGGGGAGGTCCGAGGCCCCGAGGCCCTCGACATGTTGTCGGCGATGAACACCGGCCACGAGGGGTCGATGGGGACGATCCACGCCAACTCCGCGCGGCAGGCCATCTCCAAGCTCCGCACCTACACGTTGATGGCGGAGGAGCAGCTCACTCCCGAGGTCGTCGACGAGATGATCGCCGAGACGATCGATCTCGTCGTCCATCTGCACCTCGACCAGCGCTCGGGCAATCGGAGAGTCGCGCAGGTCGCCGAGGTGGCCGGCCTCGAGGGCAGTCGTGTTCTGACCAACGACCTCTTCTGCCTCGAAGACGGAACGCTCGTGCGCACGAGCGTTCGTCCACGGTTCGTGGACCGACTGCCGCAACCCGCGCTGGTCGATTCCTGGAACGGGCACGCGGGGCGATAGGGATGGACGCGCTCCTCGTCTCGACGATCTTCGGACTGGGGCTCCTGTTCCTGTTCGACGGCCTCGTCCGTCCTCACGTGAGGATCGGAGCGACCGGCTGGGTCAGGAGACTCGGCCCGCGCTCGCTGGCGGCCGCGGTTGGCGCGGTGGTCGGTTACATCGCGACCGGCTGGCCGATCGCTGCGCTCGCCGGCGGACTGGTTGCCGCCGCGGTTCCCGAGTTCCTCCGCCGGACCCGCGAAGAGCGGATCCGTCTGGAGCGCCGTGAGGCGATCGCCGAGGTCGCGTCGCGGCTTCGGGACGCGATCCGCTCCGGGATCGGACTCGCGGACGCGTTCACCAACGTCGCCGAGCACGCTCCTGCAAGCATCCGCGCCGACCTCCGGCGTCTCGTGTCCGACGCGCGGGTCTCGGGTCTCGGGGAAGCTACCCGCGCCTTCGCGGATCGCGTGTCCGACCCCTCGGCGGACCTGCTCGCCTCCGCGCTCGGAACCGCCGAGCGACTCGGTTCTCGCAATCTCTCGGAGGTGCTCGATGCCTTGGCGGAGGCTACCACCGCGCAGGCATCGGCCATCAGGGAGGCTCGCGCTCGCCAGACCCGGAACCGGGTCTCCGCACGGATCGTGTCAGCGGTCCCCATCCTGCTCCTGCTGGCCATCCGCCAGGCCAACCCCGCGTACCTCGCCCCGTTCGAGACGGCGTCGGGGCAGGCGATCCTCGCCTTCGCCTTCGCCCTGATTTGGGCGGGCTACGTGGCGATGCAGCACGCCGCCCGCATCG
>JBOGVK010000076.1:0-4756 GCA_050692375.1 Actinomycetota bacterium
ATCTGCGATCCCGCGCGCGACCAGAGAGTCGATCCCGGCAAGGATGTCGAGCACATCGTCGCCCCCCATGTCGCCGACCACCATCCCCGCGAACTTCTGACCGTGTCCGGTCGAACCGCGGGGGTTCGGCTCGAACACCGCGTAACCGCGAGAGACGAGGAGCGGCACCAGGCCGAACCGGGGCCACGCGTCTTGGTACGCCCACACGGGCCCGCCGTGCACGTGCACGACCAGCGGATGCGGGTCCGGATCGGGCGGCGTCACGAGGAGACCTTCGATCTCGAGACCGTCGGGAGCCGTCCAGGCGACGCGCTCGCGTCCCGTCATGGCGTCGAGAAGGAAGCGCGTGCCGGCGTGGGCCGTCGAGGCGATCGCGCGCACACCTTCGCCGTCGGCCACGACGACCTCGGGGGAGCGGGATGAGCTGTGCAGGACCGTTGCGAGGGCGCCGGGGCCGAGCGAGGCGCCGAGGGGGTACCACTCTCCCGACGCGTCCGGCCAGGACCCGAGCTCGCTCGCCATGCCGCTCGTCGGATCGATCTCGCCGGCGACCGTGTTCACCCCTCGGAGCCCCATATACAGGAGTCGGTCGTCCATCCGCCAGTCCAAAGACGTGACGTCGACGCCGCCGGTATCGACGCGGCGCGAGTCGCCCTTCGTCGCGTCCACCAGCAGGACGTCGCCGGCCACGATCAGCCGGTCGCTGCAGACGGCTTCGACGACCGCGACCCGCGATCCATCGGGCGAGGCGGCCGGCACGCCGAGCTGGACCTCACTGGTGAGGAGCGTCCGCTCAACGCCGGTCGTCGCGTCGATCGACGTGAGCGGCGCGGCGTACCAGGCCTCTTCGCCGGGAGATCGCGAGACGATCGCCAGCACCGCGTTCCCCCCGCACCAACAAGCCTCCCATGCGTTCGTGCCCTCGCGGGTGAGCGGAGTGACCGAGCCGCCGCTCACGTCGAGCAGCCACAGGCGCCGCCACTCGCGGTCGACGTTGTCCGGCGACTCGACGGCCGGCACCCACGACGGAAGTCCGGCATCTTCGCGAACCGTGCCGGAGCCGGAGGCCCCCGCCTGATCGGCGCCCAGCCCGGCCACGCCCAGCAGGATCCGGGTGCCGTCGGGCGACCACGAGTGGTATTCGATCGTGCCGGGCACCTCGGGGAGCGCGGTCGCCTGATCGAGCGACGCCGCGTCGAGCACATACAGCTGGAAGCGGCCCGCCTGCGTCCGATCCGACTGGAACGTCAGACGGGTTCCATCGGGCGACCACCGCGGGTGCGTGTCGTCGTTCGGGCCGTCCGTCACCTGGCGGAACGACCCGCCTTGTACGTCGGCGAGGCAGATCCTCGATCGCGGTTGGCCGATCAGCTCGTCCAGCCGCGTCCCGGTGAACGCCACGGCGTGCCCGTCCGGCGATGGTTGGGGATCGTTGGCTCCGGTGATGGTCCCGAACCCCGGCTCGAACGCGTTCCGGTAGAACGCTTCAACCTCTTGATAGAGCGGTGTCTGACGCAGGTCTCTGTCCATGCCCGAAGGATAGGGCGCGCCGCCCCTGGTGCGCCTGCCGCTCGAGCGACCCCCGGCGGACGGGACGTCTGGCCCTGGTCGCCTACGCCGGTCCGCCGGAGGCTCGGGTGGAAGGGAGGTGGGAAGATGATCAACAAGATCTTGGTCGCCATCGATGCCTCGGATCACTCGAAGCGGGCCGTCGAGGTCGCGACGGAGCTGGCCGAGAGGCTCGACGGCGAGGTCGTGGTGTTCCACGTCGAAGAGAAGTCCCTGGGACGCGGTGGGGTGTTCGGCGTCGAGACGGACGCTGACGCGCACACGCTCGTCGACGCGGTGACGAAGCAGCTCAAGGACGCCGGGCTTTCAGCTCGAGGCGTGATCCAGCCCGGGCTGCACGGGCACACCGCGCACGCGATCGTCGAGCTGGCGGACGCCGAGGGTGTGGGTTTGATCGTGCTCGGCAGTCGGGGTCTCTCCGACCTCGCCGGGATCATGCTCGGCAGCGTCACACACAAGCTGCTCCAGATCGCACACACGCCGGTGCTCGTCGCCCGCTAAGTCGCGCGCTGACGGAGCTGCGGAGAGAGGCCGGTGGGACCGCCGGGGAGCGTGTCATGCGGCCCCACTACACTTTGACACGTGGGCACCGATCGGCTCGTCATCCACGGCGCCCGTGAGCACAACCTGAGGAACGTCACGCTCGATCTCCCCCGTGACCAGCTCATCGTGTTCACGGGGCTGTCCGGCTCCGGGAAGTCCTCCCTGGCGTTCGACACGATCTACGCCGAGGGCCAGCGGCGCTACGTGGAGTCGCTGTCGTCCTACGCGCGGCAGTTCCTGGGACAGATGGAGAAGCCCGACGTCGACTTCATCGAAGGGCTCTCGCCCGCCATCTCCATCGATCAGAAGTCCACCAGCCGGAACCCGCGCTCGACCGTCGGCACCATCACCGAGGTGTACGACTACCTCCGCGTGCTCTTCGCGCGTGTGGGCCGCCCTCACTGCACCAACTGTGGGCGTCCGATCGGCCGGCAGACGCCCGAGCAGATCGTCGACCAGGTGATGGAGCTCCCCGAGGGAACGAAGTTCCAGGTGTTGGCGCCCATGGTTCGTGGCCGCAAGGGCGAGTACGAGAAGCTCCTGGGCGACTTGGCGCGCAAGGGGTTCCCGCGGGCGCGGATCGACGGTGAGGTCCGCGAGCTCTCCGAGTCCATCCGGCTGCCGAAGAACTTCAAGCACACGATCGAGGTGGTCGTCGACCGCTTGATCGCGAAACCCGACATCCGCCGCCGCGTCGCCGATTCGCTGGAGACGGCGCTCGAGCTCGCGGAGGGCATCGCGGCCATCGCGGTCGAGACGCACGACGGGGGAGAGGAGATCCAGAACTTCTCCCAGGCGCTCGCGTGCACGTTCTGCGGGTTGTCGTTCGACGAGCTGGCGCCCCGGAACTTCTCCTTCAACTCGCCGTACGGCGCGTGCCAGACGTGCGACGGACTCGGGGTCCGGCTCGAGGTGGACGGCGAGCTCGTCGTCCCCGACGTCGATCTGAGCATCCACGACGGGGCGCTGGCTCCGTGGGCTAACAACACGATGGAGTACTGGTACCGGGTGCTCGAGGCGGTCGGCGAGGCACACGGGTTCTCACTCGACACGCCCTGGAAGAAGCTCACGAAGGCCGCGCGCGACGTGGTGCTCTTCGGCTCAGACCAAGAGGTGTTCGTCCGGTACAAGAACCGGTACAACCGCCAACGCGCGTACCACACCACCTACGAGGGCGTGCTCCCGAACATCGAACGGCGCCATGCCGAGACGGATTCGGACGCGTCCCGCGAGAAGCTCGAGCAGTTCATGCGCGAGATCCCGTGTCGTGCGTGCGAGGGATATCGCCTTCGCCCGGAGAGCCTGGCCGTCACGGTCGGCGGGCTGAACATCTCGCAGCTGACCGAGAAGGCCATCCGAGACGCGACCGCCTTCGTCGATGGCATGGAGCTCTCCGAGCGCGAGCACATGATCGCGGAGCGTCTGCTCAAGGAGATCCGCGCCCGATTGGGGTTCCTGATGGACGTCGGGCTCGACTACCTGAGCCTGGGACGCGCGGCGGGCACGCTCGCGGGTGGCGAGGCACAGCGGATCCGGCTTGCCACGCAGATCGGCAGCGGTCTCGTCGGCGTGCTCTACATCCTGGACGAGCCCTCGATCGGGCTGCACCAGCGCGACAACCGCCGGCTGATCGACACGCTCGTTCGGCTCCGTGATCTGGGCAACACGTTGATCGTCGTCGAGCACGACGAGGCCACCATCATGGAGGCCGATCACATCGTGGACATCGGACCGCTCGCGGGGGAGCACGGCGGCGAGATCGTCTACTCGGGTGACCTGAAGGGTCTGCTCGAAGAGGAGCGATCGATCACCGGCGCGTACCTCTCGGGCAGGCGGCAGATCCCGACGCCGCAGGTGCGCCGCAAGCCGAGCGCGCGCCGGCTCCGTCTGGAGGGCGTTCGCGAGCACAACCTGCAGAACATCACGGTGGACATCCCCCTCGGGCTCTTCGTGTGCGTCACGGGGGTCTCCGGGAGCGGGAAGTCCACCCTGATCCAGGACGTGCTCCTACGTGCGTTGATGCAGAAGATCTACCGTTCGCGGCTGTTGCCCGGCAAGCACAAGCGCATGACCGGCTGGGAGCAGATCGACAAGGTCATCGACATCGATCAGTCGCCGATCGGCCGCACCCCCCGCTCGAACCCTGCCACCTACACGGGCGTATTCGACCACGTCCGCAAGCTGTTCGCGCAGGTGCCCGAGGCACGGCTGCGTGGATACCAGCCGGGGCGATTCTCGTTCAACGTGCGAGGCGGTCGCTGCGAGAACTGCGCGGGAGACGGCCAGATCAAGATCGAGATGCACTTCCTGCCCGACGTCTACGTCACGTGCGAGGTGTGCAAGGGCAGGCGCTACAACCGCGAGACGCTCGAGGTGAAGTACAAGAGCCGTTCCATCTCGGATGTCCTCGAGATGAGCGTGGACGAAGGGGTCGAGTTCTTCCAGAACATCCCGCCGATCCACCGGCACATGCAGACGCTCTCCGAGGTCGGCCTGGGCTACATCAAGCTGGGGCAGCCGGCGCCCACGCTCTCGGGCGGCGAGGCGCAGCGGATCAAGCTCTCCTCCGAGCTGCACAAGCGCGCGACCGGCAACACCATCTACGTGCTGGACGAGCCCACCACGGGTCTGCACTTCGAGGACA
>JBOGVK010000077.1:0-1744 GCA_050692375.1 Actinomycetota bacterium
CGACCAGGAAGTCGGACTCGCCTTCGCGCGCGCGATCCCCGAGCTGGAGCCACTTGATCCCGTGCTGGACGACGACGTCATCGGGGAGCTGGTCGCGGAGCCCTTCGTAGAGCTTCCGCTCCGCGCGACTCTCCGTGGGAAGCATCGGGGTCGGGATCATGTGCGCCACAGCGTTCCTCCCGCCCAGGCGATGCTACTTGGCTCGGCCGAAGTGTCAGTACCCGCGGCTACGCTTCTCTCGTGGCAAGTAGAGTCGTCCCTCCGAGTGCCGGGTTCGCGTTCGACGTCGCGATCCGATCGCTCGACGAGCAGCTTCATCGCGTGGAGGCGCTGGACACGAAGGCTGCCGGCTTGTTGGCGGCCGACGGACTCCAGACCGGCCTGGTCTTGAGTCGCAATGGCTTGGTGGCCACTGCACCGACGTGGCTGGCACTCACCGCCGGAGTCGGTCTGCTTTCGTCGTTGGGCTGCGCTCTGGCAGCGTTCGCGAATCGCGGTTACGTCTTGGCTCCCGAAGCCCAAACTGTTGCGGAGCTCGCGAATGCACCTGAGGATTGGATCCGTTGGCGGGTGATGGGCAACGTCCTCGATGCCGTCGACACGAACCGGCGGCAGCTCCGTCAGAAGGCACGCGTGCTCACAGCCGGACAACTGATCTTGTTGTGGCACTCGCGCTGGTAGGGGGATACTTCCTTTGGATACGCGCCACCGGAGGTGCGTGATGGAGCGGGCGATGGACACCGATGCGACGCTCGAGCCGTGGGAACCGCGCGTGGCGAAGCTCCCTCGGCCCCTCGAGGGAGGGAGTTACTCCGTCGAGAGTCTCGGTCGCATCGTGGATGGCCTCCTCGGACACGAACGCGCCGCCAGGGGATCGGCCGAGCGCCTCGAGCCGTTCCTGATGAGGCGAGAGGACATGCCCGCTGACCCGGAGCCGGCGCAGATCCCCGAACCTTTGCCTGGTGGGAGCGAGCCGGCCACGAAGAGCGACGACCCCTCGGGCGAGCGGCGCTAGCGACCGATAGGATCCGACGGACCGGCCTTGGTCTGGGCGTGATCGGATGATCTGGTGCTCACCGGTGAGTGACCGCGTTCTGCCGCCCCGACCATCTACAACGGGTGGATCGTCAGGCCTGGTTCAAGGCGAGCTGCTTCCTCCGCGATGATCGTGCGATGACATACGTCCGGGTCCCCCTCGAAACACAGGATGCACACGCGGTCGATGCTCGCGAGTGCCAGCAACGCTTCGACGCGGGTTCGTCGACCGTTCCGAAGGAGCTTGCGGTAGCGGATCTTTCCCTCGTCGAGACCGCCGTTCTTCCATAGTTCACGGATCTCCTCAGGGTTGCCGAGCGCTCGATCCGACTCGTAGGTGATCCCCACCTTGCGGAGTGCCTCGAACAGTGGCAGCGCGGAGAACCCCGGCTTCCTCGACGCGGGGTGGTCTCTCACGTCGACGAGACGCGTGATCCCGTGCTCACGGAGGAGCTTCACGAATTGGGGAAGGGCTCGGCCTTGGTAGCCGACGGTGTAGAGCTCCATGGGCGACCTGATACTAGTGCGGCTGGCCGACCCGCCATGGAGATCCTGGCACGGCGCGCATGCGTTGCTCGACCCAGTGGATGCTCTCCTGCGCCTGCGCGAACGGGTCCTTCTGAGCGCCGGCCGTCCTGCTGCGAGGTGCGGGTCGCGGGGTCGAAGCTGAGAGCGCCGCCCTTCACCTCGATGCAGAGGATCCCTCGGC
>JBOGVK010000078.1:0-7167 GCA_050692375.1 Actinomycetota bacterium
CGACCTCGGAGGAAGAGCGGTTCGCAGCCACCCTTCGCCAAGGCTTGCAGCTGTTCCAGCAGGCGGCCGAGCGCACCGAGACGTCGGGGACGCTCCCCGGCGACGACGCGTTCAAGCTGTCGGACACGTTCGGGTTCCCGTTGCAGTTGACCGTCGAGCTGGCGGCGGACGCGGGTCTGACGGTTGACGTCGATCGCTTCACGGAGCTCCTCGAGGATCAGCGCCGGCGCGCTCGCGCGTCCGCGAAGAAGGTGCCGATCGGTCTCGACAGCGGCGCCGTTCCGCCGTCGGAGTTCGTCGGGTACCGGGATCTGGAAGCCGATGGTCGGATCGTCGCCATGCTCGACGCCGAGAGTCGCGAGTTCCCCGTTGCCGAGGAAGGCGAAGAGGTCCGCGTATTCCTGAACGTCACCCCGTTCTATGCGGAGGGTGGTGGTCAGATCGGGGACCACGGCACCATCCGCACCGCGACCGGCGTGATCCATGTCGTCGACGCTCAGTGGGCGGGGCCGCGCGCGATCATGCATACGGGCGTGGTGGAGTCGGGGGAGATCCGCGCGGATCAAGACGTCCACGGCGAGGTCGACGCGGCCCGGCGCGAGGCCACCGCTCGCGCACACACCTCCACGCACATCGTCCACTGGACCCTCAAGCATCTGCTGGGCGAGCACGCGCGCCAGGCGGGCTCCCTCGTCGCACCCGGTCGCCTCCGCTTCGACTTCCCACACCCCACGGCAGTGCCCCAGGAACTTCTCGAAGAGGCCGAGGCCGAAGCGAACCGCCGTCTGGCGCTCGACGACGCGGTTCGCATCTACGAGACGACGTTCGACGAAGCCAAGGCGCAGGGCGCCGTGGCGTTGTTCGGAGAGAAGTACGGGGATCTCGTCCGCGTGGTGGAGGTGGGGGAGTACTCGCGGGAGCTCTGCGGTGGAACGCACGTTCACCGGACCGGCAACGTCTCGCTGATCCGGATCCTGCGTGAGGGCTCTATCGGCACCGGGATGCGTCGCGTCGAGGCGTTGGTCGGACCCGACGCGCTTCACGAGATCAACGCGGAGCGCGCGCTGCTGCACGGACTCGTGTCCGCGCTCGGAGGCGGCGACACGCATGGGGCGCCCGAGAGAGCTCGCCAGCTGGTCGAGCGCGTCAAGCGGTTGGAGAGCGAGCTCGGCAAACTCCGACAGGATGATGTGGCGTCCCTCGTGGACGACGTGGTGGGCCGGGCGACCCAGGTGGACGGCGCCCGCCTCGTCGCCTCCCTCCAGGACGCGGACGCCGACGAGCTCCGGGAGCTCGCGCAGAAGGCCGTCGGCAAGCTCGAGAGCGATGGCGGGGCCGCGGTCGTTCTGGGTTCGGGGAAGGACGGGAAGGCGTTGATGGTCGCCGCGTGCAGCAAGCGCATCCTCGAGCGCGGTGTGACGGCGCCGAAGCTGCTCGAGATCGCCGCGGGACAGATCGGCGGCGGGGCCGGAGGCAAGCCGATCCTCGGGTTCGCCGGCGGACGCAACGCCGATGCCGTCGCAGGTGCCATCGAGGGGATCCCCGGCCGTCTCTCGGAGCTTCTGGCAGGGAACTAGTATGGGCCAGACTACTCGGCCCGGCCGTGCCCTCGGCCTCGATCTCGGGGATGCGCGCATCGGCGTCGCCATCTCCGATGACGATCGTCGTCTCGCCGTCCCCCTCGGCACGATCCACGCGGGTGCTCCCGCGGACCTGAAGGCGATCGACGCGATGGTGAAGGAGCACGACGCCACCGTCGTCGTCCTGGGACTCCCGGTGTCGCTGTCGGGGGAGCGCGGACCAGCGGCGGTGAAGGCCGAGGCGTTCGCGGATGCGCTCCACTCGGTGCTGTCGGTACCGGTGGAGCTCCAGGACGAGCGGTTCTCCACCGTCGAGGCGGAGCGCATCCTCCGGGCCGCGGGCGTCACCGGACGCGAGCGACGAAAGGTCGTGGACGGATCGGCCGCCACGATCATCCTCCAGGCGTGGCTCGACGCGCACCGCTGAGCCCGCGACCCCTGAAGCGCCACCTGGGTATCCTCGGTTCCCGTGGAACAGGTGCAAACACGCCGGTCGGACCGGCATGACGATCCGGACGGCCGGCCCCGGCGCGGGCTCCTCCTCGTCGCCCTCGTCGCGTTCCTATTGATCGTCGGAGGCGTCGTGGCTGCGGGTGGCTACTACTCCCACTGCAAAGGCGCGAGCGGACCGAGGAACCACGTCGCCTATACCGTGAAACCCGGAACATCCGGCGAGGAGGTGGTCGCTCAGCTCCACGACCTCGGCGTCATCCGATGCGCGGGCCTCGTCGGGCGGATCATCTTGCGCGGCACCGGGAAGGCCGACCAGATCCGCGCCGGGAGCTACACCCTCACCACGAACATGACCCTCGACGCCGCGATCGCGGTCTTGTCGACCCCCCCGCCGGCGGTTCCCACGGTGCGGCTCACCATCCCTGAGGGGTACCGTTTGACGCAGATCGCCGAGCGAGTGCACGAAGCGCTCGGTATCGCCCCGGGCCGATTCCTGCCTCTCGCCCAGGACAAGGCGTTGTCGCTCGATCCTTACCTGCCGCCCGGGAAGGGAACCGAAGGGTTCCTGTTCCCGGAGACCTACCGGTTCGCGAAGAGCGGCACGACCGCGATCGACGTGATCCAGCGGCTGCTCGCGCAGTTCGACACGGAGGCGAAGACGCTCGACTGGACGAGTGCGAAGAGCCTGGGTGTATCCGACTACCAAGTGGTGATCATCGCGTCGATGATCGAACGCGAGGCGAGGGTACCTTCTGATCGAGCGAAGATCGCCGCGGTCATCTACAACCGACTGACCGCCGGTATGCCTCTCGGGATCGATGCGACGATCGGCTATATCGACCCCGATCCGTCGAACGGCTTGACGGTGTCGGACTTCGCGATCGACAGTCCATACAACACCCGCTTGCACACGGGTCTCCCGCCGACGCCGATCGCGAGCCCCGGGATCGCCTCGCTCACGGCGGCGCTTTCCCCCGCGGATGTGCCGTACCTCTACTACGTGCTCTGCGGAGCAGACGGTCACCACAAGTTCAGCGTCAGCTACCAGCAGTTCCTTGCGGACAAGGCGAGCTGCCTTGGATGAACCCACCGGCCTTCATCGCTTGAGCGGCGCGACGCGGACGGTGGGCGTGATGGGTTGGCCCGTCGCGCACAGCCTCTCACCGGTGATCCACAATGCCGCGTTCCTCGCGCTCGTGCTCGACTGGGTGTACGTACCGCTGCCGGTGCATCCCGAGCAGCTGTCCGCGGCCCTCGTCGGGCTCGGTGCCCTCCGGTTCGCGGGCGCGAACGTGACGATGCCTCACAAGACGGCGGTCGCAGATCTGATCGACGATCTCTCCGACGATGCCCGGCGGCTCCGCGCGGTGAACACGATCGTTTCCGACGGTCAGTTCCTGCGCGGAGAGAACACCGACGCACCCGGCTTCGACCGGTTCCTCCGTCGAGATGCGGCGTTCGATCCCTCCGGATGCTCCGCGCTCATCTTCGGTGCCGGCGGTGCCGCGCGAGCGTGCGGGCTGGCTCTCGCGCGAGGAGGCGCCGACTCGCTTACGGTCGCGGCCCGGGAGCCGGCACGCGTCGCCGACCTCGCAGCAGCCGTGGACGGTCTGGGGACCACGGTTCGCGCCATCGCGTTCGACGAGGCGGCGGATGTCGGAGCCGAGCTGGTCGTCAACGCCACGCCGCTCGGCGCACGCGAGGAGCTGTTGCCGATCCCACGGATCGGACCGGATGCGCTCGTGATCGATCTGCTCTACCAGCCGGTCGTGACACCGCTGCAGACCCTGGCTCGCGCGGCCGGCGCGTTGGTCTTCGGCGGGCTCGGCCTCCTGCTCCATCAAGCGGCGCTCTCGTTCGAGCTCTGGACCGGTCAGCAACCGCCGCTCGAGGTCATGTCGGCGGCTGCGCTCGCCGCCCTCGCCGATCGCGTCTGAGGCTTCAGGCAAACGGCCTCGGCCGACGGTCTTCTGGGGCCTGAACGCTCAAGCACGCCCCACGCGCCGACGATGGATGGAGTAGGCATGGATGACTACTCCGCGCTCGCCTATCGCATCGCGGGCGGCGTCGCTGACGTACGCGGCTGTCTCATCTTGTCGCGAGACGGGCTGATCCTCGGCTCGTACCCGGACGATGAGACGGCCGTGAAGCCGGCCTGGGTGAGGTTCGCCTCGCTCGGCGACCCCGAGCGGAGCTTCGTCGAATTCGGCGACCAGGTCTGGGTCTACGTCCGGCGTCCCGCGTACGGCGCCTTCGCCGTGGCCAACGCCGGCGTACGTCCCGGCCTCGTCATCGATCAACTCGAAGGGATCCTGCACTCGGCGGAGGAGTCGCGGAACCGGCGCGAGACCCTCCGCGTGCCCGAGGTGACGGCCGCGCCGTCGGGGAAACCGAGAACGTCGCTCCACCCCGCGGACAACGGGGCAGCATCCTCGTCCGGACCCCCGGCCGCCGGGAGTCCTGAAGCTCGACATTGGGCGCGTGCGACGCCCGAGAGCTTGAAGCGGACCGGCACCGCCGGCGAGCAGGATGCATCGGCGATCGAGGAGCTCGCGGCGGTTGCGAGCGGCGTCGGTCAGCCGGGGGATGCGTCGGCGATGAACGGAGCCGGCACCGAGGCGGCAGATGGTCCCTCCGCGGAGGTCTCCGGTGGATCGGTCGACGGCTCATCCCATGGCGCGAGCGATCCGCCCAAGGGCGACACCGAGAGCACAGATCCGAAGGGCGCCAAGACGTCGAAGGATACCGGCGCGACGAACCAGAAGAAGGGCAAAGACAAGCCGGAGCCGATGGAGCTGGATGCGGACGCGGTGGTCGATCCGGTCCTCCTCGCCAAAGAGTTTTCGGGCTTGCTTCAGGTCGAGAGCGGTGGTGACGAAGCTACTTCCTGACGACCTAGACCGAACGGACGCCGGTAGACCGACATGACCACGGTCAAGCGCAAGGCGAAACAGCTCGGCCAGATCCTGATCGAGCAGGGTCTCATCACGTCTGCACAACTGGAACAGGCGCTCGAGGAACATCGAAAGACTCCCAAGTCTTTGGGGCGCGTCCTGATCGATCTCGGACTGATCAAGGAAGCGGATCTCGTTCGCGCGCTGGCGGAACAGGTCGGGTTGGAATTCGTCGACCTTGCCGACTATCACATCGATCCGTCGTCCACGATGCTCCTGCCGGATGCGCTGGCGCGCCGGTACCGCGCGATCCCGATCGGAGAGCGCGACGGCAAGCTCTTGGTCGCCATGTCGGACCCGGCTAACGTCTACGCGCTGGACGACATCCGCACCATCACCAACCGCGACGTGCAGCCGGTCGTCGCGACCGCCGCCGACGTCGAGCAGGCGATCGCGAAGTTCGCCGGCATGGACGGGCAGGTGGAAGCCCTTGCCTCACAAGCATCCGAGCAACTGGAGACCGACGACGAGCAGCTGGAGTCGGCGCTGGAAGAGGCGCCGATCGTCAAGCTGGTTCAGGCGATCATGACGCAGGCCGTGGGTGACCGCGCCTCCGACGTCCACATCGAGCCGACCGAGCGCGACGTACGGGTGCGGTTCCGCGTGGACGGCGTGTTGCACGACGTCATGCACTCGCCCAAGAACATCCAGGGTGGCTTGATCAGCCGGCTCAAGGTCATGGCGGACCTGAACATCGCCGAGAAGCGTGTGCCGCAGGACGGACGGATCAGCATGCGCGTCGGCGGGAGGCAGCTCGACCTCCGTGTCGCGACGCTTCCGACGGTGTTCGGGGAAAAGATCGTCATCCGCGTTCTGGACAAGTCGCAGGCGCTCATGAAGCTTGAAGATCTCGGCTTCTCCGACGACGCGTACAAGCGGTTCTCGCTGTCGTTCAAGAAGCCGTATGGCGCGATCCTCGTCACCGGGCCGACCGGTTCGGGGAAGTCGACGACCATGTACGCGACGCTCAACATCTTGAACCAGGAAGACCGCAACATCATCACCGTCGAGGACCCGGTCGAGTACCGACTCGACGGTGTGAACCAGATGCAGGTGAATCCGAAGGCGGGACTCACGTTCGCGTCGGCTCTGCGATCGATCCTTCGTGCCGACCCCGACGTCGTGCTGATCGGTGAGATCCGGGACAAGGAGACGGCAACCATCGCGATCGAGGCGGCCCTCACGGGTCACCTCGTCCTCTCCTCGCTCCACACGAACGACGCAGCGTCTGCCATCTCCCGATTGGTGGAGATGGATGTCGAGACGTTCCTGGTGGCCTCGGCGATCGACTGCGTGGTCGCCCAGCGACTCGCGCGCGTCCTGTGCGAGCGATGCAAGGAGAGCTACCGGCCCGAGCACACCGAACTCGTCGAGGCGGGCTATCCCGAATGGCTGATCCCCGAGATCGACGCTCTGTTCCGGCCGGCGGGGTGCTCGGCCTGCTCGAACACCGGATACCGCGGCCGGGCCGGCCTCTACGAGGTCATGCCGATGAGTGAGGAGATCGAACGGCTCACGGTCGACCGTGCATCGGCCGATGACATCCGGAAGACGGCGATCGAGCAGGGAATGATGACGCTTCGCGATGACGGCTTGGAGAAGGCCCGCATGGGCATTACGTCCATCGGAGAGATCGCAAGGGTGGTGAAGTGAGATGGCGATGCAAGCAGAACAAGACGATGTGCAGATCCCGGTCCCCGAGTTGCTCTCCACGCTCCTCGAGGTGGGTGGTTCGGACCTCCACCTCACGGCGGGAACACCGCCGACCGTGCGGGTGCACGGAGAGCTGGAGCGTTTGGGCCAGTACCCCGACCTGACCCCCAGGGCTCTTCAGGGCATGATCTACGCGATCTTGCCGCAGAAGCTGCGCGAGCGGTTCGAGCAGGAGCTCGAGCTGGACATGTCGTACTCGCTGCCGGGGCAGGCGAGGTTCCGTGTGAACGTCTATCAACAGCGCGACGCTCTCGGGGCGGCCTTCCGGCTGATCCCGTTCGAGATCAAGTCCTTGGACACCCTGGGTCTGCCCGGTGTGGTCGCCGACCTCGCCCGGTTCCCGCGTGGCTTCGTCGTCGTGACGGGGCCGACGGGATCCGGGAAGTCCACGACGCTCGCCGGCATGGTCGATGTCGTCAACACGGAACGCGCCGGTCACATCATGACCGTCGAGGACCCGATCGAGT
>JBOGVK010000079.1:0-8634 GCA_050692375.1 Actinomycetota bacterium
GGGATGCGCAGGGACGGGTCCATGTGCGGTCTGCGGGAAGCACGCCGGCCGACGAGATCAACCCCGCCGTCGTCGAGGTCATGACGGAGATCGGGATCGACCTCTCGAAGGAGTTCCCTAGGTCGCTCACCGACGAGGCCGTTCGCGAGGCGGATGTCGTCATCACCATGGGGTGCGGCGACGCGTGTGCGATCTACCCCGGCAAGCGGTACCTGGACTGGGATCTCCCCGACCCGGCGGGCAAGCCCGTAGAGGACGTGCGACCGATCCGCGACGAGATCGAGCGCCGCGTCCGTGAACTGCTCAACGAGCTGGCTCCGTAAGTCCGAACACGAGCCGGTGCACTTCGAGCTGACCGGCGATCCCTTTGAGGCGGATCGGTTCGAGAGACTCGAAGGTCAGGTCTTGTCCCTCGCACGCCTTCGCCAAGTCGCCGCTCACGAGGATCTCGCGAGGTCTGGCGTGGTCCTGGATCCGAGCGGCGATGTTCACGGTCCGGCCGAAGAAGTCTCCGTCGCGAGCGATGACGTCTCCCGCGTGGATGCCCGTCCGCGCCGGAGGGATGTCCGCCTGATCCACACGCCGAACGATGTCGACCGCCGCGCGGACTGCATCAGCTGGACGAGCGAAATACAGCATGGCGCCGTCGCCGATGAGCTTGACCACCCGACCGCCTCCGGCCGTTGCGGCGTGGTGAACGATCTCGCCCAGAACGAAAGCCAGGCGCGTCCCTTCTTGATCGCCGCTTCGCTCCGTCTCGCCGGTGTATCCCGAGAGGTCGACGAACGTGATGGCCGGGGGCGAGGGGTGTGTCGCCGGCTCGACGCCCATCTCGTGCATCGCGATCTCCATCATCGCGATCCCGTTGTGCACGATGGCGTTCTCGAAATGGCGCGCGTGCAACCATGCGACGAGCGCCTTGGCGTTCGGCTGGATGAGTCCACCGACCGGGATGGCGCGCTCGATCGCCTCGGCCATCGGCATCCCCGCTGCCACGAGTGGCTCGATCACCCGGGCGCGGAAGAACTGGACCTGTCGATCCGTCCACGGGGCCTCGCGGTTCGGACGATGAGTCCGCCGTTCTCCACGCGCACACGCACGGGTCGGTTCGGGTCGCCGCGCCAGTTCGCGATGTCGAACGTGGAACCGACGTGAACGACGTGGACGTTGACGAACCGCGTTTCCGGCGGCTCGCCGGGCATACACGTGCGGACGTCGTCGGCGCGCATCTTCACGAATGACACGTCTCCCTGACCGATGATCGTCGCCATGCCGTCGGGCGCGACGAGTGCGGCGGCGTTCTCGTCGACGCCGATCCCCTTGACCCGATCGGCCCAGCCGTCGGTGATGATGCGTGACATGAACGTGAGCAGACGGCCCATGCGTGCTCGCTGCGTGAAATGCGTGTCGGTGATCGTCGACGCGAGCGCTGGGACCACGAGCATGTCGCGCTCGAGCGTGATCTTCTTCGCGTAGCAGTCGGCCATCGCCTGCCCCGACTGGATGGTGTCCTTCTCCGCGGCGAAAAGGAACTGCCCGAGGATGGCCAGGCCGGCGCTGATGCCCCCGATCGCGCCATCACGAGCGATCACGCCGTTCACGGCGTCTTCCACGGGCGTGTCTTTCCACACACGCACGTAGTCGGACTGATCGCCGCCGGCGAAGAAGATCCCGTCGGCGCCGGCAACGCTCGCGACGATGAACGGATCGGATGCCGACACTCGCTCCGTGAGCTTGAGCGTCTGGACCGAATCCACCGCGTGGATGTTCTCGACGTACTGGTCGTAGACGTTGTCGCAGCTGGCGCAGATGATGACGATGTCGCCGTAGCCCGCCTGCTCCAGGAACCATTCCCACGCGGGCCCGCGATCCGAGCCTCCACCTTCGAGCATCGCTCCGCCGCGGGTATGGACGGTCACGTCAGCTGGGTTGCCGCGGAGCCACGAGTGATAGCCGGGTCCGCTGGTTTCGGTCGCGCGGACCGGTGCGAGGAAGCCAGCCGGCACGAGGGCCGTCGCCGTCAGGAGGGCGAGCATCGCTCTCGTCAGGGCTCTTCTCATCGACGGAGCCTCTCCCTGCGTGCCGGTTGAGGTCAACCTGGCGCTAAGCTCCGCCGGATGGGGACGCTGGACGGCAAGGGTGCGCTCGTCACTGGAGGGACCTCCGGTCTGGGTCTCGCGATCGCGGAGCGATTCCTGGCGGAGGGTTCATCGGTCGTCGTGACCGGCCGCGACGAGGCGCTGGGAGCCGAAGCGCTCGAACAGCTCCGTGGATCCGCCGAAGGGGAAGCGTGGTTCTGCCGGGCCGACGCCGCCGATGCGGACGAGGTCGACGCGCCGGTTGTGATCGCTGTGGAACACCTCGGGGGGCTCGACATCCTGGTGAACAACGCGGGGATCAACGTGGACGCGCCGCTGATCGACACGCCGGTCGCCGACTTCGACCGAGTGATGGCCGTCAACCTGCGCGGACCGTTCCTGTATGCGCGAGCGTGTTACCCGCATCTCGCCGCGAGCAGGGGGTCGATGATCCACATCGCCTCCGACGCAGGCGTGACCGGCGAGCCGGAGATCGGCGCGTACTCGATCTCCAAGGCGGCGCTGATCATGCTCTCGAAGATGTTCGCGCTCGACGGCGGCCGCGACGGCGTGCGTTCGAACTGCATCTGTCCCGGCGACATCGAGCCGGGTATGCGTCACTCCGCGCCGCCGGGGGGCGAAGAGGGCTGGCCCTACGACTCGTCGGAGTGCCACATGCCTCCGATCGGCAGGATCGGGCGCGCGACGGACGTGGCCGATGCCGCGGCCTTCTTCGCGAGCGCGGAGTCATCGTTCTGTACTGGGTCAGTGCTGCTCGTCGACGGCGGCATGAAGGCCGGGATCATCCGAGACTGAACGATCCATGTCGACAGCACCCCGACTTCCCCTGGACCCCGATCTTCCCAGATCGCTTGCTCCCGCGGGTGAGATACCGCGCCTCAGAGACGCTGAGCTCGATGCACTGGTGATCGAGGGCGTCGAGTGGTCCGGTCAGAGCGCTCAGGGGCTGCGACTGTCGGAGAGCAAGCTGAGCGGAGTCGATCTCGGTGGCGCGTTCCTGACGCGTGGACGCCTGCGTGACGTGCTTGTGATCGCCGGCGATTGGGCCAACGTCATGGCCGATGAGTTCGTGCTGCGCCGGGTCCGATTCGACGATGTCCGATTGACGGGTGTCAACTTCTCGGGATCGACGATGGAGAACGTCACCTTATCCGGATGCCGTGGGTGGACATCATCCGAACCACGGGAGAGCTTGCCGCCGCGGTGGGGATCGAGAGACTCGAGTAGGGCCAAAGGGGGAGACGACTCCCGCGCGTAGGCTCTTGTGAGAGGAGGAACGTGTGACCGCCGAAGCGTCGATCTGCGATGAGATGCGGCAGGGATCCGACGCGATCTGGGGTGCCTTGCACGGGCATCCGCTCCTGCAAGAGCTCGCGGCCGGCACGCTTCCGTTGGAGAAGTTCCGTTTCTTCCTGGAGCAGGACAACTTCTTCCTCGAGGATTACGCGCGGTGCCTCGCCATGGGCGCGGCCAAGTCTCGCAACGAGACCGAGCTGCGGTACTTCACGACCGACCTCACCAACCTGCTCGAGACGGAGCTCCCCAGCAACCTCGATCTCCTTGCGAAGATCGAGGAGATGGGGGCCGCCGATCGCGGAGGTTCGCTCGCGATGGCGCCGGCGAACCTGGCCTATACGAGCTACCTGCAGGCCGCCGCCCTTCGCGGTGGACCGCTCGAGATGATGGCTGCCCTCCTTCCGTGTGCATGGAGCTACATCGAGATCGCTCAGCGTCTCCGCCGCGAGACGACGTCGGATCATCCGGTCTATGCGGGATGGGTCGCCTACTTCTCGCTCCCGGCGAACGTGGAGATGGTGGCCTCCATGCGCCGATATCTCGATGCGCTCGTCGCGGAAGAGGGGTTGAGTGGGGCTCGGCGACGAGAGCTCGCTCAGATCTTCGCGACGAGCTCCCGGCTCGAGCACGGGTTCTGGGAGATGGCGTACACGATGGAGCAGTGGTTCGACCTCGACCGTCCGAGGGTGCCTTGACCGTGATGCCGGGTGATTGCTACAGTCCCGCCTTAAGATTCGATATATCAGATATTCCATGTGAGGGGTGAGGGGTGGGTCGGGTTCCTGCGCGAGACTCCGGAGCGCCCAGCCTCGCGGACGACGGCAGCGCGGTCTCGTTCCGGTCGATCCGAAAGACGTTCGGCGAGGTGGTCGCGCTCGACGGGGTGACCTTCGAGATCGAACGCCATTCCCGGATCGGGATCGTCGGCCCGAGCGGGGGCGGAAAGTCGACGCTCCTGCAGATCGTCGCCGGGTTGCTCGAGCCCGACGGGGGCGTCGTGACCGTCGAGGGGGCAACCGACCCCAAGGACCGGCTCGCCCGCTGCGCGATGATGCCCCAACGCGACCTCCTCCTTCCCTGGCGGACCGCGCTCGACAACGCCACGATCGCGCTCGAGAACCGCGGTGTGTCCCGTGAGGAGGCGCGCACGAAGACGCGTCCCTACTTCGAGCATTTCGGACTGGACCAGTTCGAGGACGTCCGGCCCGCGCAGCTCTCCGGGGGCATGCGCCAGCGCGTCAGCTTCCTGCGGACGCTCATGGCGGACAAAGACGTGCTGTTGCTGGACGAGCCGTTCGGCGCGCTCGACTCGATCACGCGCGCACAGATGCAGGAGTGGTTGCTGCGCGCACTGGGCGACGTGCCGCGCACGGTGCTCTTGGTGACCCACGACGTCGAGGAAGCGTTGTTGTTGAGCAAGGTCGTCGTCGTTCTGTCCGCCCGCCCTGGCCGGGTCGTCCGCGTGATCCAGGCGGATCTTCCGGTCGCAGGCTCGCGCCGCCAGATCGTCACGAGTGCGGCCTTCGTCGCGCTGAAGGAAAAGGCCCTGGAGGCGCTCGAGTGACCACCGAAGAGCAGGTCGAACCGGGGACGACGGCGCCATCGCTTCCCGCAACGGCGACGTCGATCAAGGGTGGTCGGATCGCGAGGCTCTCGCGGAACTACGGGGTGGCGGCGCTCTTCCTGCTCTTCCTCATCGGTCTGTGGGAGTTCTACGTCTGGGCTTTCCATGTGCCGACCTACCTGATCCCGTCGCCATCGAAGATCGCCGTCGCGATGAAAGAGGACTGGGCTCCCTACCTCGCTTCGGCCACCTGGGTCACGCTCAAAGAGGTGCTGATCGGATTCGTCGTGGCCATCCTGGCCGGGCTCGGCCTGTCGGTGGTGCTGCATCTGTTCGGCCCGCTCCGTCGGGCCGTGTATCCACTGCTGATCATGTCCCAGACCATTCCCATCGTCGTGCTCGCTCCGGCCTTGGTCATCCTGTTGGGGTACGGGCTCGCGCCCAAGCTCGTGATCGTCGCCTTGATCTGCTTCTTCCCGATCGTGGTGAACGGGCTCGACGGCCTGCGGTCGGTCGACGAGGACTACATCCGGATGATGCGCACACTGGATGCCTCTCGGTGGGCGATCTTCCGCCGGATCGAGTTCCCGTCCGCGCTCCCCTTGATCTTCTCGGGGTTGCGGATCGCAGCGACGTTCGCGGCGATCGGCGCGGTCTTCGGCGAGTGGTCGGGCGCGAGCGCAGGACTCGGGTTCGTGATGTTGGAATCCACGCCGAACCTCCAAACGGCACGCATCTTCGCCGCCATCTTCATCCTCACGACCATCGCGCTGCTGCTCTTCGGATTGGTGTCGCTGCTCGAGCGGATCTTCGTTCCATGGGCCCCGAGGGGAGGGTCTATGTAAGGGGTCGCAGGGAGAGGAAAGGTGATGGTGACGCGCGAGGTCCTACGCGCGGTCGAGGGAAAGGACTGGTCACGATGGGTCGATCTGGAACCAAGCGAACCATGGCAATGCTGATCCTGCTGGTCGTGGTGGCGGCCGCGTGCGGGAGCAAGGACAAGCCGGCAGCCGGATCGACCGGAAGCACCGGGTCGAGCGGGAGCTCGGGAGCAAGCGGGAGCTCGGGTTCCACCGGAGGGGCTCCGGCCAGCTTGACCGTGGAGCTCGACTGGGTGCCGAACCCCGATCACGTCGGCTTGTACTACGCCCAGGACAAGGGGTTCTTCTCCGACGCAGGCCTCACGTTGAATCTGCGATCGCCGTCCAATGCCTCAGACCCCATCAAGCTCGTCGGTCTCAACAAGGTCGACCTCGCGATCAGCTATGAGCCTGAGATGTTCTATGGCCAGCAAGAGAAGCTGCCCGTCGTGGCTGTGGCGACCGTCGTTCCGGTTCCGCTCAACTCCTTGATCGTGGCGCCCGGCTCGGGCATCACGACGATGGCCGGCTTCAAGGGCAAGAAGATCGGCGTCACCGGGATCCCGAGCGACGACGCGTTCTATCAAACGATGCTGAAGACCGCAGGGCTCACGGCGGGTGACGTGACCAAGGTCAATGTCGGGTTCAACCTCGTCCCCTCGGTCTTGTCGAACAAGGTGGACGGGATCATCGGTGGGTATCGCAACGTCGAAGCGATCCAGATCGAACAGACGTCTGGTACGAAGCCTGTGGTGTTCCCCGCTGATCAACTGGGCGTGCCGAGTTACGCAGAGCTCGTCCTGGTCGCGAACTCCGACCGCCTGGCGAGCGACGCGGCGTACGCGGACGCCGTCAAGCGGTTCGTCGCGGCGCTCGTGCAAGGAACGGACGCGGCCATCGCCGATCCGACCGGCGCCACCGCGATCATGAAGACGGCGACCCAGTACGACCCGAAGTTCCTGGACGAGAGCGTGCCGTACACGCTCACGCTCCTCGCGCCGGCCACCGGGACCCAAACGGGATGTATCGACTCGGCCGCGTGGCAGAGCTACGGGGACTGGATGCAGGGCAACGGGCTCATCACGGACGTCCCCGACGCATCGGCCATCTCGACCGACGCCTACTTGCCGTACGCGTGCTAGCAAGATCGAGCCCAGAGACCACTCAGGAGATCGAGAGAAAGACGAGCGGATGAACCTCGATATCGGGAGCTCTCCAGCGGCCGAACGGGCGCTGGAGAGCGTGGACCTCGACCGCGCCGTCGAGCTGGTCCAGGAGGTCTGCCGCATCCCCAGCGTCCTCGGCGAGGAGGGGGCGCTCGCGGCCTTCCTCGCCGAGGTGATGGGAGGGTCGGGCTTCGAACACGTCTCGTTGCAACCGGTGCTTCCCGAGCGCCCGAACGCGATCGGGGAGGTGAGCTTCGGGGAGGGCCGGCGCGTTGTCTTCACGGGTCACATGGACACGAAGCCGGTGTCCCATGGGTGGAGCGTCACGGAGCCGTTCTCCGGCGCGCTCATCGACGGGTCCGTCTACGGCCATGGCGTGATGGACATGAAAGCCGCGCTCGCCTGTCAGATCGTGGCGATCGAGGCGGTGCGCGCCAGCGGGCTCGAGCTGGGCGGCACTCTCGCGATGGCGGCCGTCTCTGACCACATGGGCGACCAGCTCGGCTCGATCGCGTACTTCGCCGAGCACCGGGCGGATCTCTGCGTCCTCGGCGAGCTGACCGGCAACGAGGTCTGCCTGGGTCATCGTGGCCGCTACTACTTCGACGTCACGACGATCGGGCGGTCGGCGCATACCTGCCACAAGCCCGCCGCGATCAACGCCAACGTGTTGGCCGCCCAGGCTGTGCTGTCGCTCGACGCCTCGAAGTACGAGCCGGAGCTCGAGAGATGGATCATCGACCTGTTCGGGCCGGAGACCTACATCGTGCCGGGGCGCATCTACGGAGGGCTCGCTCCCGGTGGTCCCTCGATGATCCCGGACGAATGCGTGATCCGGGTCGACTGCCGTCCGCAACCGGGCGTCACCATCGAGGAGGTCCGCGCCGAGATCGATCGCTGTCTCGATCGAGCGAGGGAGGCGGATCCGCGATTCCGCGCCGAGGTCGTGCTGGCCGACGTGAAGCGCGGATACCTCGCTGATCCCGAAGACGAGGTCGTCCGGCTGATGCGCACCGCGGTGCGGGAGGTTCGAGGCGAAGAGCCCTCGCTCAAAGTGGAGAACTGGCTGGGCGACACGGCGAGCTTCGGCGACACGGTGCCCACGGTGATCTTCGGCCCGGGTGGACCGCCGGTGTACTGCCCGGACGAGCACCTGACGGTGCACGAGATCCACGAGGCGACCAAGGTCTATTCGGCGTTCGCTGCACTCGCGCTCTCGAGCGCCGCGGGGTAAACGAGTGTCGGCGCCCGGACGGGGTTTCGCGAACCTGTTGGATCGCTGTCTCGACGTACGTGAGGGCGAACGGATCGTCCTGCTGTGCGACGAGGGGACCGACGCCGCAGTCGTTGCGGGGCTCGTCGAGGGGATCGAGCTCCGTCGCGCGACCCCTGTGGTCGTGGGGATGCCGATCCCTGCGCTTCCCGGGTCCGAGCCGCCGAGCGATGTCGCGGCGGTGATGCTCAAGGCCGGCGCCGTCATCGAGCTGACGAGCCTGTTCATCGGATCCAGCATGGCCCGGCGACGGGCGACGGAAGCGGGCGTCCGATACCTCGCCATGCCGGGCGTCCGGCTGGACACGTTCCGAGACGACGGCCCGCTCACGGTCGACTTCGACGCGATCCGAGCCGACGCGGACACGATCGGGAGG
>JBOGVK010000080.1:0-5692 GCA_050692375.1 Actinomycetota bacterium
CTGATCCAGAACGGCGCGATGAACGCGACAAGGAAGAACGTCTTCGCCCGGCCCGCGTGCCGCGCGATGAAGTAGGCCACGGGGTATCCGATCACCAGGCTGAGCACGGTCGCGATCCCCACGTACACCAGTGTTCGAACGAACGTCTCCTGGTAGATCGACTGTCTCGTGGCGAGCGCCGACACGACCGTGTCGAACGGGCCGAAGCTCCAATGCAGCGGGTTGTACACGGGCGTTGCCGTCAGGAAGATCTGATCCAGACCGCCGAACGCGACCGACAAGATCACATAGAACGGCAGGACGAAGAAGAGCAGGAGCCAGATCGTCGCCGGAACTGAGAAGGACGGCCAGAACCCGCGCGGAAACCAGACGCCCGTCGAGCCGTCCTTACGCGCCACCCGTCACTTCTTGATAGATCTGCTGGTACAGCTGGTTCACCGCGGGCGCCAGCTCCAGCTCGGAAACGCCCATCGCGAACATGTCCTCGGTGACGAACGTGTAGTCAAGGCTCGGAGGCAGATACCCCTTCGAGAGAGCCTTCGCTTTGTCGAGCGAGACGACCGTCGGCTGGTACCCCTCGTACTGGTAGTTGGCGAGCGCGTTGTCCGGCTCGTACAGGAAGTCGATCAGCTTGTGCGCCAACACCGGGTTCGAGGCCCCCTTCGAGATCGCGAACAGGTCGTGCGATATCATGCCCTTCTGCTTGCCGGCACCCAGGGGGGGCCAGCTGTAGGAGAGCGACGTGATGTCCAACCCCTTCGGCAGGTAGTACTGGTAATAGACCATCTGTCCCGACCACGTGCCGTGGATCTCCCAGAGGTTGTTGGAGAGCTCCGTGTAATCGACGTGGTCGTACTTCCACCCCATCGCGTCCGCGCCGGCCAGCAGATCCTGTTTGGCCGTCTCCATGATCGCCGGGTCGCTCTCGTTCGGGTCGTAGCCCTTGCGAAGGAGCGCGGTGGCGAGCGTGTCGCGTGATCCGTTCAGCAGGTGGACCTGGCCCTGATACTTCGTGTCCCACAGCACGTCGTAGGGGTTGTCCATGTTCGCGATGTCGTCGGTCACCAGGTCGTTCCGCCAGGAGATCCCGGTGGTGAACACCACGTACGGAGCGGAGTACTGCCGGCCGACGTCGTAGAAGTCGGGGATCTTCGCCCACAGCTGATCCTGCACGGTCGGTAGGTACGTCTTGTTCACCGGTTGGATCAGTCCACCCGCGGCCAGCTTGCCGATGTTCTCCAGGGTGACCGTGACGACCAGGTCGAAGTCCGAGCCGTTCGACTGCATCTTCGCCACCATCTCGTCGGGAGTGTCGAAGACGGTGTATTGGACGTCGACGCCGTAC
Source organism: Actinomycetota bacterium (assembly GCA_050692375.1). GTDB lineage: Bacteria > Actinomycetota > UBA4738 > UBA4738 > HRBIN12 > JBBQVZ01. Next base: position 1,346 of record JBOGVK010000080.1, read on the forward strand.
TTGTCGCCGAAGGCGTTCCGTACCTTCTTATAGATGTAATCGCTGTACCCGAAGATCTTAAGTGGCCCCGCCTCCGGCGACAGGCCGTCCGCGATGGCTGGGTTCTCCGCGGTGAGCGGCAGTGTGACGGGGTTGTCGGGGCGAGCCAGCTGGAGACCGCCCGAGCCCGAGGCGCCGCTCGACCCGCCGGTGGATCCTGCGTCGTTGCTGCTCGACGATCCGCAGGCGGCCAGGATCGCGGCAAGGCTCGGCACGGCCACGCCGGTTGCAGCGGCGCGGCGGAGGAACTCTCGCCTCGAGAGCGGCCGGACTCGGTCCTTCGGATGCGACATCGATGCTCCCTTCGCTGGATCTCCGCACCCTTCCTAACATCGCCCGCGCGTGCGGTAAAGCGGTCGGCGCATCCGGCGGTCATGGTCACCGGCGAGCGACCTCGGCGAGCAACGTCGCGATAGGGTAGGTCCGATGCGCACGCGACGTCGTTCCTCGCTGTTCGCCGTGGCGCTCGTGATCGCTGGGACGATCGCGTCGCCAGTGCGCGCCGCGCCGGCGTGGGGTCCGCAACGCAACGTGCACCTGTGGTCCTGGAGCGGCGGATCGACGCTTGCTCAGGCCGCGAACGGCGATCTGGTCGCACTCGTCGCCTCCGACTTCTCCCAAGGCGGGTTCGCGACCGACCATGGACCGTTCATGGGCGTCTTCGCCCTGACGAGCTCGGACAGAGGGGCGACGTGGTCGGACCCGGTACGGGTGAGCCAACCCAACCGCCAAGCGGACCGAGCCGCACTCGCCGTTTCGGGCGGCGCGCTGTACGCGGTCTGGGTGACACAGACGAGCTATGACAACTACGACCCGTCGCGGCCACGCACCCTGTACTTCCGCGCGGATGCCGGCGGCGGGTGGGGCAAGACGATCGCGCTCACCAAGACGAAAGGGCGCGTGGACTCGCCATCGATCGCGGCCTCGGGCACGCGCGTCTACGTCTCGTGGGTCGACGCCAACACGGGCCAGGTCCGAGTGGCGCGGAGCGGCAACAGCGGCAAGAGCTTCGTGAAGAGCGTTGTCGGCAAGACGACGGCGGATGCCCCGAACGGAGAGGGGATGGCGGGCTCGAGCAGCGTGGGCGCAGCCGGCAACGTGGTCGGCGTGGCGTGGATCGCAAGCGGCTCCGGCGCGATCAAGGCCCGCGTCTCGACGAACGGCGGCAAGAAGTGGCACGACGCCGTATCCATCGTGGGCTCCCTCGGTTCGGCGAACGGAGGGACGCCGTCGCTGCGCGGGTCGAACGGCAAGCTCACGCTCGCGTGGACGACGCCCGCCGGGGTGTTCACCCGCACGTGGTCCAAGTCATGGGGTGCGAACGCCATGATCGCTCCGTTCGGCCCGCAGGCGGCGTACCAGGGCGGGTTCGACGTGGAGATCGTTCCGTCCCCGGCTGGGGGGCTGGGAGCGGTCTGGAGCGCGTGCCGGACGGCCGGGTGCGACCTGCTGTCCGCGACGGCCCGGATCGACGTCGTCTGGAGCGACTCCGATGGAGGCGGCGCCTGGTCGGCGCCCTCGCTCGTGCAGGGCTCGGCCCACGCCGACCAGCGGATCAACGAGTCCCCGACCGCGGTCTGGCTGGGCGTCGGGATGCCCGTCGTGGCCTATACGGGCCGGAGCTCGGGCTGGACCAGCTATCAGGTGTCCCTGCGGGTGGGGTCCTGACTTCGGACCACCTGACTTCGGATCATGGGGAACCTCACCTCGATCCAGAGCGTCGGCGTACGAAGACCGGAAAAAGGGCCGTGTTACCCTTCCGGGGTCAAGTCGGAGATGGGCGGATACCGATGTTGAGACGGGGCAACCCGGGGACGCTGTCCGACGTTTCCCCGATGGGACCCGATCTTCCTCAGGAGAGGTTGAGTGTGGCCACGCGCGTAGCCGACGTTCGCACCATCCAAAGATCGACGGGTCTCGACGTCGCCGACGACAAGGCGTTGGTGCTCGCGTTCCAGTCCGGCGAGATCGGCGCCTACTCCGACATCTACGAGAAGTACCGCGCGCTCGCGTCGCAGATCTGCTATCGGATCCTGCAGGATCGCGAGGAATCCGACGAGGCCGTTCAGGAGACCATGCTCCGGGTGTTCCGGGGGCTCCCCCGTTTCAACGGGCGCTATCAGCTCCAGGCGTGGGTCGCGCGTATCGCCACCAACGTCTCCCTGGACATGGTTCGGGCCCGGGCCCGTCGCCCCCAGCGTGGCGCGGACATGCACGACATCTCCGACGAGAACAACATCGTGGGGTCGATCGTCGTCGACGTCTCGGACGCGATCGAGAGGATCCTCGACCGCGAGCAGGTTCGTTCGACCTTGTCAGAGATCCCGCAACACCACCGCGAAGCCCTGGTGCTGCGCGAGTTCGAAGGCCGGTCGCACGAGGAGATTGGGGATGCGCTCGGCGTGTCTCCCCAGCAGGCCAAGGCACTGATCCACCGCGCGAAGAAGAGCTTCCGGCGCGCCTGGGGCGAAGAAGATCGTCGCGGCATCGCTGGACTCGCCCCCATCCTTCTCATGCCCTTCCGGCTGCCCGGCCTGCTGCGCAAGTTGCTGCAGCCCGCGCATGACGTCGTGGCGAACGCGACCGCCTCGGCGCAACAGGCTGCCATCCAGGTGACCGCGGCGCCCGCCGCCGCACAGGGCGCCATGAGCGCAATGGACAAGGTGACCGCAGCTGCGCTCACCGTCATCGTGGCCGGCACCGTCAGCGTCGGCGCGATCGCCATCCGCCAGAACGCCAGATCGAACAAGCCTCCGCCGGTTGCGGCTTCGCCGGCGCCCGTGGTGCCCCCCGCCGTCGTTCCGGCACCGCCGGTGCGCTCGCGGCCGGCCGTCAAGCCGCATCACAAGCCTCGCCACCACGCCAACCATCCGACGCAGGCCGGAGGAGCCACCTCCGTGCCGGGCGGGACGACGACCGATACCCCCTCGCCCGATCCGAGCCCCTCGCCCAGTGGCTCCGAGACCCCTCCACCGTCGCCGCCGCCAGCGCCCACGTGGACCGGTGCGTTCGACACCTCGGCCGGCGTCGGTGCCGCGCATCTCGCGTTGATCTCCGCCCCCCGGGTCATCGGACCCCCGGACAATCGATCCTTCGGCGAGACCATGAGTGGAGACGTCGTCGGCCCGAACGGCAAGGTGATCGGGAGCGTCTCCCTGGACTTCACCGGGTGGATGGATGGCTCCCGAGGGTCGCTCTCCACATTGTGGCTCTGGATCGACACCCCGAAGGGGCAGTACCGGTACACGGCCGACGCCGCCCTCACGTCCCCCGGCACTCCAGCGGACGACGGATCCACGACCTACGTCTTCACGGGCAGCTACAGCCTGTCGAGCGTGCCTTCGGTGCTCCAGGAGGCCATGCCGCACGACGGGACGCTGTCGATCAGCCTGGGGTTCTGGAACGACGGGTCGCTCTACGCGACCGGCGTCTCCATGGACGAATCCTAGGAAGAACGCCTCCGGTCACGAGCAACCCTGAGCAACGGATGGCGTTTCCTTAGATGTAGTGCTCCCACGCACAGGATCCGAGGCTGTGAAGGGGGGTGGGTGATACAGGCACTTGAGCAGGTCGGAACGTTGACTCGCTCGCGGTCAGCCGGTACATTCTGGCCAGCTTCCCCCCCCACCTTTCGGCCTAGGTCGCCTGCGCGGGGGACTGGGAGAAGTCAATGGGAAGAACGAGCAATGGAAGGAAGGGGTGAGTAGATGAGCATCACGAAGGGCAGGCTCCGCCGATCGGCGGTAGTTGTAACCTTCACGCTCGGAGCCTTTCAAGCTCTGAGCATCGTCGGGGCGCTTCCGGCGTCCGCGGCGGTAGGTCCGCTGTGCAGCGTCGCGAGCGGCGTGGTCACGGTCTCGACCGACAGCCCGGACGACACGTTCCGCGTCTACGCGGACGCGAACGGCGGCATCCACGTCGCGGAGGCGGTCGGGAACGTGCTTCCCGGCACCGGCACCGCCGGTATGGACCTTCCCGGCTGCACGGGTGTGCAGACGGGACTCGCGACCACCACGGCGATCAACATCACGGGCGCCAGTGGCACCGGGACGCAGAACCAGACCGCGTGGATCGAGATGGGCCAGGTCGACGCCACGGCAGCGAACACGTTCACGGGTCAGCTGACGAACTGGGGCGCGATCAACTGGACCGTCTCCCTGGGCGCCAACGACTCCGTGGGTGACTCGCTGGAGGTCGTCGACTTCGCCGACACCAGCCCGCACGTGATGAAGGTCACCGCGGGAGCGAACGGGATCGACCTGAACTCCGACGGCAACCTGGACGTCACGTCCGCAGGGGTCGAGAACT
>JBOGVK010000081.1:0-4541 GCA_050692375.1 Actinomycetota bacterium
CCGCGAGGGTGGCAACCAGCCGGGAGGCGGTGGCCTTGTGGACGCCGAGCCGCCGGCCGAGCTCCGTGACACCGAGCTCACCTGCTTCGGCGATCAGCTCGAGAGCGCGCACCGCTCGCGTCACGGACTGCAGGTTCGACGATGCCCCGGCGTCTCGCATGTCGCAACACTCTCCACTCAGTGCAACCGGGTTGGACCGTATGCTTGGCCTCCGACGGCTGTCAAGGGCAGGGATCATGGCTCACTGATGCGGGCTGCGACGGTGCGAGCGACCGCCCTCTCGCTCCCGGATGTGGAAGAGCGAGAAACCTGGGGAACGGCTACGTTCCGAGTCCGGAACAAGATCTTCGCGATGTGTTCCGACAACGAACGCGAGGTCTGGATCAAGGCGACGCACGACGAGCAACGCGCGCTGATCGCGATGGATCCGCAGACCTACTTCTTCCCGCCCTACGTTGGACCGAGCGGGTGGGTCGGCGCGAAGGTCAGGAGCGCCGATCGCGACGAGATCCGCGAGCTGCTGACCGAAGCGTGGCGCATGACCGCGACGAAGCGCGCGGTCAAGACGTTCGACGATACCCCGGCTTGATCACGTCGTCGATCAGCGTCAGTCGCTCGTCGAACGGGAGGAATGCGGACTTCATCGCGTTGATGGTCACCCACTGCAGCCGGTCCCAGCCCCAGCCGAAGGCCTCCACCAGCTGGACCATCTCGTTCGTCATGGAGGTGCCGGACATCAAGCGGTTGTCGGTGTTCAGCGTGACCCGGAACCGGAGGTCGGACAGCAGGCCGATCGGATGGTCGGCGATCGACGCCGCCGCGCCCGAGTGGATGTTCGACGTCGGGCACAGCTCGAGCGGTATCCGGCGGTCGCGCACCAGCGAAGCCAACGGCCCGATCTTCGCCGTGCCATCCGACGCCACGTTGATGTCGTCGACGATCCGCACGCCGTGTCCCAGCCGCTCCGCGCCGCAGAGCTGCACCGCCTCCCATATCGACGGCAACCCGAACGCCTCGCCGGCGTGGATCGTGAGATGGAAGTTCTCGCGTCGGACGAACTCGAACGCGTCGAGGTGCCGCGTGGGGGGGTAGCCGGCCTCGGCGCCGGCGATGTCGAAGCCACACACGCCACGGTCACGCCACCGGACCGCGAGCTCGGCGATCTCGACGCTCCGCGCCGCCGTCCGCATCGCAGTCAGCAGCGTGCGGACGCGGATCCCCCGGCCCTCGCTCCCCTGGTGGAACCCCTCCTGCACGGCCTCGACGACCTCATCCAGCGAGAGGCCGCGCTCCACGTGGAGCTCGGGCGCGAACCGCACCTCGGCATAGACGATCCCGTCCGTCGCGTGATCCTCGGCGCACTCGCTCGCCACCCGCATGAGCGCCTCGCGCGTCTGCATCACGCCTACCGTGTGCGCGAACGTCTCGAGGTACAGCACTAGATCGCGACGACTCGCGCCACGCGTCATCCACGCGGCCAGCTCGTCCGCATCGGTCGTCGGAAGCCCTGCGTAGCCGGTCTCGGCGGCCAGCTCGACGACCGTCGAGGGTCGGAGGCCGCCATCGAGATGGTCGTGCAACAGGACCTTGGGCGCGCGACGGATCTGTTCGAGGGACGGCATGCTCTCGCCGCTAGCCGTTGACCGAGAAGCTGGAGTTCGGGTTGATCTCGCGGTTACGCGAGTAGAAGCCGGCGTTCAGCACGACCCCGGTATACGGCACCTTCACCTGCACCGGGTCGGCATCGTGGTCGTGACCCTTCTCGCAGGCATCGATCAGCTCAGCCATGAGGTGGCCGACCACCGGGGCGTTCTTGAACTGATTCCCACTGGTGCCGATCGCCATGTAGAACCCGCCCAGGTCCGACCTGTCGTACAAGGGGATCCAATCGTCTGACACGTCGTAGAGATCGGCCAGCCCTCGCGGCTCGGATGGCACCTGCAGGCCGGGGATGCGACGAGCCACCCGATACACCTGGGCCTCGTACTGCGACTTCGTCACCTCTCGATCGAAGTGGTCCGGCTCCTCCAGCCACACCTGCGGATCGCAGGGTGGGTCCTCGCTGCCGATCAGGATGTTGTTCCCGGCCTCGGGCCGGAAGTAGATCCCTTGATCGCCGTCCGACGTGTGGAACCCTTCGTGTTCGTAGTCGATCCCGGGCGGCGCCGGGACGATGTGGACCTCGTGTCGGAGCGCGCGCGTCTTGATGTTCATCGTCTCCTCGACGCCGGCCATCCGGTTGATCACGAAGGAATGAGGCCCGGCCACGTTCACCACGACGGGCGCGTCGATCTGCTCGCCGGAGTCGAGCGTGACCCCCTGCACACGCCCGCCGCTCCTGCGGATCTCGACGATCCGCGTATCGAACAGGAACCTGCCGCCTTTCGCCTCGGCCGCCAGCTGCAGATCATGGGTCGCGAGCTTCGGGTCGTTCACATAGCCGGAGCCGCTCGTGTAGATCGCCCCTTCGAGCTCCTCGTCCGGCTTGCGCCAGAAGTCCGCGCCCTCCGGCCGGCTGGGCGGCCAGAACTCGTGGACGTCGTAGTAGGGGATCCGGCTCTTCAGCGTGTCCGTGTCCCACTCCTCATGCTCGACGCCCAGGTTCCGGAAGTGCTCCAGGACCTTCTCGTGATGGCCGGTCTTGCTCTTGAGGAGCACCGTGCCGCACTGCATGTACTTGGCGATCTCGTGCTCGTTCGATTCGATCTCGAGGTAGTTGGGCCAGTCACGCCAGTAGGAAAAGCCCTCGTGCGCCATGGCGACGCCGTCCCAGGACGAATAGTGGGCACGAACGATCGAGCACGAGCTGCTGGTGGGGCCGTACCCCGCGGCGGGGAGCTTGTCGATGTTCAGGGTCTCGTAGCCGCGTTTGCAGAGCTCGAAGGCGGTCGCCGCCCCGATCACACCGGCCCCGATGATGATCGCGTCGGACGTGGTCTTCATGGCACGGAGACGTGGCTCGAGGCGTTCATCGGCGGAAGTCTAGCGGCCAGCCTCCCCAGCGTGAGTGCCTGGCTGCACCATGGGGTCTTGAGCGAGGTTGCCGTGTTCGGATCGGGCGAGTCCCCGCCAGGGCTGATCGTGACCAAGTCGTGGTCCAAGAGCTGCTGACATGTGGTGCGTGGGACGAGCCGGGCGAAAACGGAAGGGAAGCCCGACGGTCTATCCGAGGGAGAGGAGGCCATCCTGCGTCTGATGGGAACACAGATAGCGAACGAGGAACGCCGCAACCCGTGGACACGATTCCCGGAACCATCCAACGAGCCGCCGGAACTGCCCTCAAAGGATCGTCGGGTTATAGCTTCGGCCGCTCCCCGGACGCGAATCCGGACGGTCCATCCAACAAGTTCGTGGTTCGCCGGTCAAAGTTCGAAGGCGAAGGGAGAAGGGGAAGGGGGCAGGACGGCCGCGAAACCGGGACAGGGGGGTGTAGCCTCGTTCCGCCTCAGACCTTGGCGAGAAACCCAAGAACAGCGTCATTGAACGCGTCAGGCGCTTCCAGGTTCGACTGGTGACGCACACCAGGCAAGAAACGGAGCTGCGAACCGGAGATCGAGTCCGCGAGTGCCTCTGCGATCTCTCTCGGGGATCGCACGTCCTCCTCTCCGTAGAGCAGGAGCACCGGCACCAAGATCTCGCCGAGCGCGTCGCGGAGGTCCGCCTCGGCCATGGCGCGCAGCATCGGCTCGACGCCTCCGGGGTGGTACTCGGCCATCATCGAAACGGTCTCGTCGACGAGGGACATCGGCGCGTCTGAGGTGAACAGTGTGGGCGCGAAGGACCGGGCGAGCCGCTCTGGCGGCAACGCGAGGTCCGCGAGCGCCGCCGTGAGCCGCCGCTCGACCTCCTCGGGTGCGAGGGAGCCTTTCCAGCCCGCGTAGGCGGATGCAAGGACCATCGAGGCAACCCGGTCGGGGTGGCGCCGCACGGCCTCGATCGCGAGCGTGGATCCCCATGACAGTCCGACGAGGTGCACCTGCCCCACGTCCAGGGCGTCGAGGACGCTGACGAGCGCATCGGCGTACTCGGGCATCCGGAACGTCTCTGGCGGATCGTCGGAGCCGCCGCATCCCGGCGCATCCCACGCGACGGTGTCGTACGAGCGGGCGAGCACCGGGACCTGGAAGCGCCACTCGCGGGCGTCGGAAAGCCCGCCGTGGAGCAGCACGAGCGGCGGTCCCTCACCCTGCCGCACGTACGCGATCGTCCGGCCGTCGACCGTGGCGATTGCCATCAGGTGAGCCTACGCTGAGATGTCAGGGCGTTCGTTCCCTCACACGTGCTGTCGCCCCAGCTCCCCGGGCGCGAGACATTCGGCGGTGGCGACGGTCGAAAAGACGCTCTCGCAACGGCCAAGGGGCAAGCGTGAGGGGCTCGCTCTCCAAGTACCACTTGCAGATGTGCTCGAACTGACGGCCCCGTCTCGTGGCGTCATCTGCAAGGTTGTCCACGAGCTCGGCGAGCGTTCCCATCGAATCGGAGCTTAGGACAGATAGCTGACGGATTCGTTGGTGGTGCTGGATGTGCCCTAACCTTCCAGC
>JBOGVK010000082.1:0-22090 GCA_050692375.1 Actinomycetota bacterium
AGCGCGAAGCGCTCGGAGCCGCCACCCAAGATGATCGGGAGCGCCACGTTCTCCACGACGCTGAGCGGGGGAAGGAGGCTCGGCCCCTGGAACGCCAAGCCGATCGCGCCCGGACGCAAAGTCTCACGCTCCCCCAGCGCCGGCCACGCGATCGCTCCACCGGTTGGTGTCTCGAGTCCTGCGATCAGATGCAGGAGGGTCGACTTCCCGCTCCCCGATGGGCCGACGAGCGCGATGCGCTCGGCTGACTCTATCGAGAACGTTGCCTCGACGACCGCCGTTACGGCCGTCGCACCTGCGCCGAAGGTCTTGACGAGCGAATCGGCTTGCACCAGAGACTCAGCGCCCATCGGCGATCCTCCCGTCGACCAGGCGCACGATCCGATCGGCGGCCGTTGCCGCGCGGTCGCTATGGGTCACGATCAGCACGGCCCCACCGGCGTAGGCGCGCGCTCGAAGGATGTCGAGGATCAACGATTCGTTGGCCTCGTCGACCTCGCCGGTCGGTTCGTCGGCGAGCAGGATCGGCGGGTCGTTCGCGAGCGCGACCGCGAGCCCGGCGCGCGCGGCCTCGCCTCCGGAGAGCGTCGTCGGCCGTGCGGAAGCGCGCTTCGAGAGTCCTACGTCGTCAAGCGTCGAACCGATCGAGCCGCCTGCCGTCTTGCTCGCGAGCGCCCGCGCCATCCGGATGTTCTCCGTTACGTTCAGGTGCTCGAGCAGGTTGCCCGATTGCGAGAGCACGCCGATCTGTTGCGCGCGGATCGCTGCGCGAACGGCTTCCGGTCGGCGCGTGAGGCGCTCTCCCGAAACGGATACGTAGCCGCCGTCGGGTTCGTCCAATCCTGCGAGACATGAAAGCAGCGTCGACTTCCCACTGCCAGATGGGCCGACCACCGCGACGACCTCGCCCGCGTGAACCTGGAGTGAGACGCCGCGCAACGCGAACGTCTCATCATCACCCACGTGATAGAAGCGGTACAGCTCGTGGGCCTCGAGGACGGGGGCTTCGCCTTCGGCCATCCGGATCAGCTCCAGGCGTAGCTCTCGGTGATGATCCGCCACGGGTCGACGTTGTCCGCGCCCACCGGCGAGAGCAACGTGATCGCCACCTCGGAGCCGCTCTTGTAGAGCTCATACCGCAGGACGTCGAGCCGGTACTGCTTGCCCGTGACGGGATTCGGGTCGCTGTTGGCTTGGTATTCGATCAACACCGTGGGCCCGGCCGGCAGCGACGCGGTGCTCACGCTCTTCAGCTGGAAAGCCCGTGTCGCAGCCTTGAGAGCTGGGACCTCGGTCGACTTCGCCGTCGCCACGGTCGGAGCGGTGGTCGCGGGCTGCCAGCTCACGACGACCGTATTGAGCTTGTCCGTGAACGTCACGGAGGTCTTCGTGGTCGACCGAGCCCAGCCCTCGGGGACGGAGATCTTGAAGCCGCCCGCCGAGGAGGTGTACGGGACGTAGGCGGTGTTGTCGGGGATGTCCCCCGGGGGATTGCTCTCGATCGCGACCGGTGACTCGGTCGGTACGGGGGACTGCGTCGGCGTCGGCGACGTCGTGTGGCCCGACGGCTGTGTCGGGGTCACCGCCGGCGTCGTTGGTGTGTTCGTCGACGGTGGTGCCGCCGTCGACCCCCCGCATGCCGCCAAGAGCGCGGCGATAGCCACCGCACCAATCATCGACGTCGTGTGTCTTCTCACGGGTCCTGCACCTCCAGTAGCTTGGCCCATATGAGTCGTACGACGCGGATCATGAGAGTTCGGTGAAAACGGACGAAGTAGGGTGGATCCTCATCCAACTCTCATCGAACGCTAAGAGACTGGTCTCAGGGAGACGGTGCGGTGCATATCCTCTTAGTCGAAGACGAGATCAAGATGGCTCGCGCGATCCGGCGAGGGCTGGAGCAAGACGGCCACACGGTCGATCAATGCCACGACGGGCGCGAGGCCCTCTCCCGAGGGCTCGAATACGACTACGACGCGATCGTCCTCGACGTCATGCTCCCGGGCATGGATGGGTTCGCGATCAGTCGTGAGCTGCGAACGCGCGAACGCTGGACGCCGATCCTCCTGCTCACCGCTCGCGACGCGGTCGAGGATCGGATCCGAGGGCTCGATGCCGGAGCCGATGACTACCTACTCAAGCCGTTCGCGTTCGGCGAGCTTCTGGCCCGCCTGCGGGCGCTCGTCCGGCGCGGACCGTCGGAGCGTCCGGCAGTTCTCGCGGTCGGGGACGTGACCCTCGATCCCGCCGCTCACACGGTGACGCGCGCCGACACCCCCGTGGAGCTGTCCGCGCGGGAGTTCGCGCTCCTCGAATTCTTGATGCGTCATCCCGGCGAGGTCTTGTCTCGGGGCCGCATCCTCGAACAGGTGTGGGACTACAGCTACACGGGGTTCTCGAACGTGGTGGACGTCTACGTCGCCTACCTGCGGCGGAAGCTCGAGCGGCCGTTCGGCCGTCCGTTGATCCGCACCGTCCGGGGCGTCGGCTATGTGCTGGAACCCGTGTGAACCTGCCGATCCGCGTCCGGCTCACCGCGTGGTACGTCGCCCTCCTCGCATTGATCCTGGCCGTGCTCGGGGCCTTCCTCGTCGTTCGCCTCCGGGCCGACCTGATCCGGAGCGTCGATCAGAACCTCGACATACGAGCCGCCCAGATCGCGCTCGGCCTTGAGAGCGGGGGCCAGGGCGCCGGCCAAAGTGGTGCAGGTAACGGCGCGGGCGGTCGGGCCGGGTGCGAGGGCGAGTTCCAAGACATCTCGGACGCGTCGCTCGTCGGGCTCCCGCAGGGCGAGTCCGGCGCGCAGCTGCTCGGCTCCGGCGGCGTGGTCCAGGAGACGTCCGGTGATCCCGTCGCAGAGCATCCGCTGCTCACATCGACTGCGACCTCGCTTGTGTTCGCCGGATACCCGTTGCGGAAGAGCCTCGTCACCGGTGCCGACAACGAGCCGTTCCGGATCCTCGCGGTGCGGCTCCCATCATCGTCGTCATGCACGGCGGTCCTCGTCGTAGCGACGTCGCTCGATGACGTGCGCGACTCGGTGAACGAGCTGCTGCTCCTGTTGTTGATCGCCGGGCCCGTAGCGCTCGTCGCTGCGGGCGCCGGGGGTTGGTGGCTCGCGCGCCGCGCCCTCCGGCCCGTCTCACTGATGACGCGGGAGGCCGAGGAGCTCTCGGTCAGCCGCCTCGACGAACGGATCGAGGTTCCGCGGACATCGGACGAGCTCCAGCGTCTCGCGTCGACGCTGAACGATCTGCTCGACCGTCTCCAGGGGCTGCTTGCTGAGAAGCGACGATTCGTCACGGACGCGTCACACGAATTGCGGACGCCGCTCGCGGCGATGCGAGCGGAGCTTGACGTGACCCTTCGCTCGCCGGACCTCGATCCGAGATCGCGCGAGGCGCTCGAGAGCACCGACGAGGAGGTCGTTCGCATGCACCGCATCGTCGAGAACCTCCTCACGCTGGCGCGGATCGACGAGGGTGAGCTGCCGCTCCTGCGCGAGCCGGTGGATCTCCGCGAGGCCGCGACGAATGTGCTCGCATCCCTGAGTTCGCTCGTCGAGGCAAAGCACCTCCTCGTCGACCTGCAGGGCGAGCCGATCGTCGTCGACGGGGATCGGGCACGGCTCGAGCAGGTCCTGGTGAACCTCGTGGGGAACGCCGTGACGTTCTCACCCGCGGACGGCGTCGTGACGGTCTCCATCATCCGCGACGGCACGTCGGCGGTGTGCACCGTCACGGACATGGGTCACGGCATCGACTCCGCGCTGCTGCCGCACGTGTTCGATCGGTTCGTTCGCGGCGACCCGGCCCGCACGGGGGACGGTGGGAGCGGACTCGGCCTCGCGATCTGCCGAGAGATCGTGATGGCTCATGCTGGGCGGATCTGGGTCGATTCGCGTCCGGGGCGCGGGGCGTCGTTCTCGTTCTCGCTCCCGGCGGCGGACGCGGAAGAGGCGGGAACTGATCTCCCGCCTCTTCTGCGGTGACTCGATAGTCTTCGGATCGGTCTCCGGATCTATTGGCCGGAGCCGTCGCAGCCGGGTCCGGTTCCGGCGGCGTTCACGCCGTCGAAGTTACCGTCCTGCTGGCAGTCGACACCGTCGGTCTCCGTCGACGTACCTTCACTCGACGGATCGCCTTCGGAGCTCCCGCTCGACTCGGTGTCGGGCGATGTCTGATCCCCCGACTGCACGTTGTCCGTATCCGAGCCGGAAGGATCTTCGGACGAGGCAGACCGGAGCGCCGACGTCTTCACCGTGTGGGTGACGACGCGTGCGGGTTGGGCCTTCGCCACGACTGGATGTGCTGAGGCGATGTTGCCGAGCCCCGCCCAGAGGCCGAACGAAGCGACCACCGAGACGAGCGTCCCGATCAAGAACTTCTTCTTCATGGTTGTCACCTCCTTCGGTAGTGGTCTCCACGGTAGGCAGGAGCTGATGAGGCACCGATGAGTAGACCGTGAGCGGCGGTTCATGAGAGCGATCGACCGGACACTTCGGGACGAGATCGACTCCGAGCCTTCTCGCGCCGCTCTCGCTATCCTCCAGACATGGTCGTTCTCAGCGAGGCACTCAAGCCGTGATCATCTGGGTGCTGGGGCTCGTGCTCCTCGTCGCATTGGGGATGTTCACGATCGTTCGGCTGGTGCGGTCATGGCGCTCGCCTCGCGGGTACCTCGGGGGACCGCGGCCGCCCTAACCGTGACTCCGGAAGCTGCTTCCGCGATCCGAGGGGACCTGCTCTTCGTCGTCTTGCCCTTCGTGGGGCTGGCGCTCCTCTCGGCGGGATTCGTCTTGGTCTTCCGACGGGGGTGGCGCATGGATCGGACGGCCATCCGGCGAACGGCGCGGATCGTCGAACCGGATCTCGTCACACCGCCGCGAAACCCGCCGGCGCCCCGGCGCCCGTGGTGGGGAAACCCATGGCTGTGGATCGGCGTTTCCGCCCTGTTCGTGGTGCTGGGACTCGTCGTATGGCTCGGATTCCTGGCCGGAATGTTCCTGTTCGTCCCATTCGTCTGGCTGTCCAGACCGAAGGCGTCGACGGTGGATCCGCGAAGCAACGGTCACGCGAAACGCGACGGTCTCGTTTAGGACGCGGCCTTCAGCACGTCGTCGACGAACTCCCCGATCACGGCCGCCGCCTCGCGCTCCCGACGCCACAGGTAGTGATCGGTGTCCGCGAGGATCTCGACGCGAGCGTCGCGGAGGCCCCGGCCCATCTCCCGGAGCTCGGCGGACGGAGCGAACTCATCGCGCTCGCCGGCCAGGAGCAGCACGGGCACCCGGAAGGCCCGGAGCTCCGAACTTCCCGGGAGCTTGGGCAGCTCGAGATCGGCGTGGACGAGCGGCAGCCCGACCAATGCGAGCGCCTCCACGCGCTCGTCGTCGAGTGCCTCCCGGAGCGCGACGTTCGCGCCGAACGACCATCCGCAAACCACGGTGGGACGATCGGGCGCCTCTTCGCGCACACGCCCGATCGCCGCGCGGGCATCGCGGACCTCGTCGCGACCCCCGCCGTACGTTCCTCCTGAGCCCATCACCCCGCGGAAGTTGAAGGCCAGGACAGCGAGACCGCGATGGGCGAGCTCGTTGCGGATCGCCCACAGGATCGGGTGGTCCTTGCTCCCTCCGTGTCGCGGGTGCGGATGACAGATCGCCGCCGACGCCCGCGGGTCACCGTCGGGCAGGCGCAGCTCGCCCTCCAGCCGGACGCCGTCCTCGGTCGAGAACGTGACGGGCTCCATGGCGTGGCACCATGGCAGCGTGACCGACCACCGACAACCGACGCCCGGGGGCACGGCGTTCGCGTTGCGCGAACCGTTCGCGTGGCCGATCTTCGCCGGGCTCGCGCGCGAGGGAGAGGCGCTCGGGTATGCCGGCGTGTTCCTGCCCGAGATCGCGGGTCGCGATGGGCTCGTGGCGCTCGGGGCGCTCGCGGGAGAGACCGAGCGGCTGCTGCTGGGTACCGGGGTCATCCCGATGAAGGCGCGCACCACCATGCTCACCGCGATGGGCGCCGCGACGGTCCACGAACGATCGTCGGGTCGCATGCTGCTCGGTCTGGGCACCGGTCCCGCGATCGCGGGCGCGCTCGACGATCTCCGCGCCTCGGTCGTCGCCCTGCGGCGATTGTTCGCGGGCGAACGGATCGAGCTCGCCGGCAGGACGCTGCAGCTCTCGCTCGTCATCGAGGACCCCGTGCCGATCTGGATCTCGGCCCTGGGTCCGCGAGCCATGCGTTTGGCGGGCGAGGTTGCCGACGGCGTCCTGCTCAATTGGTGCTCTCCCGAACGGGTGGCCGCCGCGGGAGGGCAGCTCCGCGAGGGAGCGGAAGCAGCTGGTCGCGACCCGGCCTCCATCACGATCGGCGTCTACGTCCGCGCGAGCCTCGGGGCCGATGGAACCGGTGCCCTGCGCGCGCTGCAGGCCGCGACGGGGGCGTACGCCTCATTCCCGGCCTACGCGCGGCAGTTCGCCGCCATCGGACTCGAAGATGCGGCGCGCGCGGCGGCGGCGGCGCATGCTGCCGGTCATCCCGACGAGGTGCCGGAGGCGTTGGTTCGAGCGATCTGTCTCGCCGGTGACCCGGCCGCGGCGCGGGTTCGGCTCGATGCGTTCCGGGAGGCAGGGGCGGATCTCCCCATCGTGTATCCGGTGGCGGCGGGAGGAGACCCGGAAGGTTCCGTTTCCGAGACGCTGCGGGCGCTCGCACCCGGTGTAAACTCCGGGTCGTAGGGTTTCCAAGGCCGACACCGTGACAAAGGGGTTTATATGACCTACACCATCGCAGAGCCATGTATCGATGTGAAAGATCGCGCGTGCGTCGACGAATGTCCGGTCGACTGCATCTATGAAGGGCCTCGCATGTTGTACATCCAGCCCGACGAGTGCGTGGACTGCGGCGCCTGCGAGCCGGCGTGTCCGGTGACCGCGATCTTCTACGAGGACGACGTTCCGGCGGAGTGGAAGCAGTTCACACCGATCAATGCGGAATGGTTCGGCGACGCCGTCAGCGGCTTGGGCTCCCCGGGAGGAGCGGCGCAGGTCGGTCCGGCAGCGGTCGACCACCCGGTCGTCGCAGCCTGGGCCGTGGTGTGACTCCGACGAGACGCCGCTAGGCGGGATCCGGCAGCAGCCCGGGTGCCGCGACGGCCGTGGGGACGTCTGTTTGCGCCGGCCATCGTTCCCGGGACTTGGCGGCGAGCTTGAACATGAGATCGACGGCCTTGGGATCCTCCGACGCCGGTCGTGCTTCGATCACGCCTTCGGCAACCGCTCGATCCCAGATGTCCTGCCCCCGATCCGTTCGCACGATCGTGAGGGTCCATCCTTCCGACTGCCCCAACCCGCCGAACGAGATGTCGGCGTGCTCGGCGGCGAAGTCGGGGCAGCGCAAGCATCCAGGGCGTGTGAACTCGTGGGCGGCCTTCAACGAGTATGTGTGCTCGTCGCCGGTGTCGGTGTAGAAGAGCAACTTCCCCTTCACGTTCACGCGGGCGAGATGATCCAGATCCAGCCCGAGCTGGTTCTGCGCGATCTCGATCATGAGCCCGTCGTACGTGAAGGTCTTCGAGCAGAGCAGGCCGAACGTCCACGCGATCTTCCGTCGCCACTTGTTCACGCGACGGGCCTCCAACGAACCCGTCACGGAGGCCTGGCAGCTCATGCCGACGAGCGCGACCTTCGACAGACCGAGCTCAGCGGCCTTGATCAGGGCGAGCGGGTTCGCGGAGTACGTGTAGCGAGAGCCCGCTGTGTCGAGCACACCCTGCGCATCCGTGACGACCGTCGGCTCGGCATCCCACTGACGTTCGTCGGAGAGCTTCGATGTGCAGGCGCCGTCGATCTCCCCGCTGGCCAAACCCCAGATGAGGAGCGCCGAGACCACGCCGCCGTCCTGGCCTTGCGCGAGAGAGGCTGCATCGGAGGCCCGGGCCAGCCAGATGTCCTTGTGCACGCCGATCACGTCTTCGGGCTTGCGGGTCATACCGAAGAGCGTCTGGTCGATCTCGCCCTCCCATTCGCGGAAACGTGGACAGGCGCGGGTGCAGATGTCGCAACCCTTCTCACCGTGCGCGCACTGGTCGACACCTTCATCCTGCAGCTGTACGGGCACCCCGTCCTCATAGCCGAGGACGTGGAAGGGGCACGCCACTATGCAGGCGGTGCAGCCGGTGCAGATCCCCGTCATGACGACCTCGTGGTACAACTCGTGCCACTGGGTCTTATCCGCGGATGAGGCCATCGATGGGCCGGAGTATAGGTCTCGGCTCGATACGAAAGCCGATGGCCGACTCGGGTCGTACTACCCGGACGACTAGGTCAGGCCCGCCAGCTCAGATCGGCCACAACGTATGGGAGGGACGAATGAAGGTCCGACAGTCAAGAGGTGTGCTCGTCGCGGTGCTCTCGCTGGCGCTCATCACGGCCGCGTGCAGCAAGAGCGACAACGGCGGGGCATCTACCGGCGCCACCGGCTCCAGCGGGAGTACTGGCTCCACAGGCAGCACAGGCAGCACAGGCAGCTCGGGGTCGGCGTCGATCTCGATCAAGAATTTCGCGTTCAACCCGAACGCGCTGACGGTGAGCAGTGGGTCGACCGACATCACGATCATCAATAACGACACCCACCTCCACACGTTCACGTTGGACGACGGGAGTGTCAACGTGTCGATCCCGCCGGGGCAGACGCAGACGGTGACCGTCGACATCACGCAGACGACCGGGTGGCACTGCACGATCCACCCGACGATGACGGGAACGCTGACGGTGGCGTAGCTAGATCGAGAACGAATCCCCACACGCGCACTCGTGCTTCGCTTGGGGGTTGTGCATCTTCAGCCCCCCGCCCATCAGGGCGTCGTCGAAGTCGAGCGTCGAACCGCGAAGGATCGGCTGGCTGGCCGGATCGATCAACACGCGGAAACCGCCGGGTCCCCGGATGACGGCGTCGTCCACGCCGGGAGTCTCGGTGAACGACAGCTCGTACGTGAAGCCGGAGCAACCGCCGGCCAAGACCCGAACGCGGAGGGCGGCGTCGGGGAGGCCGTCCTTCTCGGCGAGCTGACGGGCTTTGCGCTCGGCCTTCTCGGTGACCGTGATGACGCCGGCCGTCTGAGCATCCATGCGTTCAGGATAGCGCGCGCGCCCGGTTCGGCCCGGAGTCGAGCCAGGCGTCAGATATGGATCGAAGACGATCCCAGGAAGCCGACGAAGATACGCGCGTAGATCCGCGCCGCCGTGACGAGTTCCTCGACGCGTATCCACTCGTTGGCCGTGTGGGCGACGGCGAGGGAGCCCGGGCCGAAGATGATGGTTGGGATCCTCGAATCGTTGATGTAGAAGCGCGCGTCCGTGATCCCCGTGAAGCCGACATCGGCGGCAGGCTGGCCTCGTTCGCCTTCCACCATCTCGCGCGCGACGGCAGCGATCGACGAGTCCGCCGGCGCCTCCGCCGCGTCGGTCCATTCGCGGAGCTCGAAGCCGATCTCGACCTCGGGGTGCGCTCGTTGGATGTCGCTCGCCAGACGTACGAACGGAACCAGCACCGCGTCGCGATCGGTCTCGCCGGGCACGATCCGTCGATCGATGTCCACCTCACAGCGATCGGGGACGACGTTGGGCGCGTTCCCTCCCGAGATGAGCGCGGCGTTCACGGTCGGTCTGCCCACCAGGGGATGCTCGCGATCGGGCAACGCCTCGGGGAGGCGCAACAACAGATGCGCCATCGACGTGATCGCGTTCACGCCGAGATGCGGTTGCGAGCCATGGGCTGCTTTCCCCTTGGCGGTCGCGGTGATCCACGCGCCGCCCCGCTCCGCGAGGCCGATCTGGAGATCGCTCGGTTCGCCGACGATGCATGCGTCCTGATCCAGCAGGCCGCGGTCACGCAGCACCCTGGTCCCATGCACGCCCATGTGCTCCTCGTCGGCGGCCAGATGGAAGGTCAGCGTGCCGGCGAGCTCGATGCGGGATCGGCGGACGGCGGCGGCGGCGGCGAGCGCGGCAGCGATCGGACCTTTCATGTCGGCCGCGCCGCGTCCGATCAATCGCCCGTCCTCGACCGCTCCCTCCCAGGGACCGTGGGACCAGTTCGCGAGGTCGCCGGCGGGCACGACGTCGAGGTGACCGTTCCAAGCGAGCGACGGACGCGCGACCGCCCCGATCGACGCCACGACACTGGGGCGGCCCTCTTCGCTCCGGATCGTCCCCGGTGACGCCCCGATCCCGGTGAGGATGTCCGTTGCCACCGCGGCGGCCGCGTCCTCGGTGCCACCCGGATTCTCGCTGGGGGCCGCGATGAGGGCGCGCGCGAATGCGAGCACCTCATCGGCGTCGACGGCATCCGCGACGGCTCTCGCGATGCCCTCATCTACCATGGCGCTCGATGGTACCCGTCACCCACTTGCGCTCGGTGCTGCTCGACGTGCTCGACCAGGCTCCCGTGCCCTCGCCGGATCCGGGCGATCGTCTGGCCGCGGTCGTCGTTCCGTTCGTCGAACGA
Organism: Actinomycetota bacterium; assembly: GCA_050692375.1. GTDB lineage: Bacteria > Actinomycetota > UBA4738 > UBA4738 > HRBIN12 > JBBQVZ01. The sequence continues at coordinate 10,512 of JBOGVK010000082.1, forward strand.
CCGGAGCCCTCGCTCGTCTTCACGGTCCGGGCGATCGATCTCTCCCGCCATGCGGGCGAGATCTCGTTCCCCGGCGGGTTGCAGGACCCGGGCGAGACGCTGCACCAAACGGCTCTCCGTGAAGCGTTCGAAGAGATCGGGCTCGATCCTGTCTCGACCGAGCTCGTCGGCGCGCTGTCGCCGGTTCACACCACCGTGAGTGGGATCCTCGTGGTGCCATTCGTGGGCATGCTGGAGGCGCTCCCCGCGTTCGTGGTGAGCGAGAGGGAGATCGACGAGGTGCTGACGTTCCCTGTCGCACGACTGTCGGAGGTGGAGCGGGTGGTCGAGGTGGATCGCGGGGAGGGTCGTGCGTGGCGCGGGTACGCGTACGAGCTCGACGGTCACATGATCTGGGGAGTGACCGGTTGGATCCTTCACCTGCTGCTCGAGATCGTCCGGAAGGAGGCGGCGTGGCTGATCCCGACGTGAGCGGCGCCACCGCCCCCGAAGACCGCGAGCTCCGCGCGTTGCTGGGAGAGGCGCACACGATCGCCGTGGTGGGGCTTTCCTCCAACCCCGATCGGCCGTCGAACAGCGTCGCCCGGTACCTCCAGGACCATGGCTATCGCATCGTGCCGGTCAATCCGCGGGAGACCGAGATCCTCGGCGAACGCGCCTATCCGTCTCTCGGCGACATCCCCGGCGACATACGCATCGATGTGGTCGACGTTTTCCGTCGCGCTGAGCACACACCCGACGTTGCCCGTGAAGCCGTGGCGATCGGCGCTCGTGTGCTGTGGTTGCAGCAAGGCATCACAAACGATGAGGCGTACCAGATCGCCTCCGCGGGCGGCCTCGACGTCATCATGGGCGTCTGCATCCGGACGACGATCGAACGACTCGGCACGACATGAGGAAGGATGACGACATGCAGAAGTGGGAGTACTTCGTGGCGCCGCTCCTGGAGCACAACCCTGGCGAGATCCTGAACACGTTCGGCGAGGACGGCTGGGAGCTCGTCTCGGTCGCCCAGATCGAGAACCCGATGGGCGGCAAGAGTTTGGTTGCATACCTGAAGCGTCCGAAGGGGTAGTCAGGTCGTTCCCCCGGTCGTAGGGTCCGCTTCGGACGACGCATCGCCCGACACGAAAGGAGAACCACATGGCCGAATCTCCGCCGACCTGGACGGTCTCGATCAACGCGACGCCCGAGAAGGTGTGGGCGCTCGTTGCGGATCTCGGTCGCCAACACGAGTGGTCGCCGAAGCCCTACAAGGTGGAATGGCTCTCCGGCCAGCCGAACGCCGTCGGGAGCACGTTCCGTTCCACCGGCTGGCTGCCGAATGACAAACAGCACGCGATGGAGGGCAGCGTTACCGTCAACGACCCGATGAACACCTTCGAGGTCGTCACGCACGACGCCAAGGAGGAGTGGAGGAACCGGTACGACGTCAAGCAGTCGGGTTCGCAGACCACGGTCACGAAGACGATGGCAGGGCCTCCACTTTCGGGAGCGAAGAAGGTTGCCTTCTCGGTGATCTTCGCGCTCTTCATCAAGGGCGCCGTGCAGAAGGGTATGAACATGTTGAAGGCGTCGGCCGAAGCGTCAGCGTAGCCGCGTTTCGCTGCACGAGCGGTCGGTAACAAGATCTGTGGGGGATGCGCCACGCCTTTCGGCCCTCCCGCTCGCCTCGTCGCCGAGGAACGCAAGGGTGGTCACGGGCCGCGTTTGACAGCGATCCGAGGTGGGCGTAGACCGAACGGATCCGTCGAAGGGAGGAAGCATGGCAACCGATCTCATGATCTCTCTGGACGATCGTCCTGGAGAGCTCGCTCGCGTCGGGGAGGCGCTCGGCGCCGCCGGCGTCAACATCGAAGGGCTCTGCGGGATGGGCATGGAGGGACGAGGCCTCATCCACATCTGCGTGATGGACGCCACCGCGGCCAAGGCCGCGCTCGAGGGCGCGGGCCTGAAGGTCGAGGGCGAGTCGGAAGCGATCCTCGCCGATCCGATCGGGACTGCCAACGAGCCCGGAACGATGGGGATGATCGCGCGGCGCGTGGCCGACGCGGGCATCAACGTTCGCGTGCTGTACCTCGCGACCAACAATCGTGCCGTTGTCGTCACCGACGACAACGCGCGAGCGATGGAGGTGATGGGCTAGCGGGAGGCAGCGGGTAGACACAACTCATGGCTGCCGCGCGCTCGATCGATCACGTCGTCCTGGCTGTCGGCGACCTGGACGACGCTGCGGAGCGGCTACTCGAAGAGCACGGGCTTGCGTCGGTGGCGGGCGGACGACACTTCGCGTGGGGCACTGGGAATCGGATCGTCCCGTTCGGTGACGACTACATCGAGCTGCTCGCGGTCGTCGATCCGGACGCCGCCGCGGAGAGCGCGGTCGGGCGCGCTGTAGAGCGGATCTCGCGCGACGGGGACCGATGGTTCGCGGTCTGCGTCGCCGACGACGACCTGGACGCGACCGCCGCCCGACTCAGCCTGGACGTTGTGACCGGTGAGCGCGAACGTCCGGACGGCAGCCTCGTGCGATGGCGTAGTGCCGGCTTCGAGGACGATCCGGAGCGCGCGTCCCGGCTGCCGTTCTTCATCGAGTGGGACGGCCCAACCGAATTGCACCCGGGGCGCACGTCGATAGAACACCGCGTGTCTGCGACCGGGATCGCCTGGATCGAGATGGGCGACGACGGACATCTGGCGAACTGGCTCGGCCAGAGCGACCTGCCGATCCGCATCACCGGCGGTTCGTTGGGCTTGCGAGCGGTGAGTCTCTCGACGGGCGACGGACGTCGGATCGAGCTGTAGCTGCGTGGGAAGATACGGCGATGCCCGACGCTCCCGATCATCGCGGGTTCGACGAGATGTATGCAGGCGTCCCGCCGTGGGACATCGGAAGAGCCCAACCCGAAGTCGTGCGGATCGCCGACGCGGGTGGGTTCGCCGAGACGGTGCTCGATGTCGGATGCGGCACGGGCGAGAACGCGCTCGAGCTCTCGGCACGCGGGTTGCAGGTGGTCGGAGTCGACGCAGCGCCACGAGCCGTCGAGAAGGCCCGTGCGAAGGCCCTCGAACGCGGACTGCCCACGGAGTTCATCCTGGCGGACGCGCTCTCGCTCGGATCGCTCGGACGCCGGTTCCATTCCGCGCTCGACTGCGGGGTGTTCCACGTCTTCGAGGATCACGAACGACCTGTCTACGTCGCGAGCCTGGCCTCCGTAGTCGAGACCGGTGGCCTATTGCACCTGCTCTGCTTCAGTGATCGCCAGTCGGGAGAGATGGGTCCTCGTCGCGTGACCGATCAGGAGCTCCGGGACTCGTTCGCCGAGGGCTGGCGCGTGGTGGAGATCGTCGCGACCACATTCGCCGCGAACCTCCCCGGGGGCGAGGCGCAGGCGTGGCGCGCCACCATCGAACGCGCGGGTTGAGTCGCTCTAGCCGAGCGCTTGCGCCAGGTCGGCGATCAGGTCGTCGGGGTGCTCGATCCCGACGGAGAGGCGGATCAGGTCGTCCGGGACCTCCAGTAGCGAACCGGCCACGCTCGCGTGGGTCATCGGTCCGGGGACCTCGATCAGCGACTCGACCCCGCCGAGCGATTCGGCCAGGAAGAACAGGCGGGTCCGTTCAACGATCGCGACCGCCTCCTCAGCCGTTGCGACCTGGAACGACACCATCCCGCCGAAATCCGACATCTGCTGCGCCGCCAGGTCGTGCCCCGGATGCGTTGCGAGCCCTGGGTAGTGCACGGCGTTGACCCTCGGGTGCGCCACCAGGAACGCCGCGATCGCGCGCGCATTGTCGCTGTGCGCCCGCATCCGCACCGCCAGGGTCTTCAAGCCACGGAGCGCAAGATAGCAGTCCATCGGACCTGGCACCGCGCCGACGGCGTTCGTCAGGAATGCCAGACGCTCGATCCACTCGGGGTCGCTCGTGACGATCGCGCCGCCGATCAGGTCGGAGTGGCCGCCGAGATACTTGGTCACGCTGTGCACGACGGCGTCGGCGCCGAGTTCGAGCGGGCGCTGGAGCGCGGGTGTGGCGAAGGTATTGTCCACCACGACGCGCGCGCCGGCCGCATGCGCGATCGCCGAGATGCGAGTCACGTCGACGATCTTCAGCATGGGGTTCGATGGCGTCTCGATCCACACGAGCTTCGTGGTTGGCCGGAACGCGGCGTTCAGCGCCATCTCGTCGGCGAGATCAGCCGTGGTCGACTCCAGCCCCCACCCGGAGAGCACGCTCGTCAGCAGGCGATACGTCCCGCCGTACACGTCATCGGCCAGAACGACGTGATCGCCCGGTTGCAGGGTCAGCAGGAGCGTGGTCTCCGCGGCAAGGCCGCTCGCGAATGCGAACGCGTTCGACCCGCCCTCCAGTGCGGCGAGCGCCACCTGGAACGCTTCGCGCGTCGGGTTCCCGCCTCGCCCGTAGTCCCAGCGCTTCGGCTCGCCGACCGCGTCTTGCGTGTACGTTGCGTTCTGGTAGATCGGGACGTTCACGGCTCCGTAGAGACCCTCGGGGTCTTGGCCCGAGTGGATCGCGCGCGTTTCGAAACGCAGGCCGTCTAGCGCATCTCCGGGGGCAGCTTCCATCCTCGCTCCTTGAGCTCCTCCATGGCGTCCTGACCTTCGCGGGCGTTCCGCCACAACAACGCTTTGCGTTTCGCGTCGTGACCGGGCGCGAACTGTCCACGCACCAGTTCCTGACATGCCGGATCGCCGCACGCACAGTAGTTGAAGAGTGGTGAGATGGCCGTGGGTGCGCGGGTGCCTTGCCGGAACGGCTTCGCCGGTAGCGTGTTCACGGGCAGCACGATCACGCCCTCCGTCGGATCGCCGGGCGCGAAGCGCTTGCCCTGCAGCGTGAGCACGCCGGTGAGGGCTGCGAGCGCCGCGTCGATCAGGTCGATCGACGTGAGCTCGTCCGTCCGAACGCCTTGGGCTCGAAGGACCCCCTCGCGCCAGATGCGCTTCGAGACCCCTTTCGGGGGAAGGGTTCCCGCCAACACCACCGCCGTCGCGTGCGGGAAGACCTCCATCGCCCGGCCTTTCGGGGTTCCACCGCTGTACGTCGCGAACCCGTGATCGTTCGCGACGCGGAAGACCGTGAAGCCGACCTCCATCCATCCGAAGAAGCGGTTCCCGCGTCCATGGGCTTCGGACGGCGTGTTGAGGGATTGGATGTTGCAGGCCGCGAGCTCGCGCTCGGTGCGTCGCGAACGCCCGCTCGTGGCCCACTTCGGCGGCGAGTCGATCGCGATCACGTCGGGGCGGAACTCGTCGAGCATCTGGCCGACCTCGGCGGGACGGATGTGCGAGCGCACCGCGAGGGGCACCCGCCGTTCGTCCATCAGGACGAGGTCGAGACCTTTGGCCACGCCGACGTCGATCCCGAGCGATCGCACCGTCGTGTCAGGGCGTCCGCTGTCGGTGCGCCAAGAAGTCGAGCAGGTCGCTCCGGGTGAGCACGCCGAGCACCTGGCCCGCCTTGGTGACCAGGACGGCCGGTCCATGCTCGAGCTCTCCGAACGCCGACTCGATCGGATCGTCGAACTCGACCATGGGGATCGGCGGCGCCATGACCTCCGCGACATCTGCCTGGAGCGCATCGGGGTCGCGGAAGATCCGGTCGAGCAGTTGGCGGTCGCGGATCGAGCCGACGAACTGCGACACGTCGGTGCTGTCCTCGCGCACGACCGGCGCTTGGGAGATGTCCGCCGCCTGGAGCCGGTCGACGGCCTGGCGGACCTTGTCGTGCGCGCCGACCGTGATGAGCGGCGGCAGCTCCGTGTGCTTGGCCGTGAGCACCTCGTGGACCCGAACCACGTCGGGGCGGTCGAGCATCCCGTGCTGGAGCATCCACGAGTCGGAGTACACCTTCGAGAGGTACTGACGGCCGGTGTCGGGCAGCAGCACGACGATCGTCTTCGTCTCGTCGAGCTCGCGCGCCACCCGCAGCGCGGCGAACACCGCCGTGCCGGCCGAGCCGCCCACCAGGATCCCCTCCTGCCTCGTGATCGCTCTGGCCACTCGGAATGAATCCTTGTCCGAAACCTGCACGTAGCGGTCGACGATCGAGGGGTCGAACGTTCCCGGCCAGAAGTCCTCTCCGATCCCTTCGACGAGATAAGGCCGAGGCTCGTCGCCGGAGTAGACGGAGCCCTCGGGATCGGCGCCGACGACCGTCACGTCCGGGTTCTGTTCCTTCAGGTAGCGACCGACGCCGCTGATCGTGCCGCCGGTTCCGACGCCCGCGACGAACACGTCGATCTTCCCGTCGGTCTGGCGCCAGATCTCGGGCCCGGTCGTCTCGTAATGCGTCTTCGGGTTCTCGGGATTGAAGTACTGGTTCGGCTGATAGGCGCCCGGGATCTCCTCCGCCAGCCGATCGGCCACTCGGTAGTAGGACTCGGGGGATTCGGGCGGTACGGCCGTCGGGCAGATGACGACTTCGGCGCCGTAGGCGCGCAGGAGCGAGATCTTCTCCTGGCTCATCTTGTCCGGCATCACGAAGATGCACTTGTAGCCGCGAATCGCGGCCGCGATGGCCAGGCCGTGACCCGTGTTGCCCGAGGTCGGCTCGACGATCGTCCCGCCCGGCTTCAACAGACCGGCGGTCTCCGCGGCCTCGATCATCCGGATCCCGATCCGATCCTTGACGCTCCCGCCCGGGTTCAGCATCTCGAGCTTGGCCAAGATCGCCGGCCGGACGCCTCTGGTGACCATGTGGAGCCGTACGAGCGGCGTGTCTCCCATGGCGTCCAGGAACGTGTCGAGCACCTCCATCGGATCCCCTCTCGCGTGTGCGTCCCTATCGTGCCATGCTCCGCCGACGCCGTCGCGGAGCCGTTGCCCCGGAGTACAGCAGGAACGAAGCCGTGCCAGAGCCAGGCCGAAGCCGAACGGGTGAATCAGAAGTACGGCTACATCTCGGGGAGTAAAGTGCCGAGTCCTAGGACGGTACACCTGTGGTGCGCCGTGAAACGGTTGGGGGGAGTGTGAGCGACCAGCAGATCGACCAGTCCGATGCCCCGGGCGGCGAGAGCCTGCTCGTCGCTGACGACGATCCGTTCATCGCCCGGCTGCTCGAGATCGAGCTCCGAGCCGCCGGGTACGACGTGCGCGTCGCGAGCGATGGGAACGAGGCGCTCGAACTCGCACAGGAGCGGAGCCCGGACCTCGTCCTCGCCGACGTGATGATGCCGAACATGGACGGGTTCGAGCTCACCCGTCGCCTCCGGCAGGATCCTCGTACGTCCACGGTGTCGATCATCATGCTCACCGCTCGAGGCCTGTCCGCCGACAAGCTCGAAGGGTTCGCGATCGGGGCCGACGACTACATCGTCAAGCCGTTCGACACGCCGGAGCTCCTCGCTCGGATCCGGGGCGTGCTCCGCCGCGCCAAGGAGATGCGGGCGCAATCTCCGCTCACCGGTCTCCCCGGCAATGTTCGCATCGAAGAGGAGATCGATGGCTTGGTAGAACGCGCCGAGGACTTCGCGCTGCTCTATGCGGATCTCGATCACTTCAAGGCGTACAACGACCACTACGGCTTCATGCGCGGCGACCAGGCCATCCAGACGACCGCCAGCCTCATCGAAGCCGTCGCCCGCGAGATCACCGGAGGCGATTCCTTCGTCGGCCATGTCGGAGGGGACGACTTCGTGTTGATCGTTCCACCGGACAAGGCCACCGATGCGGCGGAGGCCATCGTCGCTCGCTTCGATGCGGAGGTGCCGACGTTGTACGACCCCGACGATCGGGAGCGCGGCTACGTGGAAGTGGCGAACCGCCGCGGTGAGCTCCAACGGTTCCCGCTGATCTCGATCTCGATCGGTATCGCGAGCACCGAACGCCGGGCCTATGCGCACTACGCCGAGGCCGTCGCCATCGCCACCGAGATGAAGACCTTCACGAAGAACACCACGGGCTCTTCGTGGGCCATCGACCGCCGTACGACCTAGCCGTTACAGCGGGCCGGGCTTTCCCAGGTAGAAGCCCTGACCGAACGGCACGCCCAGCGAGACCAGCGTCTCGAGCTCCTCATGCGTCTCGATGCCCTCCGCGATGATGGCGATGCCCATCTCGTCGCTGAACGACACGAGCGCCGACGTCAGCGCGCGCTTGGCGCGATCGCCGTCGATGCCGCGGGTGAGGCTGGTGTCGACCTTCACGATGTCCGGGCGAAGCAGGAGGGTGTGACGCAGACTCGCGAACCCGGCGCCAGCATCGTCGATCGCCACACGCAGGCCCCGGGCGCGGAGGTCGCCGAGCGTCGCCGCGAGTAGTGCGTAGTCCTCGATCGCCTCGTGCTCGGTGATCTCGACGACCATCCGCGTCGCGTGGCCGCCGAGGACGGCGGCCAGCTCCGGCGACATGGCCGCTCGGGGTGAGCAGTTGACGGAGAGATAGGCGTCCGGAGGGATCTGGGCGAGTCCGGCCATGGCGCTTCGGATCGCCATGAGCTCGAGCTGAACGCCGAGTTCCAGCTCCACGGCCTCGGCGAACCATTCGTTCGGGGGCCGGAGCGGGAGAGCGTGGAAACGCGCGAGCGCCTCGAGGCCCACGATCTCGCGGCTGCGCAGGTCAACGATCGGCTGGTAGACCATGGTGACGCCTTCACCCGAGAGGAACCGGTCGATCTCGCCGCGGCGCGCAACGACTTGATCGCTTTCGATCTCCATGCGCCGCAGTTGCGACGAGAGCTCGTCGACGATGCCGTCGATCAGATCGGCCGAAAGACTCGCGCCTCCATCGAACACCTTCGAGATGGATCTCAGGAGGTCCTCGCTCGCGGTGCCCTTCACCAGGTAGCCGACGGCGCCGGCGCGCAGCATCGCAAGGACGGTCGGACGGTCCTCGAACGCCGACAACGCGATGACCCGAGTGTCGGGGGAGACCCGGATGATCTCTCGTGCGGCCCTGGCCCCGCCGCCGGCCGGCATGCTGACGTCGACGAGGGCGACGTCGGGACGCCGGGAGTCCGCGAGCTCGATCGCCTGGTCGGCGTCGCCGGCCTCGCCCACGAGAACCACGCCGTCCTCGCTCGCGAGCAGATCCGCCAGGGCATCGCGCAGAGCAGGTTCGTCATCGGCGATGAGGATGCGGATCGGCGGTGCGGGCACGACCGATCCGCCGGGGGAAGCTCCGACGGAAACCACGGCGAGGACCGTACCCGTCTCGGTCCGGCCGTTCAATCACCATTCAACGTCAGAGGCCGCTCCCCCGATGGGCGTTCGGTGGCATCCCCCGCGCGGCGTACTATCGGGCGATGAGCCCACGCGAGATCCGCGCACCTCGAGGCATCGAGCTGTCGTGCCGCTCGTGGCCCCAGGAAGCCGCGATGCGCATGCTGATGAACAACCTCGATCCCGACGTGGCCGAGCGGCCGGAGGATCTGGTGGTGTACGGCGGCACCGGACGGGCCGCGCGTTCCTGGGAGGCTTACGACGCGATCGTGCGGACGCTGAAGACGCTCGGCGACGACGAGACGCTTCTGGTGCAATCGGGCAAGCCCGTCGGAGTGTTCCGGACGCACCGGATGGCGCCCCGCGTGTTGATCTCGAACTCGATGCTCGTGCCGAAGTGGGCCGATTGGGACACGTTCCGCGAGCTCGAGGCGGCCGGTCTTACGATGTACGGACAGATGACCGCGGGTTCCTGGATCTACATCGGGACCCAGGGGATCCTGCAGGGAACGTACGAGACGCTCGCCGAGTGCGCGCACCAACGGTTCGGCGGCACCTTGAGGAACACGATCACGCTCACCGGCGGGCTCGGCGGCATGGGCGGCGCGCAGCCGCTCGCCGTGACCATGAACGACGGCGTCGCCCTCTGCATCGAGGTCGATCCCACGCGCATCGAGCGCCGTCTCAAAACGCGCTACCTCGATCGCGAGACCGACGACCTCGACACCGCGCTCGGGTGGGCCGAGGAAGCGAAAGCGAGCGGCGAGGCCGTGTCGATCGGGTTGCTCGGCAACTGCGCGGAGGTCGAGCCCGAACTGTTGCGCCGGGGGTGGAAGCCCGACATCGTGACCGACCAGACGAGCGCGCACGATCCACTCGGCGGGTACGTCCCGGCCGGTCTGACGCCGGAGGCGGCGAAGACGCTCCGCACGTCGAACCCCGAGGACTACCAACGACGCGCGTACGCCTCGATGGCCGAGCACGTTCGCGCGATGGTCGGGTTCCTAGACGCCGGCGCCGTGGTGTTCGACTACGGGAACAACCTGCGCGCGGGGGCGGAGATCGGTGGCCTGGAGCACGATCGCGCCTACGCCTACCCGGGGTTCGTGCCGGCGTTCGTTCGGCCGCTGTTCTGTGAAGGAAAAGGACCGTTCCGCTGGGCGGCGCTCTCCGGTGATCCCGAGGACATCGAGAAGACCGACCGCGCGGTGGCGGAGCTGTTCCCGGACGACGCCCGGTTGCAGCGATGGCTGGAGATGGCCCAGGAGCGCGTGGCGTTCCAGGGGTTGCCCGCGCGGATCTGCTGGCTCGGATACGGGGAGCGCGCGAAGGCGGGTCTGCGGTTCAACGAGATGGTCGCGAGCGGCGACCTCTCCGCGCCGATCGTCATCGGTCGCGACCACTTGGACAGCGGCAGCGTCGCGTCGCCGTATCGCGAGACGGAGGGGATGAAGGATGGCTCGGACGCGATCGCCGATTGGCCCATCCTGAACGCGTTGATCAACACGGCCGCGGGCGCGCACTGGGTGAGCGTGCATCACGGCGGCGGCGTGGGGATCGGCTACTCGATCCACGCCGGCATGGTGGTTGTGGCCGACGGCACCGACGATGCGCGCGACCGACTCGAGCGCGTGCTCACGACCGATCCGGGGATGGGCGTGATCCGTCACGCGGATGCGGGCTACGACCGTGCGCTCGAGGTCGCCGCGGAACGTGGGGTCCGGATCCCGATGCGCGAATCCTGACGCGGATCCCGACGGGAGAGGAACGCGATGGCGAAGCCGACGTCGGCGTCGTGGATCGTGGTGATGTGCGTGGCGCTCGCCGCGTGTGGTGGCGGAGGTACGACCGCGAGCGGATCGGGTCCGACCGGTTCTTCGAGCTCGGCCACCGGTCCCACCGGGCCTGCGTCGCCGAGCGCCTTCTCCGGCGCCTGCACGAACCTGTATCAGCCGGTCTCGACCGGCGCCGCGTGGACCTACGACCTTCACAGTTCGGCATCGGAGGATTCGACGTACACGGACACGATCACGTCGGTGACGAGCGACGGTTACTCCGTGACGTCGGCGTTCTCGGATCTCACCAGGGTCGTCCCCTGGTCCTGCTCCCCGCAGGGTCTCGTGGCCCTGCACTACGCCGACGCCCCCGGCACGATCTCGAACGGTGGGATCCAGTTCAGCGTCAAGACGACGAGCGTGGTGGGGGTCACGATCCCGGCCTCGATCGCCCTGGGGGATCGATGGACCCAGCGATACGGTCTGCTGGCGAAGCTGGTGAGCTCGCAAGGCTCAGGGAGCGGCACAGGCAGCGTGTCGACGAACTATCGAGCGCTCGGGAACGAAGACATCGTCGTTCCCGCGGGCTCCTTCTCCGCGCTGAAGGTTCGGTTCTCGGG
>JBOGVK010000083.1:0-4134 GCA_050692375.1 Actinomycetota bacterium
GCTCACGAACGCGGTCGTGCGGGCGACCGCACGACACCCCGGCGAGGACCCGGCCTATCGATTCACGAGCGAGATCGACGCGATGTCGGCCGCCTCCTTAGCTCGGTACGAGGAACTGGTGCACGCGGAGGGGTTCGTGGAGTTCTTCGGGCGCGTCACGCCGATCGCGCAGATCGGCACACTGCCGATCGCCTCGCGGCCGGTGTCACGGGGCATGGATGCGTCGACGATGCTGGAGGATCTCCGCGCGATCCCATGGGTGTTCGCATGGGGGCAGAGCCGCGTGAACCTGACCGGATGGTATGGGCTCGGGACGGGGCTGCATGCGGTGGCGTCTCGTCGGGGAGGCATCGCCCGATTGAAGGCGATGTCGCGCGATTGGCCCTTCTTCGCGACGCTCCTGGAGAACGCGGAGCTGTCGCTCGCCAAGGCGGATCTCGCCATCGCGGATCTCTATCTCGCACGCGGCAACCGGCCGGACCTGACCGCCGCGATCCACGACGAGCTCGCCCGCACCACCGAGATGGTTCTCTCGGTCACCGGTCACGCCCGCCTCCTGGACTCCAAACCGGATCTTCAACGGGCGATCGAGTTCCGCAACCCCTACGTCGACGCGTTGTCGTTCCTGCAGGTGCGCTTCCTGGGCGAGCCGCAGGACACGCGCACCGAGCGGTTGGTCCAGGCCACCATCAGCGGCGTGGCGGCGGGGCTGCAGAACACCGGCTAACGGCCCGGCGGCGGCTGACCAGGGGTCCGATCGCCCGACTATCGCAGGTCAAGGGGCGTGGCCTATACTCGTCACCAACCCTGAACGGCCGTTCAAACATCTGTTCCCCCAGGGACGCCCACAGAAAGGGAAACCGTCATGGCCGAGCTCGCGACCGCGATCCCGAAGATCGATCCCGGCGACCGCCTGCTGTGCGGACCGGGGCCGTCGAACGTTCACCCGAACGTGCTCGAGGCGATGCAGCTGCCGATCAACGGCCACCTCGATCCGGACTTCTGGGACCTGATGCTCGACCTGGTCGAAGGCCTGAAGGCGCTCTGGCAGCGCCCCGACGGGCTCTCGCTCTGTTTCAGCGCGAGCGGCACGTCGGGCATGGAGGCCGGGATGACCAACCTGGTGGAGCCGGGCGATCCGGTGATCGTGATCCACTCGGGGTTCTTCGGAGCGCGGATCGCGGAGATGGCACGCCGGGCCGGAGGGGAGCTGATCGAGCTGACCGCGCCGCTCGGCCAGATCGTGCCGCTCGACCAGGTGGCCGACGCGCTTGCGAAGCACCCCGACGCGAAGCTCGTCGGCGTGGTCCACGCCGAGACCTCGACCGGTGTGCGCTACCCGGTGAAAGAGCTCGGCGCGGTGATCGCCTCGAGCGGAGCGGACGACGCGCTCCTGATGGCCGACTGCGTCACGTCGCTCGGCGGCGAAGAGGTCTCCCCCGTCTCCTGGGGGATCGACTACGCCTACTCGTGCTCACAGAAGTCGCTCGGCTGCCCGCCCGGGCTCTCACCGTTCAGCGTCTCGCCCCGCGGTCTGGATCGGATCCGGGATCGCAAAGCGTCCACGTCGTTCAGCTTCGACATCGACCTGTTGGAGAAGTACTGGCTCGAGCGTCCGATCACCTACCACCACACGATGCCGATCCTGCAGTACTACGCGCTCTACGAAGGCATCCGGCTCTCACTCGAAGAAGGGCTCGAGAAGCGCTGGGCGCGTCACGAGGACGCCGGTCGCTACTTCCAGCAGCAGATGCGCGACCGCGGCTACACGTTCCTGTCCGACCCCGACCATCAGCTCTGGGAGCTCTCGGCGATCGACGTTCCCGAGGGCGTCGACGGCAAGGACATCCAGACGCAGATCCTACGCGGGTTCGGCATCGAGGTTGGCGGCGGACTCGGACCGACCGCGCCGCCGATCTGGCGCGTTGGTCTGATGGGCGTGAACGCGAATCGCGAGACCGCCGATCGGGTCATAGCGGCGTTCGACGCCGTCCTGCCACGGTAGGCGCCATGGCGCGCAAAGACCGACCACACCGAAGCGAGCTCGCCGTTCCCGGTACGAACGTCCGTGCCTTGGCGAAGGCGCCTACGCTCGGCGCCGACCTCGTGTTCTTGGATCTCGAAGACGCTGTCGCCCCCGACGACAAGGAGCAGGCTCGCGCCAACGTGATCGAGGCGCTGGTCGGGCAGGATTGGACGCGATGCGCGGTGAGCGTCCGGGTGAACGGGCTAGACACGCACTGGTGCTACCGCGACGTTGTGGACGTCGTGGAGCAGGCCGGCGAGGTCCTGGATACCGTCCTCGTTCCGAAGGTCGGTTCGGCCTCCGACGTGGAGTTCGTTGCCACGTTGCTGGATCAGATCGAGCAACGGAACGGCTGGCCCGCCGGCCGCATCGGCATCCACATCCTGATCGAGACGGCCAAAGGCATGGCGAACGTGGAGGCGATCTCGCGTGCGCGCCCGGACCGACTCGAGGCGATGGTGTTCGGCGTGGCGGACTACGCGGCGAGCGTGCGCGCGCGCACCACGAACATCGGCGGCGCGAACCCCGACTACGCGGTGTTGACGGACGCGGACCGATCGACCGGCGAGCGCGCGCTCCACTGGGGCGATCAGTGGCACTTCGGCATCTCCCGCATCGTCGCGGCATGCCGCGCCGAAGGTCTCCGTCCGATCGACGGACCGTTCGGCGACTTCGAGGACGCCGATGGCTTCCGCGCGGCGGCGCGACGCGCCGCCGCACTGGGATGTGAGGGCAAATGGGCGATCCACCCCTCGCAAGTGACGCTCGCGAACGAGGTCTTCACTCCCTCGGACGCCGAGATCGACCAGGCCCGGCGGATCCTCGACGCGATGGAGCACGCCGCCAAGGAAGGCAAGGGTGCCGTGGCACTCGATGGTCGCTTGATCGATGCGGCCTCGATCCGCATGGCGGAGCAGCTGATCGCGAAGGTCGACCAGATCGAGGCCCGGTGAACATCCACGAGTACCAGGCCAAGGCGCTACTCCGCTCCTACCGCATCACGACGCCGAGGGGCGAAGTGGTGTACACAGCGAAGGCGGCGGCGCGCGTCGCAGAAGAGCTCGGCGGCAGCCGGTGGGTGGTGAAGGCGCAGATCCACGCCGGTGGCCGGGGCAAGGCCGGGGGCGTGAAGATCGCCAACACACCCGGCGAGATCGCGGAGATCGCCGACCAGATGCTGGGATCCACGCTCGTGACGGAACAGACCGGGCCTGAGGGCCAAGTGGTTAGCCGGCTCCTGGTCGAGCGTGCATCACGCATCGAGCGCGAGTTCTACCTCTCGCTCTTCGTCGACCGCGACTCGCAACGCGTCGTGGTGATCGCGAGCGCTGAAGGAGGGGTCGACATCGAGGACGTGGCCAGCACGGAACCGGACGCGATCCACACGGAATACGTCGATCCTGGCGTTGGACTCCTGGACTTCCAGTGTCGGAAGGTGGCGACCGCGATCGGCCTGGGCAACCGCACCACGTCGTTCACGCGCCTGCTGAAGCGCATCTACCGGTTGTTCCGCGACAAGGATTGCCTGCTGCTCGAGATCAACCCGTTCATCGAAGCCGAGGACGGCGAGCTCGTGGCGATCGACTGCAAGATGACGTTCGACGACAACGCGTTGTTCCGCCAAGGCGCCGTTGCGGAATTGCGCGATTTCGACGAAGAGGACCCCAAGGAAGTGGAAGCCACCGGGCACGGACTCAACTACATCGCGCTCGATGGGAGCGTGGGATGCATCGTGAACGGCGCCGGCCTGGCTATGGGCACCATGGATGCGATCGTGCATCACGGTGGACGTCCGGCGAACTTCTTGGACGTGGGCGGCGGCGCGAGCGCCGAGAAGATCGCGAACGCGTTCCGCATCGTGCTGAAGGATCCGAACGTGAAAGCGATCCTGGTCAACATCTTCGCGGGGATCAACCGCTGCGATTGGATCGCGCAGGGCGTGGTGCAGGCGACGCGCGATCAGGCGATCGACGTGCCGGTCATCGTGCGACTTGCCGGGACGAACGTGGAGGAGGGCCGGGCGATCCTCGACGCCAGCGAGCTCTCGCTGATCCAGGCCGAGGACCTGGACGACGCCGCCGCGAAAGCCGTTGCTGCGGTGGGAGAAG
>JBOGVK010000084.1:0-3842 GCA_050692375.1 Actinomycetota bacterium
GCGGTGGCCACCGCCGGGAACGTCGTCCAGGACGATCCGGAAATCCTCCGGGGCGCGCTCGCCATCGATCGAGAGGTGCGTCTGCGAAGTTCCCTCTGCGCGGATCCGGATCGAGCCGGCCGGGATGCGCACCTCCAGATGCAATCCGCCTGGTGTATCGAATGTCTGTTCCATCACGTGCCCCTTTTCCTTCCTCTGGGCTAGCTCTGTGCCATGCCCTGGATGCGGCTGCCGACGCGACGCCGCCGCTGCTGCTCTTGCTGATCGAGCCCTCGGCCCACCGCGCGAGCGAGCCAGGCGTTCGTGGAGATGCCCTCTCGGTTCGCCTGCTGCTCGACGCGCGCCTTGACGCCCTCCGGCAACCGGAGGGTGATACGCGCCGTTCTGCCTTCGTCGTCCTCCTCGGACGGCGATTCGACCGGAACCTCGTCTCCCGCGAAAGCGAGATGGACGTCGCGTCCTGCGAGTCGGACGTCGATCCGGCCAGACGGCAACTGCTCGTTCAGCTCTTGGGCGGCTTGGCCGAGCGCCTCGAGCAGCCGCAGCTGCAAGGAGGGCTCCAAGGCGCGAACCAGGCGCTCGGCGACGGCCACCGTTGTCTCGTCCGAGCCCGAAACCGCCTCGAGGTCGGCGCGGACGGCCTCGAGATAGGGCGTGAGGTCCATGATCAGGCCCCGTCGCCCGTGTGTTGCGAGGGCCGTCTCGTCGATCGTGTGTTCGAGTTTCCGGCCGACCTTCTTGCCGAGCGTCTGTCCGAGCATCCCTTCGAGCGCTCCCCCGCTTCCCGCAACAGATCCTGCACCCGCAAGCGCCCGAGCTCTCCCCGAATCTCCGGTCCCATCGAATCCTCCTCTGCCGTCGATCGTGCCATCCGAATGACGTCATAATGACGTCATTCAGACGACCTGTCAAGAGATCTTCTTTCAAGTGAGCCAGTGATACGCACTCCGGGGTTCCTTGCATCAGATAAGCTCTTGCGCGCGCGGCTCAGAGTGGAGAGCGATCGGCGGAGATAGGTGACTAGCCTGAAAGAACTAGTCGCAATACCTCCGAAAGGAGGAAGACGCATCACCCGACAGCCCCCAGACTGTCCGACATCGGGTGGCCCTGATTGGGGAAAAGCGGTCAGCCGGAAGTTGTCACTGAGAAGTTGTCACTGAGGTTGACTGGGGTAAGAGCGGGCATAGGCTGTCCGCGAACGAGGGTCTGGTACAAGGTGGCGTGAAGGTAGATGGAGCAAGAGATCAGGCTCGACTCAACGACGGAAGAGATGCTCCTCGACCTCACGCCGATCGAATCCGCGCTCGTGGACTATCGGGTCGTCGAAGAGGTCGCACAGTCCCAGCGGGGGCTCCTGGGCGCCTCATGGTGGCAGCTCGCCGTCAAGCGCGCGTTGGACATCGTGATGAGCGTGCTCGCGATCGTCGTCCTCACCCCGCTGCTGCTCGCGGTCGCGCTCCTGGTGATGGTCACGTCGCCCGGTCCGGTGTTCTACGTGCATCAGCGCGTGGGCCGCGGTGGGGAGCCGTTCCGGATGGTCAAGTTCCGGTCGATGTACCGCAATGCCCACGATCTCCGGGAAGCACATGTGGGGCAGAACATGCACCAGGGACCCATCTTCAAGATCCGAGACGATCCGCGGATCACGCCAGTGGGGCGGGCCATCCGGAAGCTCTCGATCGATGAGCTTCCACAGTTCTTCAACGTGTTGATGGGTCACATGAGCTTGGTCGGGCCCCGACCGGCGCTCCCCGAAGAGTTCTTGGACTACACCGAGCGTGAGCGCGAGCGGCTGCTGGTGAAGCCGGGCGTGACCTGCATCTGGCAGGTCAGCGGGCGATCCGACATCGACTTCCACACGTGGATCGACATGGATCTCGAGTACATCGAGACGTGGTCCCTCCTGCTGGATCTCAAGCTGCTCCTGAGGACCGTTCCCGCCGTCCTCACCGGCCGCGGCGCGTACTGATCCTCAGCAACTTCTCACCCCGCCTCCGCCACTCGACCTCCCCGAGCGGCTAGTGTCGAAGGGTCCCCGAGCGACCTGCGAGGTGACCCATGGCAGAGGCTCGAGCGCGATCCGTACGGATGCGAAGCCGAGCGGCCGGCTTGCTCGCCGCCGGATACGTGGTGGCGCTCGTCTCGTTCTGGGTGATGGGAGCGGCCGCCTACCTGCGGTGGGAACAGGGTCCCGCTCGGTTGCTCGGGCTCGCCTACTTCCCCATCCTGTTGTTGCCGATCGTGGGACGTGGCACGTTCGGAAGCCTGCACGTGCACAGCGCCATCTGGGTGTGGTGGTTCGCCCTGCAGATGGTTCTGGCAACCGCCGCCATCTGGCTCTACCCCTACGAGCGTCGCCGGCATCGTCGGCCTCGCCTGGACGCGCGGTCTTCCCGGACTAGCCGGCGGGCGCCCGTTCGGTCTTCGTGAACCTTCGATAGAGAAGAGCCGCGGTCGCGACGACCACCGTGGACGAAACCAAGGTGACCGTTGCCAACGCGTTCAACGACGGCAGCGGCGATCGGCGTGCCGAGCTGTAGATGATGATCGGGATCGTCTGGGTGGCGGCGTTCACCGACAGACGCTCCGAGATGACGAAGTTGTCGATCGCCGACGCGAACACGATCGCGATGCTCGCGAAGATCGCGGGGGAGAGCATCGGCAGCAGCACCCGGCGCATGGCCCCGAGCGGCGTCGCCCCCAGATCCATCGCCGCCTCCTCGTATTGCTTGCCGATCGACAGCATCCGAGCTCGCACGACGATCACCGGATAGGCCATCTCGAACATCGAGAGACCGAACAGCTGTGCCTTGAACCCCAAGCCGATCCCTGACGCCAATCGCGTGAACATCAGGAACAAGCCGACGCCGATCGCGATCTCCGGGGTGATGAACGAGAACAACATCAGGAAGTTCGCGGCGGAAGCGCTTCGTGACTGCCATCGATCGAGCGCCAGCGCGAACCCCACGCCGAACGGCACCGCGATGAGCACGGTCAGGCCGGACAGCTTCAGACTTTGGAAGAGCGCGGATCGGAGCGTCTCGTCCTTCCACAGGGAGTTCACATCGCTTACGTACCAACGGGTGAGCGAGAACCCCTGCCACGTCGTCTGCGCCTTGCCCGCGTTGAAGGAGAACGCGACGGCGATGAAGACGGGGAGCAGGGTCCACACCACGTAGGCGATCGCGATCGCCCAAAGGAAGCGCGCTCTGGCCCACGGGTTCGTCGACCACGCCCTCGCGCGACCCAGGGCCGAGACGGTGACCGGCGACGCGTTCATCGCTCCGCCAGCTCTCGCGCCGCGTTCGTGCTCCGCAAGTAGTAGAGCATCGGGATCGTGAGGACGGCGATCAGGATGATCACGAGCGACGCACCCTGGTTCACCAACGAGCTGTCCATCGAGCTCACGATCAGGTTGCCGAACATCGCCGTCTGCCGTGTGCTGGCGAGCAACGTCTGCGTGAAGTAGTCGCCGAACATCGGCAGAGCAACGATCACGCATCCCGCCAGGATCGCTTGACGCGAAAGCGGCAACGTCACGCGGAAGAACGTCCGCGTCTGACTCCCCCCAAGATCGCGCGCCGCCTCCAGCGTCGATCGGTCGATGCGGTCGAGCATCCCGTAGAGCGGCAGGATCATGTACGGGACGTACCCGTAGACCAGTCCCAACACCACGGTCGACGGCTTGCCGTTGAGCCACAGTCGTGGCTCGTGCAGGATCCCCAAGGATTGGAGGATCCGATTCACGTAGCCCTGCGGCTGCAACAGGTTCACCCAGGCGAACATCCGCATCATGTAGCTGATCCAGAACGGCGCGATGAACGCGACAAGGAAGAACGTCT
>JBOGVK010000085.1:0-26334 GCA_050692375.1 Actinomycetota bacterium
GGATCGGGTGCGGCGCCGCACGCCGAGGCGATCAGCTCGAGCAGCCGGTTGACCGTCGTTGGCTCCCCGCCGCCGCCGATGTTGAACGCGCGACCGAACACGTCTTCCTGGGCTCGGGCCGCGAGCAGGTTTGCCCGCACCACGTCGTCGAGGAACGTGAAGTCGCGCGACTGCTCGCCGTCCCCGTAGATCGTCGGCCGGGAGCCCGTGAGACAAGCCGTGATGAAGCGGGTCACGACGGCCGCGTACTCGCTCGCGGGGTCCTGCCCGGGTCCGTACACGTTGAAGTACCGGAGCGCGATCGTCGGTACGCGATAGCTCTCCCACCACGCTCGGCAGTACCCCTCCCCCGCCAGCTTGCTCGCCGCGTACGGCGACCGAGGACGCGGAGCCATCTCCTCGATCTGCGGGAACCGATCCTGATCCCCGTACACCGAGGATGAGGACGCGAAGACGACGGTCGCCGGGCGCTCGCGTGCGGCAAGCAGCACGTTGAGCAAGCCGAGCACGTTCACGTCCGTGTAGCGCTCGGGCTCTTCGATCGATCGCGGCACCGACTTCATCGCCGCCTGGTGCAGGATCACATCGCAATCCTTCGCGGCGCTGGCGACGGCCTCACCGTCCCGGATATCGGCGACCTCCAGACGCACCTCCGGCACCTCGGCGAGCTGTTCGGCGCGTCCGACCGAGAGATCGTCTAGGCCGACCACGTCGTGCCCTTCGGCGACGAGCCGGCGGCAGATCGCCGAGCCGATGAACCCGGTAGCGCCGGTGACGAGGAACCTCATGCGCGAAGCCTAGACCCTCGCCGCGTGGCCGAGACGCCGGAGCATCGGTTGCGGCGTAGGCGAAC
This sequence comes from Actinomycetota bacterium, assembly GCA_050692375.1. GTDB lineage: Bacteria > Actinomycetota > UBA4738 > UBA4738 > HRBIN12 > JBBQVZ01. Next base: position 854 of record JBOGVK010000085.1, read on the forward strand.
TACGGCATCCAGAGCGTGACAACCGACCCCGCGCGCGATGGTCTCCTCTTTGCCCGTTGACGTTGGCCCGTTGACGCCCCAGGAGATGGGGATGAGAGGGGGCGAAGAACCCGGGAACCTCGTTCACACGGCGGGTGATGGCGGGCGTTGGTCCGGCCGCCGCGAGCCGTTCGTTCGGTCTATCGAAAGGGGGATGCACATGTCGCGCACCCGCAAGAGGGCGTGGCCCACGCTGGTGATCGTGTCGGCTCTGGCCCTTCTCGTATCGTCGATCGTCATCGCCGCTCAGGCGGCCCCAACCGCCCGACTCCATCTCGCATCGAGGCGCGACGTGGGCAACCAGGAGATGGTCCCGCTCACGTTGCAATCGAGCAACCAGCCGCTCGCCGGCGTCTCTTCGGGCGGCGGGCAGTCCATCGGCAGCAACGATCCCGCCAAAGAGCTGTTCCCCGCGGGACACAGCTTCGAGCAGGAGTTGGGCTCCGGTACCACCGTGGTCCCGGTCCCGACACCCAAGCCCAACTCGCTCCTCACGAGCGTGAACCCCTTCGGGTGGGAAGGTCTCGATCACACGGCCCAGCGGCTCGCGGGCGGTGGCAACCAGTTCAGCCTGGAGCCGCCCGACCAAGCCCTCTGTGTCGGCAACGTGAGCCCGAACGGCCCCGCCGACGGTATCGAGGTCGTGGAGTCCGTCAACGACGCGCTCGGCTTCTACGACTCGACCTCGCACCAGTTCGGCGTGCCGCTGTCGTTGTCGGAGTTCTTCAACCTTCCGCCGACGATCGACCGCAACACCGGGACCTTCGGACCGTTCGAGTCCGACCCGAAGTGTTACTTCGACACGGCGACCCAACGCTGGTTCGTCACGATGCTGGTGATCGCGCAGGACCCGGAGACCGGTGCTCTGATCGCGCCGGCCACCACCTACGTCGCGGTGAGCACGTCCAGCGAGGCGCTCGGGTCGTACTTCGTGTACACGCTCGACGCCACCGACTCGTCCCACCCGGGCTGCCCGTGCTTCGGCGACCAGCCCCTGATCGGCGCCGATCAGTACGGCTTCTTCATCAACACCTCGGAGTATTCGCTCGACTGCTTCACCGTGGGACCGTGCGAGTTCAACGGCCCACAGCTGTACGCGATGGACAAGGTGGCGATGGAGAACGGGACCGCGACCGGCGCGGTGCACTTCGATGGACTGACGCACGTCGCCGGAGGCCGGACCACGGGCACGATCCAGCCCTCGACCACCCCGAACGGCGTGTTCGAGACCCGCAAGGATGGAACGGAGTACCTGCTCTCAGGCTTCGACTGTCTGCCGCAGGCCGGATGTCCGATCGCGGCTGGGACGTTCAACCAGCTCACGATCTGGGCCATCACCAACACCAGCAGCCTCGCGACAGCGACACCTACGCTCAACCTGTCGCTGAAGGACATCTCGAGTGAGGCCTTTGGTACGCCCGTCGGTATGTCCCAGCCATCGGGGCCGGCACCGCTGGGCCAGGAGGTCGGTCAATCACCGCTTCCGGTCAACGCCAACGACAGCCGGATGAATCAGGTGGTGTTCGCCCACGGGCGTCTGTACGCCGGGGTCAACACGATCGTGAACCCGGGACCTCGGGATGGGATCGCCTGGTTCATCGTGAACCCGACCATCCGCAAGGGTGTGGTCGATGGAGTCATGGACAAGCAGGGGTACGTATCGGCTGCCAACGCGTTCCTCGCGTTCCCCTCGATCGGGGTCGGCGACTCGGGAAGGGGGATCATCGCGTTCAGTTTGATGGGCCCCCAGAACTTCCCCTCGCCCGCACAGATCGCCATCGCTCCCTCGGGAGTTAGCGGGCAGATCCAGATCGTCGCTCCGGGGTTCCGACCGTACGACGGGTTCGGCTGCTACCCCGCGTTCGGCTACAACCAGTGCCGGTGGGGTGACTACTCCGCCTCGGTGGCGACACCGGACGGCACCGTCTACTCGGCGGCGGAGTGGATCGGGGACAACTCCCGGACGTACTTCGAGAACTGGAGCACGTTCATCTGGCCGACGCCCCCGTCGTAGGCAAGGTCGCGAACGAAGAGGGACGGCGTGGACAGGGCGGACCCACATCGGGTCCGCCCTGACTCGCCAACTTCCTTACGGCATCCCGTAGCGATCCGTTTCGTGGAGATCGAGCAGCAGATCGACGCGCATCGATGACTCCCTGCCAGCGCGAGGACCCCTACCGGAGCCGGCCATCACCAAAGCGACGGCGAGGAGCCCGATGAGTCCCCCGGCGAGCAGGCCGAACAACAGGCCTGCCAGGAATCCCTCGCCCAATCCGACCCCCCGGAGTCGTGGATCGCTGACGATACTCTCAGTGAGTCCATCCGAACCGTCGGCGATGCGGCCTACTGCAGCCAGCGGTTCTTGGAGCTCATCGCGCTTCCATCCGTAGGTCGCGGGCCGCAACACGTAGGAGATGCACGGCGTCCGACGCGTTGGTACCCTCGTCCGGCGGGATAGCCTAAGCCACCTTCCCAACCGGAGTCCGTCTTGAGTGACAAACCTCTCGACCAACACGTCTCACGTCGCAGCGCCCTGAAGAAGGCTGCTGTGGTAGGCGGTGCGCTGTGGGTCACGCCCGCGATCCAGAGCGTCAACATGACGAAAGCGTGGGCGTCGGTGGGGTCGTTGGGAACCGACCCCTGTTACTCGGTCGATATCGACGTCAACCTGCACGGAGGCGTGTCGTACGACACGGACGCCGGCTTTCGGTGTCTTTCGCCCAAGGGGACGTGGGGTGGTCCCTACTTGATCGTCGCCACATCGGACGGAGCGGGAGGCTGGATCATCACGGTCGGGAACCCCGGAGCCCGCGTGGCCGAGGGCTACGCGAAGGCACGGGACACCGATGCCGACGCCGGCTGCAACCCGGGCACACTCACGGCGACGAACGCGATGCGGTTCGCGGCGACGACAGACCCCTCCGGCAAGCCCGTGAAGGTCAGGGACATCGAACTTACGTTCTGCATCCCGGCGCCGAAGTAGACAACCCTCGCTGAACATCAAGAACGGGAGCCCGAAGGGGCCCCCGTTCTCACTCCCGAACGTTCCGGTCGGGTTGTGCCTTACCTCCCCGATCCGGTCCGGCCCGCGGTCGCCTTCCCGGCGAACTGGTTCGCGCCGCCGCACGTGCCGCACGGCGGCACACACGTCTGTCCGCAGCAATTCGACGTACAAGCCCATCCTGCAAGGCAGTCGCTGTTGGACTCGCAGGCGTGCGCGTCACGGTCAAGGCAGCTGAAATCGTTCCAGCAGAAGGGCTTCCCATCAACGTCATCGTCGCAGACGCAGATGTTTGCGCCCTCGTTGCAAGGTGTTCCGCCGCACTCTGTGATGGTGTCTCCGCAGTTCCATGGCGGACATGCGCTGGGAGAGATCCCATCGGCGAACGCCGGGGTCCTCAGGCTGGTCACGACCGGCGCCGTCCAGGCGACGGCCGTTGCCACTCCGATACGCCGGAGCATCCTCCGGCGGGAGATCCCTTCGCTCGGACGACCTTCGAGGCCCTCATCGATCGGCTCGTCGGGCACGGATCTCCCCCTCTCCACTTGGCACGGCACCTGTGCGTCTGATTGCTCGAAGCATCGCAATAGGGAGGAACCGAACGCATCGTCCGTGAAGGGGCGGTTTTCCTAGCGCCCGGGGCCAGGGGGCCGTAGGTCTTCTGACCAGGAGGACGTAGGCCACCTACGACGTTGGCTGTGCCGCTTCGGCTTTCAGCCCTGGCGACTCGACTCCGGTGAGCCCCACCACCGCCTGCAAGGCTTCCTCCAACGTCCTCGAAACCAGCGTGAAGTGGCTGGCCCCGCTGGCCACGTCGGCCAACAAGGTCAGGCCGCGGCTCCCGTAGATGGACAGGTTGAGGGCGTTCCGACCGAGCTCGACGATGCCGGCAGCCGAGGTGATGGGGGTCAGGGATGTGGGAGCGCCGTCGTCGTACCTGTGGGCGACGACGAATCGGACATCGCAAGGCCCGGACACGCACCCGGGGCGGATCTCGTCGGGCAGGAGATACCGCATGTTCCTCAGCATCCCGGTCCCATCGCCGTCGAGACGCTCTGGGAAGAGATCCGGCTTGCTCACCTTGACGCTGAGAGCCTTCGGATAGGGGAAGAGGCGGCGGGTGACGGGGTCGATCGCTCCCGCCTCATCCGAGAGATACCCGAAGCCGCGGCGAACGAGGGCCGCGGTCAGCGTGGTCTTGCCCGAGCCGGACCCGCCGACGATCAGGACGCCTTCCCCCGTCAGCGTGACGACGGCCCCGGCATGGATCAGGAGGAAGTCGCCCGTGCGACGGATCGTCTCGGCATTGACGTGCCAGAAGAAGCTTTCCAAGATCGTGCTCGGCTCCGAACCGCCGAACATCATGCGATCCGAGTAGAAGAGCTCATAGCGACGATCGCGACCTCGGCCCGTCGCCACCAACGAGTAGCAAGGAGGCATCCCCGGGGTCGGCGGATTCCGCTCCTCCTCGGGGTCGGGTGGCACGGCGAACTCCTGAAGCACGCGATGAGCCAGCTCGCCTGCCTCGACCCAGGTCCACCGAACGCTGAAGTAGTAGGACAAGACGCGGTAGCTCGTCTTTCCTTTCCAGCGCAGGCGTTCCAATCGCACCGGAGGGTTGGCCTTCGGCAACGGTTCCTCCTCGGCTTCCCGCGCCGTCTCCCTGACGGCGGGAAAGGGACACGGTAGCGTTTCGAAGCGAGGAACTGCAGCCGGGACCTGCGAGCTGACTGCCTGGCGCTATTGCGCCGTTTCCCAGAGGAGCGCTTCCGCCTCCTCGAGCTGTCCGAGCACCGCGTCTAGGGCGGAGAGTGGGATGGCGGGCGGATCGTCGTTCAAGCGGCGGAAGATCTCGAGCGCCAGCTCCAAGGACCTTCGCGCTCCGTCGACCTGCTGGCGGCTCCGCACCAACTCGGTCCATGCGCGGCTGCTGGTGAACGGCACCGGACGTTCGGCGAACTCGGTCTGCATGACTGACGTCCTCCTTCGCTCCCGGATACCGTGCGCGACCAGGGGCGCGAGCGCCAGCGCCGGGGGCCGTAGGAAATGCACAGCATCCGGCGGCGGTCGCAAGGCGTAGCCCGCGGTAGCCTCCGATCGGAGGGATATGCGTATGGCAGACGAGCACGACCAACAGGACGAGCGCAAGCTCATCAGGGAGCGCAAGCCGCAGAACTCGTGAATGGACAAGCTCGACCACCTAGGTTGGGTGGTCTCGTCCTCTTTCGCGATCGGCGACGTGCGGTTCGCCGTGCGCTCGACCTCGCCCTCCTTCGGCGAGTGGCTCTCCCGGTCGCTCGTGGCATACGAGGTCGAGGACGTTGAGCCGTTCCTCTACTCGGTCGTCGTCCCGGAGCCGCCCGCGGGCGGGAAGGCGAAGGAGTTCTGCATCCTCTACAAGGGATCGACGGCGATCATCCGGACGCTCGATCCGATCACACTCGGCCGCGGCCTGCTCGCCGAGCTCGAAGGGCTCGGACTCCATGAGCGCGATGACGCGGTCTACGTGACGGCCTCGATCGTCGACGTGTCCGGAGTCCCGACGCTCATCCCGTCGTCGATCGCGCCAGGGCTCGCGAAACTGGGCCGGCGAGCCGGCAAGCTCGGCGTCGCGATCCCGGGCGAGCTCACCGTCGCGATCGACATGGAGACCGCGTCGGTCGCCCCCGTTCGTCGCACGCTCGACGTGCCCGAAGATGCGTTGGGACGCCTCGCGGAGGCCTGCCCATGGAAGGGTCGTGACGGACTCCGGTTCGTGGATACGCCCGAGACGATCCAAGCGTTCTTGGTGCCGGCGATCGAACCGGACGCTCCCTTGCTACCGGCGCGCAAGGGGTACGCGTTGGCGAACCTGGCCGGCTGGACGCTGAACCTCCAGGTCGTCGGCGGCCGCGGCCTGGACGCGCTCGGCCGTTTCGTCGAGCAAACGCCGGCCTATCAATCGGCATGGACGGACACCGCGGAGATCATGGAGCAACTCGCGGCGACCATGAAGGGGCGAACGTGAGCGAGCCAGAAGACCAGGCCGAAGAGGAGCTCACGGCGGCCGCCGACATCGAGGCCGCGTTCGCGCCGCTGCCGCGACCCGACGTGACCACGGTCGTGCTGGACGGCGAGGCGGTCGTCCTGGCCGAGGGCGCGAGCAGCGCCTACTACCTGGATGAGCTGGCCACGCTCGTGTGGAACACGTTCGACGGCGAGGCCACCATCGACGAGCTGGCCGAAGACTTCGCAGACGTCTTCAACGCCGAGCTCGACGTGGTCCGGCAGGACATCGTGCAACTCGCCCAGAGCATCGGACGCGCGGGACTGCTTCAGGGGATCGCGTACGAGCCGCCCCCCGAGCCGTCGTTCGCATGGCCGACCGGCGTGGGCGTGGGAGAGCCGATCCCGCCGTTCAAGCTTCCGGACGCCGAAGGGCAAGAGGTCGGCATCGCCGATCTACGCGGCCGCCGGGTGCTACTGGTCAACTGGAGTCCCCGCTGCGGCTTCTGCACCAGGATCGCGCCGGAGCTGGCGGAGCTGCAGCCGGACCTCCGCGAGCGCGAGGTGGACCTGGTGTTCATCACGCTCGGGGATACGGAAGAGAACGCGCCGATGCTCGAAGAGCACGGCTTGTATCCCCGGTTGCTGCTCGGCGATCAGGGTGAGACGGAGGTCTTCGCAGGCGTCGGCACGCCCGCCGCCTATCTCGTGGACGCCGAAGGCCACGCGGCCTCGGAGCTCATCATCGGCGCGGACAAGGTGCCCGATCTGGCCCGGACGGCGGCCGGTCAGCGGGACTAGGAAATCTACGGCCCCCGAGCGGGGCAAAGATACCGCGCGTGAAGCTCACGAGATCCCGCGGCAGGGCAGACGCTCTCACCAGCTCGCAAGGAAGGAGCCGGGATGACTGAGGAAGAGCGTCACGACAGTTCGGTCTCGCGCAGAACGATGTTGAAGCGGATCGGGATCGCGGGAGCCGTGGCCTGGGTCACACCGGTGGTGACCAGCTTGAACACCCCCGCCTCCGCCGCGAGCGGGCCGGTGAGCGCATGCGACCAGCCGGGGGCCTGCCCCGGGGGTCCGTGCGTCGTCGGGGCGGATTGCTCTTGCCACCCACGCGCGGATGGACTCGGCGGGTTCTGCGAGCAAGACGGCGGCTGCGAACAGTTCGGTCCGGCCTGCCCGAACGGTCAGTCGGAATGTCCGACGGGATTGGTCTGCGTGACGAACTGCTGTGGGCCGATCTGCATGACGCCGTGTGGCGTCTTCCCGAATGGCCGACCACAGCCTCACGACATGTCGCTCGCCGGAGGCAGACGAACCAACGGCTAGATCGCGGTGAGCTTCGAGGTCGCCTCGACCGCTTTGCCCAGATCGCCGTGGGTGAGCCGGTAGCTCTTCGACACGTGGCAGATGCGGGCGAGCAGATCGAGTGACCGCGGGGCGTCGCGCCGGCCGAGCATGAGGTTGCCGACCAACTCCATACACGCCTCGGCCGGAGTCAGCGGTTCGATGCGCAGGTCGGCACCGGGCTCGTATCGGTGTGCGATCACGAACCCGACCTCGCACGGTTCCGCGACCGCCCCAGCGCGGATCGTCTCGGGATCAACGTGCCAGGCCTCGCCGGCGAATCGCTCGTGGGACGGCTCGGGCACGCCCTCCGGGAACCGATCGCGACTCGCTCCCTTCAACGAAAGGTGGACCGGATACGGATGCAGCGTGCCCGTCAAGGGATCGAGCACGGCGGCCTCGTCCGACAGGTAGCCGAACCCCGATCGAACCAAGCCTGCAACCAGCGTCGTCTTCCCCGACCCGGACGGCGCCGGCAACACGACGCCGACTCCGCCGGGCGTGACGACCGCGCCTGCGTGGACGAGTACGTGCTCCCGCGCGGCCTCGACGGTGTCCACGTTCACGTGGCTGAAAAGGTCGCTCAGGATGTGGGAGGGGTCTCCGCTCCCGAGCACCCACTTCCCGTCGATCTGCAGGCGATAGCGGCTGGACGTGGCAGACGGCCCGAGGTCCTGAACCTCGTAGGTCGTCGCGTCGTCCTCGACCTCGGGGACGGCGAACCGGGACAGAACGCCAGAGATGTACTCCCGGAGCGCGGGATCGTCGCACCGGACGACGAAGCCGAACGACAGCCGTCGGAACGCCATCGGCTCCAAGACCGCCTCCTCGCCTCTAGATCGAGCCGCGCGGCTCTCGGGCGCCGACGATACGTCGAGCGGCCTTGCCCCAATCCCGCGTGCCGTCGACCGCTTTGATCGATCGAACGACGCCACTGGAGCCTCGACGATCGAGCCGTGCGATGGCTCCTCGCCAACCCCGTCCGCTGTTCCACGCGCGGTAGCTGCGCACCTTCCGGTCGACGGCGTCGGCCAGGTCCGCCCTGCCGACGGTTCGGAGCGGTTCGATCACGTCCTCGAGCGTGAACGCATGGGCGGGACTCATGACGGTGATGCGGCTGATCGCCGAAAGCTCGACGTCGTTCGCCTCGAAGGCGGGACACTGCTCGAGCTTCCCGAGCACCATGAGCTCCAGCATCGTCCGCGTGCACTTCTCGCAGCGCCCGCAGTTCAGCAGACCGGGATGGTTCCGTCGCGTGCAGACCCGAAGGTTCTGCAACCCGACGTCCCATCCGGCAACGATCCGCACCTTGTCCAATCGGGTGTACCTGATGCCATCGTGGAGGACGCGGAGCGCCGAGCTTCCGTAGCACGGGTCGAGCAACGGGTGCGAGCCATACAACGTGGGCAGCCTCTTGAGGTTGAACGTCGATGCGATCGTGACCGAACGGAAGCGGTTCGAGAACGCGTGCGCGACCCCGGCGAGAGCGGACGCGTGCGATTCGCGCATCCAGAACGCGGTATCGCGCTCCAGATCCCGGACGTTGCTCCGCACGGGGACGAGCGTGAGGCCCGTGTCGCGGACAACTTCGGCGAGCGACGACAGCGCGAGCTCGAACCCCGCGGTGTCATCGACGTCGATGTCGAATCCCTGGACGAACAGGCAGTCCGCGATCGAGCGCGGGTGATCGGGCGCGTACGCGAGCCGGTTGAGTCGCAAGGTCGTGAGGGAGTCGACACCGCCGGAAAGGAACGCGCCGGCGCGAGCCTCCGCACGTTTCGCCGAAGCGCGGGTCGTCGACCGAGCTTCTATGCAAAGAGGTGGAGCCGTGCGACCGCTCCCGTGCTGCAGGAGCTGCATCGCGGTCTGCAGACCGTCGTGGAGCTCCGGGCAGATGTCCTCATCGATCGCGATGCGCCGCTCGCCGTGACGGAGGGCCGGGGGCACGCAGGCAACGAGGAACCCGTGGGGATCGCACGACAGGTCGGCGGCGAACCGTTCGTCGGTCTCGAAGTAGAGGTCGAGTGGGGGTCGCTCGCGCTCTTCCCAGGTCACCGTAGCAGCGACCCGCGGACGCGTGGCGGAGCCGTCGGACCGGAGATCGGAGATCCTCATCGCGGTTTCTCGGCGATGATCGAGAAGAACGGGAGGAGCGATCGCCGGAGCGCGACGGCGAGTCGCTCCTTGGGGGTCCGCGCGACCCCTCGATAGATGAGCGTCGTCGGTCGAAGGCCGCAGGCGTCGAGGAACTCTCCCACCTCTCGAGGCGTGTACTCGCGGACGTGCCCCATGTGCCCGAGCGTTCGGAGCTTCGTGTACTCGGCGTATGGATCCGCGTCGATCGCCCACGCGTGACCTCGGCGCACCAGGTTGACGTAGCCCCGGTAGGAGGCGAGGTTCGGCGTGGACAGCAACAACCTGCCCGCCGGCTTCAGTACGCGGACCACTTCGGTCATCGTGGCGATCGGGTCGATCCGCAGGTGCTCGAAGACCTCGTTCATCATGACGGCATCGAACGACCCGTCGTCGAACGGCAGGCGTTCGGTCTCGAGATCGCACCGCCGAACGTCCAGCTCGAGCTCGTCGATGCATCGGGAGAAGCGGCCCGGGTCGATGTCGACGCCGATGATGCTGCGGCCGGTCTTCCGTAACGCCGCCGTCATGAGCGGCGGGATCGAGCCCAGCTCCAAGATCTCGAACGGGGCAGGCGTGTACTCGTCGGCGATCGCCAGATCCTCTAAGAAGCGGTGGCGATGAGCGCGGAGGTAGTCGGCACTCCATCGCCGAAGCTCCTCGGAGTTCGGATGGACCCGTGGAACGAGCGCGTCGAGCAACCGAGCATATTCGGTCCCTTGATCGACCCGCACGACGCTCGTCGCCACGTCCATCACGTCAGAACTCGACCGCATCGATCTCCCGTTGCTTGTCTCTCATCCTTCGGCGGATGCGTCGGCGACGCTTCCGCAGCGTCGGCTCCAGCCTAGCGAGTCTCCCGTGAGCCCAGGCCGCGTTCCCTGGGATCTCGTAGCCGAACCGCTTCATCTGCCCACGACAGATGGCGGCGACATCGAGGCTGACCTCGGTCGGAAGGGCCACACGCCAGATCTCGACCTTCTCCGTCGTCACCGACGTCAACGCCTGTTCCTTCCAGGTTTCCCACGGCAGCACGAATCCGTCGATGTGCTCATGATCCCGACCATCGGCGACATCGGCCTCGCCCGTACCGAGGAACGAAGCCAGTACCCGGCGAGAGCGCTCGGGATCACGGACGACGTCTTCGTAGCGGACCTGGAGACATCGTCCTTGGCCCAAGGTGCGACGGGCGGCGAGCGCGCATCGTTGATCCCATCGCCAGCGCTCGGCCAGGACGACGTGGGAGTCGCTCCCCCACGGCATCCGGAGGATCGATTCCACCACCGCCCGCGGATCACGGACGACGAAGACGAACTTCACGTTCGGCATCGCTCGAGAGATCGGGCGCCACCAGCGGATGTGATCCGGTGTCTTCTCGCCGAGGATCGACCCTGAGGGGGCGAGGCCGCCGACGATCGCGGCGAACAGCTCGGTGATGCTGCCGCAGCTGCCTCCGATGATCGCCTTCAACCGGCGAGCGTCCAACACCGGCTTCCTCCCGGCCCAGCTCTCGTACGCGACCGCATACGCGTCCAGCTCTTCGTCGAACCGAGGTTCGTGGAGAGGGAATCCTCCTCGTGCCACCACCCCGTCGGCGTACCCGGACGAGAAGAAATGCGTTTCCGGAGGCATCGCCACACCCGGGAGCTCACAGGCGAGGCGTTGGACTAGGGTCGTCCCGGATCTGGGCGTCCCGACGATGAGGAACGATACCTCCACGGCTGTCACCTCCACCGGCGAGCTTCGGCCGTCCACAGGGCGTAGGAAATGCACCCCGCCTGGGCGGGGCGAGATCGAGCGTTCCGAGGTACGGTGGTGCGAGCCCGGCAGGTACCGGGTTTGTCGTGTCGTACCACGAGGACCGACACATGGCCGAGCAGACACCCAACCGAGTCACCCGACGCCAGGCGCTGCGACGCATCGCCGCCGCCGGGGCGGTCGCCTGGGCGGTCCCGGCCGTCCAGACGATCAACATGACTCGGGCGTTCGCGGATACGCAAGCCTCGAACCCCAAGGTCTGCTCCTGGTTCCGCATCTCCAAAGCGCACCTCACAGTCGACGGGGTCACCGGTACCTGCGGCGGACCGATCTCCTCATCCGACACGTGCCTCTCGCAGGTCGGACCCATCGATTGCGCGCCCGTCCTCCCGGTTCCCTCGACGCCGAGTGGATCCTCGTGGACCGTCTGCATCGGCCAGGGATACGAGGTGGCGGAGGTGGCGCTGTTCGACATCGAGGGACATTGTTGGCGTTCGCCTCAGGTGAACGCCGATCCCGTCCTCGGTCAGCCCGTGATGAGCGACAACGGCACCGGTGGGTGGCAGGGATGGAGCTCATCCGGCGGATGCGTGACCGCTGCCCGATCGGCGGACGCGTACGGGGCGTATCGAGACATCGACCACATCGACCTGATGGTGTGCGCGATCCCGGGCGCCCTGCTCCTCAGTCCCAGTCCTTCGAGCTCACCCAGCCCGTCGGACTCCCCCAGCCCTTCCGACTCCCCGAGCCCTTCAGGGTCGACGGGCCCCGACTCCCCTAGCCCGTCAGACACGACGACTGGGGGCTCGTCCACCACCACGCCGACACCAAGTCCCTGAGCCGAGCTTCAAAGAGGCAGACGCCTGCTAGCCGCTAGTGAAGTTGCTGGTCAACGTGATGCTCGGCGACAAACGGTCGTAGTAGATCGCAAGCGCGGGCTCGCCCGACTGGTAGCCCACGACGGTCACACGGTCGGGGGTGGCCGACACGATCTTGAACTGCCACGGGATCCCACCGCCGTTCTGTGTGACATGCGCATAGTCGCGAACCTCGAGGATCGATGATGAGTCGGCGTCAGCGAAGGTCACGACCGGCAATGGGCCGATCGGGCCTGAGACGTCAACGTATGGCTCTGACGCGCCGGGACAGTCGTTCAGCTGATGGTGGGTACCCGTGTACACCGTCCCGTCGTAGTAGCGCGAGCCTTCATCCATGTACTTGTCGTTGATGTTCGCGTACTCGATGCGGGTAAAGGTCACTCGTGCGACCAGTTGACCTCCTGAGCGGAGGAACGCGTACGCGCAGCGATACGCCACACGGTCGCCTGCCGTCCAGCCTGTTTCTGCCCCCCCTTGGCCTGGGAGTGAGAGGAGGTAGGAGAACTTGGCCTTGGTTCCGTTCGCGGAGGCCTGGATCCTGAACCATGCCGGACGAGCGACTGCGGGTGCCGATGGCAGGGGCCATGCGAGGACCATCGCCAGGACCACCGCCGCCTTCCTCATCAACCTCGCTCCTTCGGATGTCTATCGGCCGGCGCTCTCCTCCGCCTGTCGGCGCTCTCGTATCGATGCCACAACGACGATACCCGCTTCGAGGCGATGAGGCGAACAGTGGGCCCTATCGGTTGAATCGGCGCCGTCAGTGGGCGTGAGCGCTGTCTTGTGCCGGCTCACAGATGTCCCCGCCGTCGAGACGAGATTGTTTCAAGCGCCCCCGGACCCACCCCCGGATCGCGTCCACTCCGTAGCGGAACGACCCGTCCGAGCGAGTCACGGCGGTTCCCTGCATGTGCCAGGAGTCGTTGACCTTGTTCTCGATGATCACGCGCCTCCCCGCCCAGCACCCCTTGGTCCCATCCGGGATCCGGATCGATCCGGAGGCTAACAAGCCCCCAGCCGATCGCAGCAACCGAAGCCTCAACGTCGCTTGGTGGATCACCGTGAACCTTCCTGAGCCGCTGACGGTGCCGTCGGGGGTGGTCACGGATACGGGGCCGGTCGTCGCGCCGTCAGGGAGCACCACCGTGAGCTGAGTCGCGGAATCCACCGAGAACTGCTGAGCGATCACCCCGTCGAAGGCGACGCCCGTCACTCCGGTAAGATCCGTTCCGCTCAGCACGACGGATGTTCCGAAAGCTCCGCTGGTCGGTGAGATCGAGCCGATCGTGGGCGAAGGGCAGGGACCGACGGCCGCACCGAGGGACTCGACCGTCACCTTCACGATCGGCGCTCCGTCGTAGATCAGGTAGTCGTAGGGCGCTCCGGCCAAGCAACCCCCCGTCGCCCATGTGGCGTCGGACAGCAGACCGCCGAGCGTGAATGCCGTCGTGTTGATGGTGAACGGCTCCGGCGTCGGGCTGAACGTCAACGGTGTTGGGTCGGTTCCACAAGCGGTTTGAGGATGCTGTTCGTCGCCGTACTTGTCGTTGATCTGTGCGTCGTATCCTCCGGCGCGTTCGATCGTCACCCTCGCGACGTTCGTACCATCTTGGTTGAGGTAGAAGTAGGCGCAGCTATAAGCGATGCGGTCGCCGAACACCCAGCCGTCCGCAGCCGGCAGGAGCAGATCGACGAGCTTCTCACCACCACCACCCACCAGGATGTGGAAGCCGGGATCCGCCTGCGCTACGGTTCCCCCGATCGGGACGCCTGCGACGCACATGATCAGCACGCAGATGAAGAGTGCGCGTCGAGGAAGCCTGCTCAAACTCGTTCTCCCCCTCATGCCTCTCCTATGTTCGTCCTCTCAACACCCAGACTTGAGTCTGCCAGGACTCAAGACTAGTGAGACTGGGGCCACAAAGCAGAGAATGGGCCTGTGAAGAACCTATCCCGGCGAGTGCATAAGAGGCTTGAGCCTGCGCTGCAGTTCGTTCCGGCTGCGTTCGGAGGTCTCAGGAACTCCCACATGTTCGATTCGGTCGAGAGGTTCTGCTTGTTCATCGGCTATCCACGGAGCGGCCACAGCCTGGTGGGCTCGCTGCTGGATGCACATCGCAACGTCGTGCTTGCCCACGAGCTCGACGCTCTGCGGTACGTGTCGGCAGGCTATCGGAGGAAGCAGCTGTACTGGATGATCCTTCAGCGCGATGCCGAATTCACCCGATCGGGTCGACGATGGACCGAGTTCGACTACTCCGTGCCCGGGCAATGGCAGGGCCGCTATGAGCAGCTCCGAATCATCGGCGACAAGAAAGGTGGGGTGACGACGCTCAGACTCGGACGACACCCCGAGTTGTTGGAGCGGCTGCGCCTCGTGGCCGGCAAAGACGTTCGGCTGATCCATGTAGCCCGGAATCCTTTCGACAACATCGCCACGATGAGCCGCCGGACGCATCAGACGCTCGCGGAGGCGAGCGATCAATTCTTCGCGTTGTGCCGGACCGTGCAGGGCATCAAAGAGCGCAGTGCTCCAGGATCCGTGATCGACATCCGACATGAGGGCTTGATCAAAGATCCGAGAGGATGCCTCAGTTCTCTCTGTACCGACCTGGGCATACCGATCAGTGAGGAGTACTTGGATGCGTGCGCCGCTGTAGTGGCCCCCAGCCCACATCTGAGCCGCCACGAGGCTCCCTGGACCGAGAAACTGATCGGGTCGGTGGAGGGGAGAATGGCGGCGTTCAACTTCCTCGACGGATACTCATTCGCAAGATGACGCTGCCTAACTTCCTCATCATCGGTGCGATGAAGGGAGGGACGACCAGTCTGTATCAATATCTGGCCGACCATCCCGAGGTCTTCATGGCGAGCCCGAAAGAGCTGCACTTCTTCAATCACCGCGGTGGCGAGGATTTGGCTTGGTACGAAGAACATTTCGCCAACGGGGGGACGGCAATCGCTCTTGGCGAGGCCTCTGCCAGCTATACGACCTATCCCGAGGCGAGCGGGGTGCCTTCACGGATCGCCCAGGTGATTCCGGAAGTCCGTCTCATCTATCTGGTGCGGAATCCGATCGAACGTATGCGCTCCCACTACGTGCAGCGACTGAGCGGGGGGGATGAGACTGCGACCATCGACCGCGCGCTGCTGTCGGAACCGGTCTATCTCGAGAGCAGCCGATACGCGCAGCAGGTCGAACGCTACCTCGACCATTTCACCAGAGATCAGATGTTGATCCTGAAGTCCGAGGACCTACGTGACGATCGCAGGGCGACCATGCGAACCGTCTTCGCGTTCCTCGGAGTCGACAGCTCCTATTGGGAACCATCCGTGATGGAGAGGGAGTTCTACCGAACGTCGGAGAAGCGGATCCCCCGCCCGATGGTTCGGGCCATCCGCCGGGTGCCTTGGGGACGACGACTCATTCATCGAGCGCCAACGTCTGTCAGGAAAATGAGCGGGCGTCTCGTGTCGGAGACGCCTCGCGAAGGGCAAGCTGTCGTGTCCATGGAGACGCGCGCGAAGGTCGAAGAGCTCTTGCGTGACGACGTCCGGCACCTTCGTCAATACATGCGCGCGGGCTTCGACGGCTGGGGCATCGCCTAGATCACTCTTGGGCTCACGCGTCGATGGGCGGGGTGACCGAAGCATGATCCCGGGTGAACCTTCGACTAATCCGACGCCGCAGACCGTGTGTCCGATAACGGAGTGAGGCCGTGACACTGATCGCGCGTTCCAGTGCGGCGCCTCGCAGGCCCGGCCGAAGCCAGAGTGGAAGCTGCGTCGCCGGAACCTTGACGGTGACGTCGGGCGCCGCGATTACGCGGCGCAGCAGTCCGACGTACGCGGGGCGCCACTTCCCCCATGCAGATCGGAGGCGTGGGTCCCATGGCTTCGGTTCACCGGAACTGTGCAACAGCTTCGTCGGTTCTCCTCTGCACGAGCACTTCAAGCGGGAGGCGTCCTCAACCCTGACATGGGTCAGGAGGGACCCGAAAGGGGTCCATTCGATGGGTAGAACTTCTAACGCGTCAGCCGGAACCTCGCTCATCAAGAGGGCATTCAAACTGTCTTGATCCGGAAACTGCGTTGGATCGGCGCGCGTGCCACGCACGAACGGTTTCCCCCAGAGCGTTTGGCACAAGGCCCACCAATGAGGCAAGAGATCGGGCCAACGTGACGCGGACAGTGCCAAGAACCCCGAGCCGACGTACGTCTGCCGTCGTGGTGGCGAGGGCAAGCCGAAGAGTTTTTCCCATTCCCCGAACCAGCGCAACGGTGACGAATCCGCGAACGCACACACACGCCCGGCAGCAGCTTGATCCATGATCGGCCTGAGAGAGCCGGTGACGATCACGTCACTGTCGACGATCACGACGGTACCCGTCGGATCTGCTAGATGCGGGAAAGGCTTAAAGCAGGTCGGTGAAACCGCGAGGGTTCGATCGAAAGGGATCAAACGACAGTGAGGAGCCAAGATCGCCTGCTGCTCCGCGGAGAAACCGCAATCGAGGACGACAAACCTATGACTATGGCCCGTCAGTCGTAGGGAGTTCAACAGCGCGACGGTCCCGAGGAAGAAGCCTGCATCGCTCACGGTGAAAAAGGTGGCGGCGCCGTCGTCAGCAGTAGCGGAGGATCGCCCCTCGACAGGGATCATGGCGTACCGCCTCGCTATCCAGGACGGATGGATGCGTTCTCGCATGCCGCCCGCAGTCGTTATCGTGTCTCCGTCGTGAATGGGATGGAGGGTACGTTACGGGTCAATGACGATGCTCACGGCGTCAAGGTCTTATACATCGGCGGATGCGGGCGCAGCGGGAGCACGGTCCTGGGGAACGTGCTCGGTGAGCTGGACGGGTTCTTCCATGCAGGGGAGCTGCGGACCATCTGGGGAAGAGGACTGCAGAGAGGGCGGCTCTGTGGATGCGGCCTCCCGATCGGTGAATGCGACTTCTGGCGATCCGTCCTAAAGGAGGCGCTCCGCGATCACGGCGACGGTTCCCTTGATCCGGCGGAGGTGTTCCGGCTCCAGCGTGAGGTGATCCGTCTTCGGCACGTGCCGTACATGCTCCGAGCGAGGCGCGGTCAAGAACTCGACTGGAAGCCGTTGCGCGACTATTCGGAGGCTGCATCTCGTCTGTATGTCTCGATCGCGGACGTCGCTGGAGCTGGGGTCATCGTGGATTCTTCCAAGCGACATGCCGACGCCGCCTTACTGCGCTTGCTTCCGTCGATCCAGCCGTTCTACGTTCAACTCGTGCGTGATCCGCGGGCCGTTGCGTACTCGTGGCGACGGACCAAGACCTCGCCAACGCGCGGCGGTCGGCCAGACATGGCGCAACTCTCGCCGGTCGTTGTCGCCAGGAACTGGGTCCTCGAGAACGTCTCTGTGGAGGCCGTAAGACGTCGTCACGATCCATCCAATTCCATGCTCGTCCGCTATGAGACCTTCGTCGACAAACCACGTCAAACACTCCGAGGGATCTTGCACATGCTGGGGGAAGAAAGATCGGAACTCCCGTTCGTAGACGGTCGCACGATCATGTTGAATCCTGGCCACACTGCTGGCGGCAATCCGGATCGCTTCCGAACTGGAACCGTCGCGCTTCGGGAAGACACGGAGTGGCTCGAGCAGCAACCCCAACGAGATCGCGTGATCTCGACGATCATCTCGCTGCCACTACTCAGACGATACGGGTATCGCGTCTTCCCCAGACGAGCTGGGTGATGCTGGCGCGATGGAGACGCTGTACAGCGCGGCCAGCCGGCGGGTGACCGCGCTCGGGTCAAAGACTCCGGCTCGCTCGCGTCCGCGCTCCCCGAGGCGCTTCATTAAGTGTTCGTCGGCCGCCAGCCGCCCGAACATGGCGGCGGCGGCGTGGACATCGCCGGGCGGAAACAGGAGCCCCGCTTCCTCCTCTCCAAGGAGATCCCTGAGGGGCTCCAGATCGCTCGCTACGACCGGGAGGCCATTCAGCATCGCCTCCGCCGCAACCCGACAGAACGACTCTTGGAGCGACGGGCAGAGCACGACGTCGCATCGGGCGTACGCCTCGCGGACATTGTCGACTTTGCCGACCACCGTCACCGTTTCAGCTGGGAGGCGGTTCAGCTTCTCCCACACCACCGAATCGCTGCTCGGATGTTGATCGGCGAAGACCAGCCACCGGACCGGTAGGTGCTCGACCGCTTCGATGATCGCGGGCAAGAACTGGAACCCCTTGTACGCCGCGTCCGACCCGAGGTAGCCCACCACCAGTCCGTCGTGACCATCGGGAACACCGACCACGTCCTCCGGGTCGATCGGATTGGGCACGATCTCCACGTCACCGGTTCGCGCCAAGCCGCCGTCCACGAGCACCTGACGCGCGAGCGGCGACACGGCGGCGAACGTCACGTCGCGCAGGACGTGCGGCCACAGCCAGCTCAGCCTGCGCATCCACGGGGAAACCCCGCGCGCATGGCTCCAGACGACTACGCGGATCCGGAAGACGCGCGCCGCCAGAGCCACGACGTTGAGCTCTTCCGGACCGTTGACATGGATCGCCGCGATCGGGCGGTTGCTCCACAGCCACGCGGCCACACGCCACGCAGCCCACACGCGCGAGATTCGTCGGAACCTTCCGCGGTTGGCGGGAAGGGGCACGAGCGCATCGGCGAGCCCGCGCTCGTTCACGAGGTCGAGGAACCTTCCGTAGGGAGGCGTCGAGAGCACGCGGCGGACCCGGACGGGATCGAGGTGCGCGAGCACGGTCGCGACGCTCCGGGTCGAGCCTCCCAGCCCGGCAGCCAAGACCACGAAGAGCACCGTCGATCGCCCGTCTCGATCGGTCATGTTCCTGCCTTCTCGAACAATCCCCGGATCGCGTGCACAGCCGTCGGGAGATCGGCGATCGTCAATCGATAGCACTCAGCGCCGCGCACCACGTCCCCGAGCAAACGGAACCCGTCGCCGCCGAACGTGGTGAGGTTGAAGGTCTGCTCAACCAGCAATCGAAGCATCTCGGTTCGATCCACCGGCTCGAGCCGGGTGCGGTCGTCCGCTCGATAGGAGGGCGCCACGATGAACCTCGCGCGGCACGCGATCCCCAGAGCCCCCGGGCGAAGATCGTCGGGAGCCATCCGATGCTCCTCGTCGGTGTGGGGATCGGTTGGATCGGGGATCCCTCGCCCGGATCCTTCGAGCGCTTCCAGCGAGGCGCTCGACAGCGACACCGGACGCGGGAACGGATGGACCGTCCCGTCCGTGAGGTCCAACGCCGCGGCCTCGTCGCTCAGGAAGTCGAAGCCCGCGCGAACCAGCGCGGCGACCGTGGTCGACTTCCCGTGATCAGGAGGTGCGGGAAGCATCACTCCTTGGCCGCCCCACGAGGCGACCCCGGCGTGGACGTAGAGGTAGTGGCCGGATTCGAACGCGCGCGTGCTGGTGTCCCAGATCAGGCGGTCGATCGCCGCTTCGAGCGGTCCACGTGCGACGCGCCTGTCGCGAAGGATGAGCTCGACGTTCGCTCCGTCGCTCCCGCGAGATGGCCGGAACTCGTACGCATCGGCCGAGGATCCGACGCGCGCCGTACGGCAGCCGGCGAAGAGCCGTCCGACTCTGTCGACGATCTCGGGACAATCGCTCGAGACGCTGAACTCGTAGCCGGCCAATCGGAACGCCTGAAGGCAAGCGCCGTCCAACCCGTTCCGATGAGATCCATACATGGCGTCCACCTTCTGAAGAAAGAAAACGGCACCCGGGCCGAAGCCCGCGTGCCGTTTCGAGGTGCGGTATCTGGTGTACCAGGAGCTAGTTATCGCAACAGATCACGCCATAGTTGGCGTCCGGTCCCGTGAGACGGGTGAACGTGGACGGGTTCGAACACGAGATCGACGCTGGGAGCGTGCCATCCAGGTCATCCTTCGCCACGCCCTCGCAGTTCGCGGGACCCGAGCAGTAGATCGAATTCGTGAAGTGCTTCCCCTTGGGATCCGTGGCCACGCTGAGGCAGTAGTTCGCGCAGTCCTCCGAGTTGAGCAATCCGCCCGAATGGATGCCGCCGTGGAGGGCCGTGTCGTGTTTCAGGTGGCCGTTCTTCGTGTTCCAGCAGTAGCAGGCCGCGCATCCGGGCGAGCTCGGCGCCAGTGTTCGCGTCTGCGCGAACGCCTTCGGCGCGATGCTCTCGATCGCGGGAGCGACCCACAGCAGGGTGCCGCCGACGATGGCGCTCCGCCGCAGCAGGTCACGACGGCTCATGCCCAGTTCGCTGTTCAGATCGATGCGCTTCTCCGGCTTGTCCATAACCGTCTCCCCCAACTCGTCTGGTGGTGCTGTCAAGGTATGCGGCAAGGTGCCGGAGGCCATGGGCCGGGCACCGTATCTTTCCTGCCCCAGCGCCCCGTAGAGGCTCTGCCCCGGCCTACGGTCGGATCCGGCGGATCCGGCCGGCGACCGCCTTGACCTGCGCATCCTTCAACCCGACCCAGAGCGGGAGCGTGAGCGCGCGCTGAGAAGCCCACTCGGTCACCGGCAGCACCCCGGTCGCTCCGGATACCGAGCGATACGCCTGCATGGCGTGGACGGGCGGAGAGTAGTAGCGTCTCGTCTCTACCCCGGCTAGAGCCAGCGCCCTGCCGACGGCTCCCGCATCCAGGCCGAAGCCTTCGGGATCGACCAGGATCGAGTAGTCCTTGTACGTGCTCCGGTCGCCGGTCGAGACCTCCGGGATGATGATCCCCGGGACGTCGGAGAGCTCCGCGGTGTAGGCGGCCGCCAACCGGTTCCGCTCCGCCAGGCGCTCGTCCAGATCGCTGAGCGAGGCGAGGGCGGTCGCCGCGTGCAGCTCGGACATGCGGGCGTTCAGCCCGACAAACCGGCAGTCGTAGTCGCCGGGGTTCCCGTAGTCACGCCCGATCCGGCACCGCTCGGCCAGCAGGTCGTCGTTCGTCGCGATGAGCCCACCCTCCGCGGCCACGACGACCTTCGTCGGCGAGAGGCTGAACACCTCGGCGTCGCCGAAGCCGCCGACCTTCGTCCCGCCGTGGATGGACCCGAACGCGTGCGCCGCGTCGAAGAACAGCCGCACCCCGGCCTCGTCCGCCAGCACTTGCAGACCCTCCACGTCGCACGGCGTCCCGTAGATGTGCGTCGCCAGGATCGCCGATGTGCGCATGCTGATCGCCCGCTCGACGGAGGCCGGCGAGAGCGTGAGCGTCCGGCGGTCGATGTCGGCGAACACCGGCCGCAGCCCGTTCCAGTCGATCGCGTGCGCCGTGGCGGCGAACGTGAACGACGGCGCGATCACGTCGCCGGAGAGCTCGGCGGCGCGGAGCACCAGCATGAGCCCGGAGGTGCACGACGCCACCGCGACGCAATGCTTCACGCCGAGGTACGCGGCCGCCTCCTCCTCGAACCGCCGCACGTAGGGCCCGTTCGTGAGCACCCCGCTTCGCAGGATCGCCTCGATGTCGGCGGCCACGCGCGCGGGATCTGCCACGCGCGGCCGGGCGAGCGGGATGCTTCCTGAGAGCGCAGGGTCGTCGAGCGGTTCCGTGTTCATGCATCTCCTTTCACGGCGGAGACCGGGAGGAGGCGGACATCGAGCAACGCGGTGACGAGCGCGACCGTCGCCACCAGCGCGAGGGCGGCGACCGAACCGACCCGGTCGACGGCGACGCCCACGAGCGATGCGATGGCTCCGAGCGCGAACATCACGAGCGTGGATCGGGCTCGAGAGCCGAGACGGGAAGCGAGCCGATCGTACGAGTGATCGCGGTCCCCGCGGATCGCCGGCGACGCCGACACCAGCCGTCGGACGATCGAAGAGACGAGCTCGTACGCGAACACGCCCAGGCACGCGCCGGCCGCGAGCAGCCCATGCCATCCATCGGCGCTCACGAGCGACGCTGATGCGGCGAGCAGCACCCCCACCGCGTACGCGCCGCCGTCCCCGAGGAACACGCGAGCCGGAGGACGGTTCCAGATCACGAACCCGACCAGTGCGCCGGCGACGGCGAGGTGGAGGACGGCCGAACGGCCGAACGTCGCGAGCACCCCGGCCAGACCGAGCGCCGCGGCGACGCCCAGCCCGCCCGCCAGCCCGTCCTGGCCGTCGATCATGTTCACGGCGTTGCAGCAGGCGACCGTCGCCAGGACGAGCGCCGGTCCCCCGAGCGCGCCGAGCGGCTCCAGTCGCAGGCCTCCGGCGACGAGCAGCGCGCCGGCGGCCGCCTGCACGACCAGACGGACCCACGGAGGGAGCTCGCGCGCGTCGTCGACCATGCCGCCGCCCAGGGCGAGACAGGTCGCCGCGGCGATCCACGGTTCCCCGTGCCCGGTGAGACCCATCCCCAGTAGCACCGCGAGCACCACCGCCGGACCGCCGGTCAGTGGGACGGGACGAGCGTGGATCTTCAGCTCGCCCGGGTGATCGACCAGCCCCAGCCGGGAACCGATCCGTGCGATCAGCGGCACGAGCGTCGCCGCCGCCACGGCGGCGATCACGAAGGACACGTCATCACCCAGACGTTGCTCGGCACACCGTCGTGCACGTCGATCCGTCCCCCGGAGGTGAACCCCATGCGGTCGTAGAACCGGTTCGCGCCGTCGTTGTCCGCGCCGACGACCACCTTGAACGCCTCCACGTTGCGGGCGGCGAGCCCGCGAGCGATGCCGTCGACGAGCGCGCTCCCCACGCCGTTCGAGCGTCGCACGCTCTCGACCGCGATCGACAGCAGCTCGGCGTCCGGCACACCGTCCATGCTCGACGGATACCGGGCGGTCTCGATCACGCGCCTCAGCACCGACGGGCGGACCAACCGCGGCGCCGCCGCAAGTCCCGCCATGAGGCCGTCGCGTCGCGCGAACCGCCGGTAGAACGCCCCGGTCGACGGGACCCCGGCGGCGAAGCCCACCACGCGGCCGCCTTCGTCAGCCACCAGCGTGACCGCCTCCGGGTCGAGCACCATCGTCCGGTAGAGCCTCCGCAGGAACCGGTCGCCGAGGGTGGGCAGGAACGCGGTCGGCATCGACTCGCGGTGGAGCCTCGCGAACGACGCCGCGTCCGTCATCCGCGCGGGACGGACCCGGACGTCGCCTCGACTCGAAGCGTCCAGCCGATCGGCGCCCGCCAACAACGACGTGGTCGCCTCGACGACGGTCGCGGCGACCCTTCGCTCGTCGAACCGGCTCTCGGCGCGCGCACGCGCCGCCGCGCCCAGCCGGCGACGGAGCGCCGGGTCTTCCAAGAGACGAAGGATCGCCTCGGCGAGCCGTCGCGGGTCGCGGACGGGGACCAGCAGACCCTCCACCCCGTCCCGCGCCACCTCGCGGCACCCGCGGATGTCGGTGAGCACCAGTGGCACCCCGCTCGCCGCGGCCTCGATCGCCGACCGCGGCATCCCCTCACGCCACGACGGCAACGCGAACACATCCATCAGCGCCATCAGGTCCGCGACGTCCTCGCGCCATCCGACGAAGACGAAGTCGCCTCCGACCGCCAGGATCTCGTCCTGGCTGACGGCGTCCGCCTTGTCGGCATCGCGGTCCCCCACGACCAGGAACCGGACGTTCGGCCGAGACGAGCGGATGATCCGTGCGGCCTCGAAGAGCTCGAGGTACCCCTTCTCCCGCACCATCCGTCCGACGGTCCCGACGACCAGCTCGTCCTCTGCGATCCCGAGCTCGGAGCGAAGCTTGCGGACGCGCTCCTCGCCCGCGAGGTCGGGCGAGAACTGCGAGAGGTCGATCCCGTTCCCCAGATGGATCGATCGGCCGGGCCGCGTCACGCGGAGCCGCCGCGCCCACGCCAGGTCCTCGGCCGACTGATACAGCTCTAGGTCGCTAAACCTGGCCGCGACCCACTCGGCGGTGAGCACCGGCAGACGCCGGCCCAGGCCGTTGTCCGGCGTCGCGTAGAGGCCGTGCACGGTGTCGATCACGCACGGCACGCCGGCGAGCCGCGCCGCGACGCGGCCCATCACCCCCGGCTTCGGGTTGTGGGTGTGCACCAGGTCGAACCGTTCGCGCCGGAAGATCGCGAGCAGCTCGCGGAACGCGAGCACGTCCTCGCGGGGATCCCACGAACGGGTGGCGTGCATCCACGGGATGTGCCGGAAACCCTCGGCCTGGAGCTCGGGCACCCAGGGGCCCGGCGCGCTGATCGTCGAGACGTCGAACCCGGCGTCGCGGAGCGCGCGGAGTTGCGGGAGCAACAGGAACCTGAGACTCAGATCGACCGTCGTCACGTGCGCGACGCGCGGCGCGCTCACGCGCGACCCCACGGACCTCGCCCGAGCGCCCGGTACAGCCAGGCCTCGGAGTCGAGCCCTCCATGGACCTTGCGGCGGAAGAAGAATCGACCGTCGCTCTTCAGGATCGGCACCCGGCCGAGCCGATACGGATCGATCCGCCCCGCGCGGTTCGTCCGCCAGGCGTCGAGGGCCGCGGTCCGGAACAGTCGCCGAGCCACGCGGTCGGCGGCGCCCCCGCCGATCGCCCACGGGTACGCGAAATGCTCGCACGACGCTTGTAAGTGATCCTCGATCAGCTCCTTGCTCCGCCGCATCTCCGACTCCGCCTCGGACTCGGTCGCATGTGAGAGGTCCGCGTGTCCGTGCGTGTGCGATCCGATCGTGACGAGGCCCGTGTCGATCGCTTCGCGCAGCTGCGACCACGTGAGGGCGTCCGGCGCCGGATCTCCGGCTCCGTTCGCAACCAGGCCGGTCGCCAGGTAGAGCGTCGCCGGAACGTTCAGATCGGTCAGCACGGGCAATACCGCGTCGTGGAAGTCGCGATAGCCGTCGTCGAAGGTGACGACCACGCCGCCGTCGGGATCACCCGTGAGGAGGGCGTCGAGCGTCAAGACCCGTTCGCTCGCGACGAGGTCCTCCATCTGGCTGCGGAAGACCTCCGGTGTGAGCTCGATCTCGGAGGCGCCGCGTCCCACCCGGTGGTACAGCAGGACGACGACGTCACCAGAGCGACGACGCGCCGGCCACCCAAACGGGGTAAGCGTCGCTTTCGAGGCCTTCCTTGCGAGGGTCTTCATGGTCACGTCTGGGTCTCCTGCGTTGGACGGACTGGGCGGTGGCGACGAGCGCGACCGCGGTCAATGGGACGGCGGGGAAGTGCATCACGTAGTCGACGCTCGCGTGGATGCCGAGCGCCGCGAGCGACGCCGCGCCGAGCGCGACGATGATGTCGGGCGCCGGATGCATCCCGAGGCGGACGAACCCCCACAGGAACAGCAGCACGACGAGCGCCACCCCTGTCCATCCGAGCTCCACGCCCTGCTGGAGGAACTCGTTGTGCGCCCAACGCGCATCCCGATCGCGGCGGGCGAGCGGGG